>CANFNA010000023.1 GCA_947448395.1 Chthoniobacteraceae bacterium
CCTCACCATTCGTCAGAGCAGGCCCTTCGGGGTGCATCTGGCCAACGCCCATGCGTTCACGGTGGAAAACATCACTCTCGACCAACATCGCCGTGACGGCGTGCACGTCAACGGCCCCGCCAGCGAAGGCCTCATCCGGGGCGTGCAAGGCGATCCGCACGATGACAACGTCGCGCTCAACGCCTGGGAATGGAAGAACTACGCGCCCAGCTACGGCCCCATCGAGCGCATCGTCATTGAAGACGTCACCGGCGCGCCCGACGGCGTAGCCTCGACCAGGGCCATCCGTATCCTCCCCGGCGTCAAACGATTCCCAGACGGAACGACGCTGGATTGTCCCATCTCGGACATCACGCTTCGCCGCATCTCGGACATCCGTGAGTTCAAGCTCTACGACCAGCCTAACCTCGAGCTAGGCCGCGACAACGACTTCAGCCTCGGCGTCGGCACGCTCAAAAAGATCCATTTTGAAGATCTCATCTTCAATCACCCCGGCAAGATCGAAGTCCACGCCAACGCCGACGGCCTCACCATTGAAAACGTCCGCGTGAATCATCCCATCACTCCCGACTGGCACCTCGTCGCCATCGGCCCGAAGTCGATGACCTACAAGAGCGGCGGCCCAACCGCACCGGAGAAATGGGTCGAGATCTTCTCCCCAGACCTCGACTGTACGGTGCGCAACCTGACCGTCACCGGCGTCCGCACCCAGGATTCCAAGAACGACCTCCCCTTCGAGCAAGCGGTCAAAGTCGTCGAACTAAAACCGAACCCAGACTACCCCAAGGCCACCCCCAAGGGAGGCACCGGCAAAGCGATCCTGATTCGCTGAAATGAGAGTCATCGCTCGTATCCTTCCGGCCCTGTTGCTCGCACCTCCACTCCTGTTCGCCGCCGAACCGGCGCACCCTTATGGGGTCGCGGAACGGGATCTGCGCAGCCACGCCGATTCCGACCGTAAACGCGGACGAGGCGAAGTCGCCGTATGGAAACTCGCGGAGGCTGATTACCTCTGCAGATGTGAAGGGTGACGCCAACCGTGCGCACGGATATGTGCCGCAGAATGCGAAAAGTTCACCGCGGGATGCTTCGGGGAATTACGTCCAAGATGATGTTTGGCGCTATTTGTTTTGTTCACGCAACCGGTGGAGGCGGTGGGTGCTCCGGTGCCACCGGAGGCGGCCACTCGGATGAACCTGCGCAAGAAGTGAGGCGGTAGGTCCTGGTGAGACTCGCGCCAGAGGTGCGCGCAGGGGCGGGATGGCAAAAATTTTCTCTGCGGACGATCCGCTCCTGAACCGGCAGGTCGCTGTGAAAGTGAGCACGGCAGACCCCAGCGTTGCAGACACTCTCTTTCTAAAAGAGGCGGAGGCACTTGCCAATCTTGCGCATCCGAATATCCCACCAATGCATAGCCGAGGTACAGACGACCTTGGCCGGGCATTTTACTCGATGAAGCTGATTCACGGTCAAACGCTTCAAAAAATCATCAAGCAGCTGGCCGCAGGGGATGCGGAGACGCTCAGCGCGTTTACGCTTCAACGCCTTCTGGAGATTTTTCGAAAAGTTTGCGATGCGGTTGCATTCGCGCATGCCAAGGGCTTCCTGCACCGCGATCTCAAGCCGGAGAACATCATGGTCGGTGAATACGGAGAGGTGCTTGTGATGGATTGGGGTTTGGCCGTTGCGTTTAGGGAGCGCGCTACACCCCAACAACCAGGCGCGGAGTCCGGTGCTACCGGGGAGGAGGGTACGATCAGACTCCAGGGAACGCCGCAGTACATGTCACCGGAGCTTACAGGAGCAGGTGGAAGGGATGGTCGAGGGACTGGATGAACGTTCCGACGTGTATTTGTGCCGTTCGCGGAGAGAGTTCCGCATCCACCCACACTATCCTGCGGCGAGAGAGGGATGGTCATTTAGCGCGCCCCACGACGAACCCGCGCCCGCGAGCTGTGGAAATGGCGCGGAAAGCGAATGCTTACCAATTCAGCGGATCACTTAACAAGTGAGAGAATCTAGGCTCCTTCAGTATTACCGGCATCGTATCATCTATCTCGCGGCTATTTGAAAAGGCCGCTAAAATAGAGCCTTCGGCACCTTCTGTAGTCAAATAATCTTCAGCGAACACTTCCCCAGAGTGCACACTGATAGCTCGACGCTTAGTTAAAACAGCATCCACTCCTCCCAACCAACTGAAATGGTGCCCTCCCTCTTCTATGAAGTGAATAGAGATTCCTTTCCTGATTAATATAGAAAACCTTTTCAAGGCGACTGAAACTCGCTTCCGCAAACTAGCATCAGGTGCCAGACGCATCTGCGTAGGTATTTTTCTTAAGATAAACTCAAATCCTTTCGCTTTAGCTAAACCATATTCAGCCATGCCAGTTGCCATCCAGAAATAATTACCTGGAAACAGCTCACAATTTGAAAAATAAGCAAAAAAACGCATTTTAAAGATACGAAGACCACAACTCATTTTAGCAGCCTGCAGGATCTTTTCGGGTCTCGGAATTTCGTCCAAGTCAGACATCATGACAAGATCGCTATTTTCGGCATCCGTAATGCCACGCATCAGCGCACTCCTCTGGTGAGTTTCGCGGGCCCAATTTTCGTCAAATCCCAGCCCCGCAGGCATGTCCTCAACTTTTAAATGTCTAATTTTTGGAAGAAACTTTTTAAACCGATTCTGGTTCTCGAGAAAGTAATAAGGCTTGGACTGACCGCTGTAAGTAACGGGCGACTCCGCAATTACAAACACATCTACAACAGAGCACAAGGTCTCCAATCGAACTTCTAAAAGGTCTAATTCATTAAAAAACGTAAAGCAGTCAAAGATTCGCCGCGTGATTTTATCAGATCTCATAATTGATTATCCTTAAATCCAGAATACTTATATTCCATTTTCCGTGCCAAATCACAAAAGTCAGATCAAAAAACTTCAGCACCTATCTTATTTTTTAATGCCGATTTAAAAAATCGACCGACCATAAAATAAATAGACCGTCAAACACTCATCTCCAACACTGTTTTTCTAAATATCGGAAATAGCCCCTCCGCACTTCCGGCGAACTATGGCTTCTGGATTAGCAAACGGAGAGAGCACTGTTTGCAAAAAATTACCCTGACCGTGGGGTGGGCAGTCACAATTAGGACAGGTTCTCATATTTAGCTTGGTTTCATTTCCACGATGACCGCAAGAACATAGCAGTAAATCGTTTGTCGAAAAGTTTTAGCGCGCCCCACGACGAACCCGCGCGCGCGAGCTGCGGAAGCGGGGCGAAAAGCACCCTCCTACCAATACCTCGGAAAATAGCAACCTCCTCGGGAAGCGTCTCCCACGACGAGAATTCACCCCCTGAGTTATCAGGCCGAGCCAACTCTCATTCCACTAAGGAGCAAGCAACTCCACCTGAGCCCGCTGGCTCGTATACGTCCCGCCTGCCCTGTCCTTAACAACGACGTAATACATCCCCACATCCGCAGCCTGTAGCGATGCGAAATACAAAACGTTACCCGTCGCCCCGGGAACCATCTGCCCGACCCCGTTAGCGTCCATTTTGTACCACTGATACGAGAGCACTGTCCCTGACATAAACACATCCAAGAACTGCGGACTCCCCGCTTTTCCTGCTGCATAAATTGGTTGAGCAACAAAGGTGAGTGATCTGGTCGCCGGCACTCCCTCCGCAGTAAAGCTCCTGATAAAGAAGGTCACTTGTGACGTCACTCCATCGGAATTTGTCGCAATCAATCGATACGTTCCCGGATTTCTCGGGATCTGTTGGAAGTCGAGATCTGGGGTTGCCCCATTCGACAAGGCGACCGTCGCTAATTTCTTGTTAATGGACGAATACTCCCACCGGTAATTGACCGCCCCACGAACGGACACTCGAATGATTTCGTTTGCCTTCATGCTCGCAAACGATGGTCCAACAATCGAAGCCGCGTAGTAGGACGGCGATGCCACGCCACCCGAAACCAACTGCGCCAACTGGTAATAACCTCCCGTCGTTAGCGTCGAAACCCCAAGCAATCTCGGCCTCGGATAAACGACTGAAACCACCGCAGGAAAGCTCTCTACCCTCCCCGCGCTATTCTCCAACACCAACGTATAAGACCCCTCGCTAGCATCCGTCGCCACCTTGATCGGATACAGGATCTCCACTGGGGCATTCAACTTTGCAACCCCAACAGGAGCCCCCAAAGCCACTCCCTCTTTTTTCCACTGATAAGTCCACGGCAAGGAACTCTGCGCACAGGCCGACAAGGTCCCTGACTTTTCAATCGGCACCGAAATGGATTTTACTTTCACCGTGAGAAACTTCGGCGCCGTATTCGGCGGCCTCACAATCACCTTCGCAACTTTACTCGGCACCACATTGACCGTTCCGTTGCTCATTTTGTTCCACACCACCACCGTGTAGTCACCCGTATCGTCCACCACACAACTCGGAATCGTATACGTTCGAGTCGTCACCACGGACCCATCTGGCTTGGTGATATTCCGGCCATTCTTTTGCCAATAATATCGGAGGGCGCCGCCCTCCGCCTCCACCCGCAACGTAATAGACGCCCCGGGATCCACCGTCGTACCGACTGGTTGCACCTGAATCGTCGGCATCACCAAAGGTCTCAGCGTCAGAGTCAACCCCGAGGCCGAGTAGGTAAACAAGTTGTCGAAATACGGCACCACATCCTCGGTTCCTTCCACAATGTTCGCAAATTTCCCGCTCAACAGACCCGTGCTCGTCAACAACTGGTAACTCCCAACGCCCCAACTCCCCTGCCCATTCGCGCCGCTGTTGTTCGCTAAAGACAGATTGCTCGAAGCCCCAATGACCATCGTTCCACTCACTCTCAGTGCATCGTTCAACCCCGAGGCCCCCAACCTGAGGCGTAAATCTCCATTCAAAGTCAGCGAACCCGCTGTGATCCGTGCCGTTCCGCTACAGACATTCGGACTGAGCAAACCACCTGAGTTCACCAGCACGCTCCCCGCGATCGTCCCGCTTCCACTCAAAGTTGCACCAGATTCAATCGTCACCATTCCATATCCCGTCGCTGACCCACTCCCATTGCCGATCGCCAGAGTCCCCGCATTCACCACGGTATTTCCTTGGAAAGTGTTCGACCCCGCCAACAACAATTGACCTGCACCCACCTTCGTAATCCGAGAAGTCCCAGACACCGAAAGCGTGTTGTTGAGCCTCAAGATATCCCCACCCCCTGCCACGTTGAACGTAGTCGAATTCTGCAAACTCACCGGCACGTTGAAAGTCTGCTTTCCACCCACCGTCACCCCAATCCCAGACGCTTTCGCGAGCGTAAATGTCCCCGGCCCAACAGTCCCTGCGTTCACCGTGTAACTCCCCGTCGACATCGTTAACGCACTAACGGACGGGCTCAACCCGTTGAGGGTGATCTGGTACGTCCCAGCCTTTGCAAACGTCGCCGTGTCGCAAACGCTCAAGGTTCCACCCACCCCCGGAATCCCTCCATCGGAAGTCCAGTTTCCAAACGTTCCGTATGCATACGTTCCAGACGCCGTCTGATTCCAAATCCCTTTGCCCGTGTAGACGATCGCCTTCACCGTGAGGGAAAGAGCGCTGTTTTCGCGGCCTCCACTCATGCTGAGGTCGTCCGAAGAATTCACCGTATACGACCTCGAATACACGCCTGCTGTTGTCGCATTCACCGATCCTGTTGAGATCAAGCGGGAACTCCCAGCCGCGATTAATCCAGTCCCCGAATCCAACAACCCGGAACTCAAACTCGTGATGAAAAGACCTGCGCGATATCCAGGCGCATTCGCGACCAAAGTTCCCTGAGATGTGATCGTCCCACCGACATGAATGTACCCAAGGTCGAGGGTGCCTGCCTGGATCGGCAAAGAGTGATCAAAAACATTCACCGACACCGAACCCATAGTTCCCCCGTTGGTCGCACCAGAATCGTTCACGGTGAAGTATCCCTTCACCCCAGGCCCAACCGTACTCGAAACAAACTTCAAGCCACTCAGTGCCGCACTTGCATTCTGAGGTGACACCGGAACCGGTCCAGAAATCGCGCCGGTCGTGCCGCTGCCGGAGGCGATACTAAAGGACAGCGAACTCCCACTTAATGGCGCCGAGTTTTCAACCGAAACGGTGAACAAAACGCTGCCACCGGTGATAATACTCTGCGTTGCAGGCACCGCGCTGATTGTTCCAATCGTTGCCAGACGCATCAACAAAAGCTCCGTATTGGAGCGAACCACTCTGTAAGCATCTGGCAGCCCACTCACAATTAGAGAGCCAGAAGTGAATCCGCTGGCAGCGCTTCCAAGCAGATAATGCCCCAACCCTGGGGTCCCGGAGAGATTGACTCTGGCGCCGTTCAGCAAAGCGACAGAACCACTCACCACCAACTTGTCAGCATCCGTCGACATCAAGTCCACCTCATACACGGAACTAGATCCAAACGTGTAATTCCCGCTGACAGTCAGCGTTCCCACCGAGGCAATCCCAGGAGACAAACTTCCATTGTTCACCAGCGTCTTACCAACCCCCATCCGAAGCGTCCCAACCCCAGACAAACGCTGCTGAGAACCCAGCGTATATCCACCCGCGTTCGCCGTAAAATCCAAGACCACACCACTCGAACCCAACGTTCCAACCGTCAACGCCAACGTCCCGTTTGTGAGCGCGCCCGCAGAACCCATCACCAAGCTCCCTGCAGCGACGTTGATGACACTCGCTCCAGAACTTCCATTCAGCGATACGTTCGCATCCACCGTCACAACCCCCTGACCAATCACTCCATTTATCGTTCCACCATGAAGCACGTACGTGGATGCCGAGAGGGTGGCACCAGAAAGCATCCCGCTGCTCAATGTGACTGTTCTCACCGTATCCGCCTGATTAACCTGCAACGACCCCCCATTAATCACGACCGAGGCGCTATCTGATAAGACGCCTCCCGCACGATCTAAAACCAACATCCCAGAGCGGATTTCCGTCAACCCTCCAGATTGGCTGCTGCCGGCTAAAATCAACTGGCCCTGCCCCTCCTTCGCAAGATTCCCACTACCGAAGATGACACCCGCATACGTCGTACTTGTCCCGTTACCTCCCACCGTCAAAGAGCCAGAGCCGAGTTGCACATTCCCACCCAGCGAACCGCCTCCTGCCAAGGACCCAATGGCACTGCTGTAACCAGCCAAATCCAAGGTCACCCCTGCAGCATTCGAAAGAATGACCGTAGAATTCGAACCAAAAGCATCCGCTACAACCCCAGCGCGCAGCGTCCCCGCAGCAATGCTCGTGACTCCCGAATACTGATTGTGAGCACCCAGCACGAGGGTCCCACTCCCATACTTCGTCAATCCACCAGACGTCTGCGCCAAAGAGCCTGCAAGAGTCAACGCTGCCCCAGCGGCAACATCCAACCGAGCCGTCCCACCGTTCAGAATGCTCATATTCCGATCCGATGTTTCTCCAACGCCCGTGTACCGCAACGTCCCTCCCGCAAAGACCAAATTCGACGGATGATTCGAAGAGGCACCCAGGTTGCTAGTGAGTTCACCACCATTCCCAAACACCCCAACACTGAGAGTTCCGGAGACCAACTCAATACCCCCAGTAAAGCTATTGCCCCCCGACAAGGTCAGAACACCTGTCGCGCTCTTCACCAGCGAACCCCCGCCTGCAATCAAACCGCTGAAGGTCCCAGATCCAACTGTCAGCGCTGTATTGTTTAAGTTCAGGACGCCAGACCCGTTCAACGACGCAATCGTCTGAGCCACCGTGGTGAAGCTTGTTGTGCCATTTGCACTCAACTCCGTCGTACTCGCTAATGTCGCATTTCCATCCAAGTTCAATGCCGCTCCGCTGCTGACACCCAGGACTGTTCCAGACAGTGCGCCACTTAAATTCAAAGTCAGCACCCCAGCGTTCACGCTCGTTGCTCCTGTGGAGGTGTTGACTCCGCTGAGCGTAAGCACTCCAGCACCCTCTTTGGTCAATGTGCCACTCCCAAGACCAATCGATCCGCTCACGGTCATGTCTCCTGCTCCACCAAAAGTAACCCCAATATTTGTCCCGCTCAAATTGCCGCTCAATGTCAAAAGACCGGCATCCGAATGGATCCGGCTCGCACTTCCAAGTGTCACAACCCCACTCCACACGTTCGTCCCACTGATGCTACGCAGCGCTCCACCGCTGCTCACTCCTGTCCCATTCAATACCAAAGACTCCCCACTCACGGTTATTGAACCCTGTAACTCTAACCCAGCTCCACCCGTCACAGTCGTCGATCCAGCACTCGTTCCTAGCGCACTCCCGTTCTGAATATTGACCACTCCCTGATTGATCAGAGTTGCTCCGGCGTAGCTGTTCGCTCCACTCAAACTGAGTGTCGAAGTTCCCGTCTTTGTTAACGCACCAGCTCCACTGATCGATCCGGCATCCGTCCCACTGCTCACGCTCACTACCACTCCACTTCCCAAGTTCAGTGAACCGCCACTCAGCGTCGTTAGCGTGCTTGTCCCGCTGCCGTTCACGTTCAATACCCCGCCGCTCAGCGTTCCAACACTCGCCAGTCCGCCCACCGTCATCGTACCAGCGTTCATCACTCCAATCGTCCCCGACCCAGCAAGTACGGCCACTCCGCCGTTTACCGCTCCGGAATTCAACGCTCCAGCGTTTACTGCCCCTCCCTGAATTTCGCCATTCAACACCCCAACCACAATCACGCTCCCTCCGTTCACTCCTCCAGTCAAAGTCGCGTTACTTCCAAAGCGCGTACTGCCCACTCCGCTTAGCGACCCAATCGTAATCGTCCCACTCGCTCCACTGAAGTTCACTGCGGCGCTTGTCACGTTTGCGTTGCTCACGTCCACAAGACTCAAGTTCAGCCCGCTCACAGTCGCGTACCCGCTCCCGTCCACACTCAACGGCGCCGCACCGTTGTAATCCACCGCAGTCAACCGTGCTCCGTTCACACTAATCGAACTCGTCGCGCCCAACCCGCTGCTCACCGCCACCAACGTCCCTCCGCTCACGACTGTAGCGCCACTGAACGTATTCACTCCGCCTAACGTCAACGTCCCGCTCCCACTCTTCGTCACTCCATACCCGCCACTCAAAATCCCGTTCAACGTCGTCGCACTCAGCACGTTCGCGCTCACGTCTCCAGCCAGCGTCCCGTTACCGTTAAACACCAACGTCCCGCTATTGGTCGCATCTCCAAACCTGATCGTTCCACTCAAAATCAATCCGTTCCCCAACGTACGGGCCGTCGTGCTCGTGCTGCTGAGCACTCCTCCACTCATGCTCAGCGTGCCCGTTCCTAGCGCACTATCATTGCCCAACCTCAAGACGCCCGTCCCAAAAGTGATTCCTCCCGAAAAGTTGTTCGCCCCACTCAAACTCAACGTGCCACCTCCAGTTTTCACCACACTCCCTCCCCCTCCAATCACTCCGCTAAACGTCCCCTCTGCAAGCGTCAGTGCGGTATTCGTTAAATTCACCGAACCGCTGCCGTTGAGGGGTCCAATCGTCTGAGACATCGTTGAAAAATTGACCGTCCCACCTGCAGTCAACGCAGTCGTGCCATCCAAAACACCACTTCCATTCACATTCAACACCGCACCACTACTGACCCCAACACTCCCTCCGGAAATCGATCCAGCTCCATTCAACGTCAACGTTCCTGAATTTACAATCGTCGCTCCGCTGTAAGTGTTCGCACCCGAGAGCTCCAGAATCCCCGCTCCAGCTTTGGTTAAAGAATAAGCGCCTCCAATTCCACCAGCCTCACTCAACGTACCAGAGCTAACCGTGAGGATCACATTGGTACCTAACGTGACCGTGCCAGCGCCGAGATTCAGATTGTTAGTGCCCTTGAATGCGAAATTTCCGCTCCACGTTTGCGCATTGTTGTTACTCAACGTCAGCGGACCGCCACTGCTATTGTCGATGGTCCCGCCTGCAATTGTGAACACCGAGGCCGCTGCGCCTAGCGCGCTCGAATGGTTCAGATTGAGCATTCCATCAGAGAGCAGCATCCCACCCGAGAAAGTGTTCGCCCCGCTCAATGTCAATGCGCCTGCTCCCGCTTTTCCAAGCTCATATGCCCCGCTGATCGCGGCGGCTGTAGTCAGTGTTCCAGAACCGACCGTCACCGTTGAATCTGTAGCCAAGGTGATAGCGCCAGTTCCCAAGTTCAGATGGTTACTCCCCGTAAACGTGAAGTCTCCATTCCAAATCTGTGCGTTATTGTTTGAGAGCGTCATCGACGAGCCGCTTGTGTTATCCAGAGTCGTTCCATTTCCCACCGTCAAACTTCCCGCTCCCAAAGCGCTCGCTGAATGAATCCCAAGGGTTCCCGCAAAGAGACTCACTCCACCACTAAAGGTGTTGGAGCCAGCTAAGATCAACTTGCCGCTCCCTGACTGAGCGACCCCGCCAGCGCCCGAAATACCCGTTGCAAAGTCTATCCCCTGCGTGATCGTGTCGCTCTGATTGAAGGCCAACACAGCCCCACTGCTAATCGATAAAGCACTCGAGGCACTCAGCGAACCTGTCGCACCACCATCGCCAAGTTGAAGCGTCCCGCCCGCGACCATCGTTGCACCCGTGTAGGTATTGCTTCCACTTAAAATCACCTTGTCACTC
This sequence comes from Chthoniobacteraceae bacterium, assembly GCA_947448395.1. Taxonomy (GTDB): domain Bacteria; phylum Verrucomicrobiota; class Verrucomicrobiia; order Chthoniobacterales; family Chthoniobacteraceae; genus Chth-196. The sequence continues at coordinate 10,659 of CANFNA010000023.1, forward strand.
GTCGTCTTGTTCAACCCAGACGCCCCGGAAAGACTCGCGCTCACCGTACCACTCCGCACATCAAACCCGCCACCCGTCGTCGTCAGCGTCCCGTTTTGAATTCGACCGCCCATCAACGTGATGGCACCCGAAGTCGTCTGACTGAATCCACCCAGGTCTAAAACCCCTCCGGAAACCGTAAGATCTCCACTGACTGAAAGTCGATTACTCCCCCCGCTAATCAACAAGGCCCCATCGCTGATAGTCGTCGCGCCAACAAACGTGTTCACAGCGCTTAAAGCAACCGTCCCGGCCGTCGTCTTGGTGAGCCCGCCCGCCCCGCCAAGGGTTGCGCTGACCGTACCGCTTTGAAGGTTAAAATCGCCCCCCGTCGTTGTGAGCGTTCCGTTTCTAATCTGACCACCCATCAGCGTGATCGCACCGGAAGTCGTTTGGCTGAATCCTCCCAAGTCTAAAAGCCCTCCAGAGCTCGTGAGGTCGCCACTGGTGGAAAGTCGATTATTCCCTCCGCTCAGGAACAGGGAACCGGCGGTAATTGTCGTTCCGCCAGTGAACGTATTTGCAGCGCTTAAACTCATTGCCCCAGCACCGGACTTCTCCAGTGCATACGCACCACCAATGACACCCCCTACAGTCAACGTTCCGGCGCTCACCGTCACGGTTGAATTCGCTCCCAATGTAACCGCACCCGTCCCTAGGTTCAGATTGCTGCCACCCGAAAAGGAAAAGTCCCCATTCCAACTTTGCGCATTATTGTTTGAGAGCGTGACAGAAGAACCGCTCGCGTTATTGAGAGCCGCCCCGTTCCCAATCGTCAACAGGCCAGTTCCCAATGCGCTGCCTGAGTGCACTCCGAGGGTTCCTGACAATAGATTCACGCCACCACCGAAGGTGTTTGATCCCGAGAGCACCAACTTTCCGGACCCTAGCTGCATCACGCTGCCGGCCCCGGAAATCCCGTCTGCAAAATCGGTTCCCTGAGAGACCGTATCGCTCTGGTCGAAGGCCAACACAGCACCACTGCTCACCGATAAGGCACTCGAGGGACTCAAAGAACCAGACGCTCCCCCATTTCCGAGTTGGAGTGTTCCGCCCGCAATGGTCGTCTCTCCTGTGTAGGTATTCGTCCCACTCAAGGTCACCGTGTCCGCTGTTGTCTTGTTCAGCCCCAGCCAGTTCGCTGGATTTCCGTCCGCCCCAAAGGCACAGACCTCGGCCACTTCGGACGCCGTAAGCGTCCGCTTCCAGAAACAAACCTCATCGATGTTCCCGATGAATTTTCCCCCAGGAAATGAGGAGGAAGACTGCCCAATCGAGAAGGTCCAACTCCCTCCAGACTCATTGCCCCCGTTAAAGGCTTTAGAACCATCTAAGACACCGTTGACATAGAGACGAAACGTTGAGCCGTCGTAAGAAAGGCCGACGTGCACCCAGTTTCCGGTGCGCACCGACGCAGACGAACTCACCGCGTTCACCCCGTATGTGTCGACCCTGAGTTTGCCCGAGCCGTCGACAAAAAAAGCGAGCGTCGAGCCCCCGCTTCCGCTCGCCTTCGCAAGAATCACGCGCTGGGTCGTGTCCGTGAAAGCGGTTTTAATCCAAGCACTCATGGTGTAAGCCACCCCAGTGTTGACGTTGAGATCGGCTCCGTTGGTTAGATTCACTCGGTTCGCCCCGTCAAAATAAGCAGAGGAGATTCCCGCCCCGACTCCAGCGGGAGCCGCTGCTGCAAAAGACGCCGAACCAACCCACGTTCCGTCGTGGGTTCCAACAGGCGATCCGTCATTTAAGTCACCTTCAAAACTCAATCTTGCAAGAAGCCCAATGCTAAGAGGCGGCAGCGCCACGAGATTGGCACTCACCTCGCCACTCCGAACATCAAAATCACTCCCAGACTTCGTCAACGTCCCGTTTTGAATGCCGCCGCCCGCCAGCGTGACGGCTCCAGAAGTCGTCTGACTAAACCCACCCAAGTCTAAAATCCCACCCGATGCCGTAATATCGCCACTCGCAGAAAGTCGATTATCGCCTCCGCTGATCACCAAGGACCCATCGCTAATCGTCGTCTGGCCCGTGAACTTATTAGATCCGCTTAAAATAACCGTCCCCGTCGTCGTTTTGTTAATCCCGTATGAACCGGCAAGAATCGCGCTCACCGTGCCGTCCCGAACGTCAAAGTTACTCCCCGTCGTCGTGAGCGTCCCGTTTTGAATCCGCCCCCCCAGGAGCGTGATCGCTCCAGAGGTCGTCTGACTCAATCCCCCAAAATCTAAAGTCCCTCCCGAGGTTGTAATAGCACCACTCGTTGAAAGCAGGTTACTCCCTCCACTGAGTAACAAAGAACCTGCACTCACGGTGGTTCCACCCGTGTAGGTGTTGATCCCTTTTAAAGTAGCCTTCCCCGCACCCGTCTTGGTGAGCCCATAACCCAGTCCTGAAATCGGGCTCGTCGAAACCAGCGTGAGCGACCCTCCCACACCCACATCAAAGGTGACGTTATCCATGAGAACCAACGGAGTATTCAAACTGAAGGTCGCGCCATTACCCAAGATGATGCCGGAATAAATACTTACATTGTTTGTGTACGTCGTAATCCCCGTGGCAAGCGGGTACGTCGTTGTTACCTGAAGCGTATTCATGATCACAGGAGCTCCGCCCGTGATGCCAAGCATCGCACCGGCAACGCCGCTCCCGAAAATCATGTCATTTTGCGGGCTGGAAGGGAAAACGAGCGTCCCTGTGGTGCTAGGGTTCGAAGAGAAGTAAGCCGATGTGCCGAGGGACCCAGAAGTTTGGTTCGTCACCCAATAGTAGGGAATGGCCTGCACTTGCTGGCTCAAAAGCATGAGAAACACGACGAAACACGCCGTGATTCGTTCTGAGAGAGCCTGCTGAGAATTGGGACGGTTTAAAAAAGACATTCTAGAAGATTTCCACGATGGCAAAATCCTCCGAGGGGTGGACTGCATCACGTCAGAAACCCCTTTCATTAGAAAGCCTTTTCACGTCGCCAGCAGACTCCTGCGAAGCTTCCTAAATATTCCTCTCGAACTTAGCCAGACAACCCCAGAGCCACTCCGCAAAAGCTCTACAAACATGCCAGTCCGGCCTCAACACCCCTCAATCGCAAAGACTTGAGACCACATCCAAACACCCTCTACTCCACACGAACTGGACGCCCAGGCCGAGCGTCCTCGACGATGCCGCCGTCACGCACGACAAACACACCATTCACGAGCACATGCGGAATTCCAGCTGATGGCGTGGTCGGCTCATCGAAGGTCGCCCGATCAATCACAGTCTTTGGGTCAAACACGGTAATATCCGCATCCGCCCCCACTGACAGCCGCCCTTTCCGTTTCATCGAAGGGACATGCCCTTCCATCCGCTGAGCGGGAATCACCGTCATCTTTCCAAGGGCATCCATGAGAGAGAGCAACTTCTTTTCCCTACAATACAGGCCCAAAACACGCGCAAAGGTTCCAGCACCGCGAGGGTGCCCCTTGCCATCCACAAACGGAACTCCATCGCTAGCGATCATGATTCCAGCATGGGCAATCGCCTGCTCCACGTTCTCGTCCTTCATCATGTAAATGATCACCCATCCACCCTCTTTGCGATAACGATCGAAACTCTCCTGATTCAATCGCTCCCCAGTTGCCGCCCACGCCAAGTCGCCGTAATTGATCTTCAGATTATCCTGCCAACCAGGGTCAAACATCGCGGACTCCAACGTCGTTGAGGCTGCAATGTACGGATAGACTTCGGTCGTTAAATCCATACCCGCAGCTTTATTGGAGTCGATCAACTCGAGCACCTCTTTCATGTCACCAATCGCGCTGCTCCCGACGTGAACGATATGCAGAGACGCACCCGTCTTCTTCGCCGTATCAATGGCCTCGCGAATAGCAGCAATCCCGAAGGCGCGAGTGTGCACAAAAGCCGGAACCTTGCGCTCAGCAGCGACTCGGAACATCGCCTCAATCTCCGATTGGTTCGCCGCCGGCGTATAATTGATCCCAAAGCCAATCCCGAGGCCTCCTTCATCGAGCCCCTGACGAATCGCCTGCTCCATGGCGCTCAATTCCTTTTCCGACGCAACCTTATTGGATCCAGCCGGCATCGCACCGAGGCTGGCGACCTTCGAGCGATTAATGGCCCAATGCCCCACTTCGATGTCCGGGTGAAACGCCGCAAACCGCGCCGCAATGTGCCCGACAGTCGCTCCATAGTTCAGAGGCGCTTTCCCTTCCATGGCACGATACCAGCCAGCCACCGGATAAACTCCCGCCTCAAGATCCAGCGCCGTGGTCACGCCGTCACGCGCCTTGATTTGCAGGTCGCCGGTTGTCTGGCCGTGCGCGTGTAAATCAATGAACCCTGGCGAAACCACATAACCCTCCGCATTTAAGGTTTCTCTACCTTGTAGTTTGCCCTCGGAGATCGCGACGATTTTACCTCCCAAAACCCCAATATTGCGGACGGCGTCGACTTGACTGGCAGGATCCATGACCCGCCCATTCGCAATCACAAGGTCATACTGCGGAGGCCTCGAGCAGGCTGAAACAAAAAGGCCGAGGGCAAAGCCCGATCCAATGAGCATTCGAAGGGGGGAGCGCATGGCCAAGCTCTAAAGCGCACTCACGAAAGTGACAAGACTCAGGATCAGAATCACTAATCCAAATCGCTCTAAGAAAAGTCGAATGATTGCCCAGGCTGAAGGAGATGAAGCTTCTTGCCTTTGCCATTAAACATGGCCTGTGCCTCGTCCTTCTCGATCGCAATCGGGGGCCACGTGTCGTAGTGAACTCCCACCACCTCGTCGCACTCGAGCATCCGAGCCGCTTCCAGCGCATCTTCCGGCCCCATCGTAAACGTGTCGCCAACACACAGCACCGCAAACCGTAATGATCCGCGCCGCGGAATCAACTGCATGTCCATCGTCAGCGCCGTGTCTCCCGAATAGTAAAAGGCCCCAGCATTTGTGCGCACCACGAACCCTGCCGGATTCCCTCCCGACGAACCGTCCGGTAGCGTGCTGGAGTGGATGGCATTCACCATCTGCACCGTACCGAATTCGAGACGCAGCGTGCCCCCGTGATTCATCGCCAGCACCTGCCCTGCATCCACTCCATTCGCCTTCAACCACTCCCCGATCTCAAACCCAACAATCGCTTTCGCGCCAGTCCTTCGAATCACCGACACCGCATCTTCTACATGGTCAAAATGACCATGGGACAGCAGCACGTAATCCGCCTTCACCGACTCCGCAGAAACTCCCGATTGACTCGCGAGAGGGTTACTCGAAAAAAATGGATCAAACAGGAGTTCTTTGACTCCCGATGCCGAAGAAACGCTGACCGAGAAACAGGAGTGTCCGTAGTGAGTGAGCTTCATGACTGCATCGTGTGGCGTTTCTGCGTTTCTGACAAGTGAGTGACTCGCAAACTGTGCATCACTTCGAACATTTAGACCTACGAGTTAACCGACTGGATTCCATTCTATGCACTGGCTAAAAGGAATCCCGTCAGGCCTCCCGCGGATCCGTCCCGAGGGCCATCACCCCTGACCCACACTCACCACCCCCATGATCCCTCGCATCCATCCCCTCTTCTCGCCCTTGCTGGCAGCATGGCTCCTTTCCACGCTTTATGCGGAAGCACTAGACCCCGCAAAACTAAGCGAAATCCGTCCCGCCATGGAAAAGGCGATTGCCTCTAAACAAGCCGCAGGAATCGTCACACTCGTCATGGAACAAGGGCGTGTCGTCCACCATGAGGCGGTCGGAATGGCCGACATTCGAAAGAAGCTTCCCATGGAAAAAGACGCGCTTTTCTGGATCGCGTCGATGACCAAATCCGTTAATGCCGCCGCAATTATGGTCTTGGTGGATGAAGGAAAACTGTCACTCGACGCGCCCGCCTCCCAGTGGCTTCCGGAGCTTGGAAAAGTGAAGCTTGCCAACGGTCACCCCCCTGCCAAACCCATCACCCTGCGCATGCTGCTCAGCCACACCGCAGGCATTGCATTTCCTCCACGAAAGGCAACCGACGGTGCGGTATCGCTAAAGTCCTACGTCAGCACCCTTGTTCGCGCCCCCCTCGCTTTCGAGCCCGGCAGTAATTACGAGTACGGCTTTGGTCCGACGGTTTCCGGTCGAATCCTCGAACTGGTCTCTGGGATGAAATACGAGGAGTTTCTCCAAAAGCGACTCTTCGCCCCGTTGGGGATGAAGGACACGCAATTCAACCCCGATGATGCGCATCGCGCCCGTATTGCTCGCACTTACAAACTCGATGAGGACACCAAAGAACTGACTCCAGGGTACAATCCGTTCGTCACCAGTGACTCCAGCGTCACCCATATGGTTGAACCCTCTGGAGGGCTCTTCTCTACGGCCTCAGACATGGGTCGCTTCTACGCGATGATCGCCAACGGAGGCTCGCTAGAGGGCGTCCACATTCTTTCCGAAGCAGCGATCAAAGACATGACAAGTCCGGTTAAAACCGACGGTAAAATGCAGCCGTACGCCTCTGGTTGGCAGGTCAATAGTCTCTCACAGAAGGCCTGTTCGATGATGCCCGTCGGCAGCTTTGGACACGGAGGCGCATTTGCCACCAATGGATGGATCGATCCAGAGCGCAAGATCGTGACCGTTTTTATGGTTCAAAACGTACTCGTTCCGGATAGTGGAAAGCCAAAGGATGCATTCCAACATATCGTCATGGAATCTGCTGGCGTCTCCATCCCAGCGGCCCTGCCCAAGGTTCCAGCCGCTCCGAAAACCGCTCAATAGGCTTTTCGGAAAAGCCCTCCTCGCGTTCGTCTAAAATCATCCCCCATGAGCAACGCCCCCTCATCACTCTCTCGAATCAACCGCCGTTCGTTCTTACGAGCATCCGGCTCGCTGCTGACAACCGTCTCATTAGCAGACTTTCCGAATATAGGACGCGCTCAGCACGCTGAGCAACCGCTGAGGATTGCGTTGGTGGGGTGCGGCGGCAGAGGCGCTGGCGCCGCCAATCAAGCGCTCTTGGCGGACCCGAACACCAGCCTTGTAGCCGTGGCTGATTTGTTTTCGGACAAGCTCGAGTCCGGCCTGCAAGCACTGCGAAACCAACATGGCCCGCGCGCCGACGTCCCCAAAGAGAGGCAGTTTGTGGGATTTGACGGCTACAAGTCAGCGATCGCTTTGGCAGACGTAGTGATCCTCGCCACTCCGTGCGCATTCCGCCCCTCGCACTTCGAAGAAGCCGTCCGTCTTGGAAAACATGTTTTCTTGGAAAAACCAGTCGCGGTTGATGCACCCGGTGTCAGACGTGTTTTGGCAGCTGCCGCCGATGCAAAAAAGAAGAACCTGAAAATCGCCGTCGGATTCCAACGCCGCCACAAAAAAGCTTTTCAGGAAATGGTGCATCGAATTCACGACGGGCAATTAGGAGAGATTATCTACACTCGTGCCTTCGCAAACACCCCCCTTCGCACGGGCTTGGTGCGTACGGCCCAGATGAGCGAACTCGAATATCAGTGCCGGAATTGGTATTACTTCTCATGGCTTTCGGCAGACTTCATTGTCGACAACCTCGTCCACGGGATCGATATCTCAAACTGGATTCACGGCGACTATCCCGTTCGAGCCCACGGAATGGGCGCACTCAGCGAGCGCAGCCCTGATTACGGCAACCTCTTCGACCATTTCGCCGTCGAATGGGAATATGCGAGCGGCGGAAGGCTTTTCGGTGAATGCGATCGGCGTCCGGGTTGTTGGGCAAGCGTTTCAAATCACGCCGTCGGAACCGAGGGAAAGGCTGACTTTCTGGATGGCCGTGAAGTCTACAGCATCACTGGAAAACGTCCTTGGCAAATGAAGTCAGAGCGAGGTGAAAATCCGTATCAGCAGGAACACAACGACTTCTTCACGGCCATTCGAAAAGACCTTGCCTACGATGAGTCGGATTACGGCGCGAAAAGCACGCTCACCGCAATCATGGGTCGAATGGCCGCCTATTCCGGCAAAGTCATCGAGTGGGATGCCGCATTCAATTCCACCCTATCGCTAGCACCCGAAATCCGCAGCCTGAGCGATCATGCACCAGTGCAGCCCGACTCGACTGGTCTCTACGCAATCCCAACCGCAGGAAAGTCTGTCGCATTCTGACTCACTACAGCCGCTCCATCGTCAATTCAGCTCACTATTTGTCGGATCAGTTTGCCATGCACGTCGGTGAGACGACGCTGGATTCCATTGTGATAAAAATGCAGTGCCTCATGGTCGAGTCCGAGGAGATGCAACGCGGTCGCATGCAGATCGTAGTAGTATGTGGGATGCTCCACGGCGGCGTACCCGAGTTCATCGGTCTGACCGTAAGCAATTCCACCTCGAACGCCACCTCCTGCCATCCACGCAGTGAATGCCGACGCATTATGATCGCGCCCCTTCCCTCCTTGCGAAGCGGGTTGCCGTCCAAACTCCGTGGTGCAGATCACGAGCGTCTCCTCCAACAACCCGCGGCTTTTGAGATCCGCTAGAAGCGCTGCGGCTCCGGAATCCAGCACGTTCCCCCAATATCCGTGATCCCTCACAAGATCCTCGTGGCTATCCCAGTTCGGACGGATTTTTTTAGCACCGGTATTCTCAGCTCCGCAATAGATCTGGATAAATCGAACGCCTCGTTCCACCAACCGTCTTGCAAGCAAGCACTGCCGGCCAAATGGTCCACGGTCGGCATCCTCTAATGCGTAGAGCCGCTTTGTTAAATCCGTCTCAAGAGACAAATCCGTCGCCTCAGGCGCACTTAACTGCAAGCGTGCCGCCATCTCATACGCCGCAATCCGCGCATCCAATTCACTATTTGCGGACCTTCCAGCCCGATACTCGCGATTCATATTTTGCAAAAACTCCCAACTGTCCTGCTCGTGCTCCTTGGTCATCTGGCTAAATGCCTCCGGAGGAAATAGGTCACTAATGGGAGGCCTTGCGGCATCTGTTTCTAAAACAGTTCCCTGATGAACCGCCGGAAGAAACCCTGCACCCCAGTTAATCACACCTCCCGGAGGCAGCCCACGGGGGTCCGGCAGAACCACGAAGGCAGGTAGATTTTTCGTTTCACAGCCCAACCCATAGGTCACCCAAGCGCCCATCGAAGGAAATCCGGGAAGTGTAAAACCACTATTGGCCATGAACATCGCGGGACCATGCAAAGCACTCTTGCTCTGCATAGAATTCAAAAACGCAATTTCATCAACATGCCTAGCCAAGCCAGGAAAAAGGTCGCTGATCCAGCGTCCACATTGCCCATGTTGCCGAAATGGCCAATAGCTCCCCTGACAATTCCCGGGTTTCGATGCAAAAAACTGGACCTTCCCATCCGAGTCAAATGGTTTCCCCTGACGCCGCGTCAACTCAGGCTTGTAGTCCCACGTATCCACATGACTCAAACCGCCAGGACAGAAAATCTGAATCACGGCGCGTGCACGCGGCCTGATTTGGCCAGCTTTCGCATCCATCAACCCAGAGGCTCCACGGACTTCTGAACCGAGCAGCGCAGCGAGTGCAACGCCGCCAAGACCGCCGCCCGCTTTGCTAAGAAACCCTCGGCGGTCCCATTCGGGAAATAGAGCATCAGTCGACATAAAGAAATTCGTTCGTATTGAGCAACATCCGGCACACAGCGAATAACCCCTGTCGAGACTGCAGTCCCGCCGCAGCACGCTTCTCTGTTTCGCTGGGAGTTCGCTGAAAACATATCTCAAATGCTCGTTCCACCGCCGACTCTCCACGACATCCCTCGTGCTCAATCCTTTCTGCGAGACCCTTTGCCTGCTGAAGCATGAACTCGTTGTTGCTCAGCGAGAGAGCCTGTAACGCCGTCGTTGTCTGATTTCGCACCGGAGTCAAATTCGCGGGATCCGGACAATCCAAGGTTCCCATGAAACGATGCGGGGTGGTTCGAACCACAAATCGATAAATACTCCGCCTCCACAGTTCTGATTTGTCAGGCGTGACGTACTCATAGACTGGCGCGTAGGCCTCGAAGTACTTGAAGTCACGATATCCCGGCCCGAACGCTTCCGGATTTAAACGACCACTCACCTGTAGCACTGCATCCCGAAGCGACTCCGCGTCAAGACGCCTCGGATTTTGCCGCCACAAAAGCCGATTTTGAGAGTCAGACTCGGCGTCACCTGCCCCACCGCTCCCGCGAGAATCCTGTCTGTAGGCACGGCTCATCAAAATGAGTCGATGCACTTTTTTCAGGGACCATTCCTGTTGAAGCAGTTGATCTGCGAGCCAAGCCAGCAACTCAGGATGTGAAGGCTCCTCGCCGCCAAGTCCGAAATCACTTGGGGTCCCCACAATCCCTCGCCCAAAGTGATGCTGCCAAAGGCGATTCACGATGACTCTCCTAGTTAATGGATTTGCAGGATCGACAATCCAGTCTGCAAGTGCCGCACGACGCCTTCCCTCAGGCATTGAGTTATCACCAAAATCAGTCGCTCCATGCCCCGGCCATCGCAATGCCCCAGGCGCAACTTCTCCTAGCAAGTCCTCCGGATTGCCGCGCTTCTGCACACGCACCACCGCTGGCAAATCCTCAGTCGTCACGGCGTAAACCTTGGCCACCTCCGGGAGCCCTTTTAGTCGGGATTCGATCTTACTAACTTCAGACCGCACCGCTTCCAAACGAGTTTTTAATTCAGGCGACTGTTCAGTCTCACCAACCAGTCTTGCATCCCCAAGAAACAACAGATCACTTCCAATTCCATCGCCTCCGTCGGTGGCAATCAGGGTCAGCGTATTCGCGGATTCTTCGATGGTGAGATTTAAGACGAAGTGATCCTTTTTGAGCATTCTAAGCGCCTGAAATCGAGGAGTGTCATCCACAAAAACTGAAAAATCGCCTTTGGTATCCGCGGCTTCTTTGCCTGCCCCAAAACCAACAACGGCAGTCAGTCGCATTCCCCGCAACCCATGCCTCTTCCGGAGTGCAGCCAGGTCAAACACGATCCCTCCATTTGCGTGCATGCCGAGAATCGAATGTCCTTCCTTTGAATAGTCGACAAGGTTCACTGTCGTCGTTCTCTGCGCGTTCAGAGGCCCTTTCCGAATCGCATCCCAAGTCTGACCATTTGTTTTTGGCAGGCCGGAAATTGCCTTTCCGGCACCCAGCAAGACAGGACTGGTTCCGTCTGGAACAAAGACCGCCTTCACAAATTCACTGTCCGAGTCCTGCCCCTCCTTTCCGATGACCTTTTGAAGCTGATTCAAAGGAAAATCCGATTGAACACCAAGTTTCTCGCTAACCCTTTTGCCTGTGCGCAGGTGAATGCCAAACCCTGTCTTGCCGTCGCCGGTTCCATCCCCTCCTCCAACAACATCCGCCAAATCCAGGAAGCCCGAGCCTAATGCGAGCAAGTCTTTGCGCTTTGATCGAAGTTCCAATTCTAAAGCGGCGCGCTGTGCTCCAATCTTCCGCGCGTTTACAGGATCCGCGTCGCGATCGCCCCGCTTCAACCCGGAAAATACAGACCAGAGTTTGTAGTATTCCTCCTGCGAGATCGGATCGAGTTTGTGATCGTGGCATCGCGCACAGTTGATCGTGAGTCCCATCGTGGACGTAAGCACCTGCGTGACCATATCGTCCAAGTCAGCAGCCCTTGCAGCACGCCGGAGAACATCACTTTTGGTCTCGATTTGACCCACATAATCCCACGGACCGGCTGCTAAGAAACCAGTCGCAACCACTGCCTCGGCATTTTCAGGAAACAGCACGTCACCCGCAATCTGCTCTTTCAAAAAAAGATCATAGCGCTTGTCAGCATTTAGTGAGCGAATGACGTAGTCGCGATAACGCCACGCATTGGGACGAAGCTGATCTCTCTCAAAGCCGTGCGTATCTGCATAGTGTGCAATATCGAGCCAATGCCTCGCCCAGCGCTCTCCGTAATGTGGCGATGCGAGAAGCTCATCCACCAACCGCTCATAAGCGTCAGGCCCAGAATCGCGCTCAAAAGCGCGCGTCCGTTCGAGAGTTGGGGGGAGTCCAAGCAAATCAAAAGAGAGGCGCCGAATCAGTGTTCTGCGATCAGCCTCGGGAGCGTAATCCAGCCCATTGCGTCGAAGTTCGTTACCCACATAATGATCGATGGATGCCTCATGCGGAAATGTTTTGGCCACCGGCGTCACAGACCAATGCGCAGCACGTTTATCCACAATCGCCGCGCGGTCGGCCTCGGTTTCGTTCCACACAGCACCCTCCTCAATCCAACGCCTTAAAGTCGCGACTTGGATGCTTGAAAGGCGGTCACCTTTCGGCGGCATTTTTATGTCTTCATCCGCGCTTTCGATCTTCTCCAAAATGGAGCTGCGTTCCGGCGAATGGGCGATCAAAATCACCCCATCCTTACCACCGCGAAACGCAAAACCCTTCGCATCAAGTCGAAGATCGCCCTTCTGCTTTTTCGATCCGTGACACTCGATACAGTGCTTTTCGAAAATAGGGCGCACATCTCTCTCAAAATCTACAGGGGCGGCCACACTTCGTTCAGCCCCAGCTCCAGCTCCAGCTAAAACGGTGACGGCCAAAAAACTAAAAAAACGAGGGGACCCCTTCAAGAGAGCAAGCAGCGCAGACATGGCCGTGGTCAGACCTCCTACCTGAGGGCGGCTCGCCTTGTCAAGCCAGCCCTCTCAATGCTTTCCCGTCCGCAGTCTTTTCCGAAAATAATTTGTCCATGTTTCGTTAGCCCGCCGGACAATTCGATGCATGTCGATTGAATGTGAAGCCGTCCAACGCGCCGCTGCCGAGTTTATCCATGACCGGCATCGACTCGGTGCGTTTGTGAGCGGTTTGCTCCGCGATCCGCACGCGGCTGAAGATTTGCTGCAAGAAGTTTGGGTGCTGCTTGCCGCAGAAGCGCAGAAAGGCACGCAACTGGACAATCAAGCCGCATGGTGTCGAGGGGTGGCTCGAAATCTAATTCGGCGGCATTGGGAAAAACAAAAATCAGCTAAGGTTGTTGCGGATAGCACCGTGCTTGAAGCGTTTCTTGACCGCGTTGAACTCGCCTTTGCTGAGACGGACGTAGACACCACCGCTTGGACCGAACGTCAGAGTGCGCTGGACGAATGTGTTGCCGCGCTGCCGGAGCGATCCCGACGCATCCTTGAGCTTCGCTATCAGGCATGCGCATCAATGCACGCCGTGGCCACCGCCATGGGTCAAACGATTGAGGCGATCACGAAGGCCCTCTACCGAGTGCGACGCGCATTGCTCGAGTGTGTAAGACGAAAACTTTCTGAAAGCCAAATCCATGGTCACTGACATAGAGCACCTCTTAAATAAATGGCGCGAAGGCAATCTATCCGACGAACAGTTACGACGCCTCACCCAAGCTCTCGAAAAACGACAAGCTCGCGAGGCCTTGCGCGACGACTGGTTTTTGGAATCCTCACTTCCGGAGGCTCTCCGCGCATCGCCTGTTCTGAATATCGAGCTTCCTCCGGATGAAATCACCTCGCCGCTTCCAATCGAGGCGAGTCGCTGGACGCACTGGTTATCCTGGCGTCCGCTGACTGCAGCCGCAGCGGGGATTGTGTTTGGGATGCTCTGCACATCGCTCGTCTTTGGACATTCAAATCCACGGATCGTGCAGCAGATGTTGATTTTAGCGAATGCAGGATTTGAGGAGCAAGAAGCCCCATTGCCAGACGGCATTCCGCTACATTTTGGGGTCTGGAGCGGCGATTTCTCCGAGATAGTAGGCGAGCAGAGGGGCATTACCCCGCATGAGGGAAAGCGCATGTTCCGCTTCTTGCGATCGGATTCGAAGGACGGCTTCCCAGCACGAGCCTACCACGGGAACATGTATCAATTCATCGACATCAAACCCTGGCGAGACGCAATTGCCAGCGGGACGGCCGTGGTCGATTGGTCGGCGTGGTTTAACTGTATCTCGGAACCAGCGGGCACTCCGTCTCAATTCGAAGCCAGCATGTGGGCCTTCGCTGGCGATCCTTCCTGTGTTCGCAGGAACTGGGAGGAGAAACTACATCAAGAACTGGGTTACAGCACTTGGCGCGTTGTAGCCGATCAGGATCCCAACACGTGGCAGCGAGTGACTGGCAGCCTCATTGTGCCGCCAGATACGGATTTCTTGGTTGTCGAAATCAAGGCCATCGCCGGCAACGAAACGCCAGCGAACGGCGTAGTCGCCTTCTCTGGCCACTATGCTGACGACGTGCAAATGGTGCTTCGCACGAATGCTCGCGAACATCCACAGAAGCTCACGCGGCTTGTGCCGTAGGGCTTCATAGCTTTTTCAAAACCAGTCCCAACTCAAATCGATCCAAAGAATCCAAACCCGTGAGGACAAACCTTCAAACTCCCCTCCACCAACTTGGCAGAACCTGCATCACGACGATTTGGCATGCCTCCACCGCTGTCTTAATCGCCGGCAGCCTCGGCGATTTAGATGCACAACAAACCCCCACCGTTACCGCAACGACTGGACTCGAATACTCGATCGAGACGATCGGCATCGATACTGGGGAACGGAACATTGTGTATCGCACACGCGATCACGTAGAAGCGCCGAACTGGTCGCGGGATGGGCATTACCTGCTCTTTAACCTCAAAGGCGGCATCTACAAACTGCCCATCACAGCGGATGCAAAACCGACCCCGTCGCCCAGCACAAAGCCACAATTGATCGACACCGGAATGGCTAAGAAGTGCAACAACGACCATGGCATTTCGTTTGACGGAAAGCAGCTCGCAGTGAGTGCACGGTCGGGTGAAACCAAATCGCAGATTTTTGTCTTACCGATCGATGGCGGCGAAGCGCGGTTGGTAACTCCGCGGGCCCCGTCCTACTGGCATGGTTGGTCGCCCGACGACAAAACTCTGACCTACTGCGCCGAGCGCGATGGGAACTTTGACATCTACACTATTCCCACTGCCGGAGGTCCAGAAAAGCGCCTGACCACAAACCCTGGCCTCGACGACGGACCCGAGTATTCGCCGGACGGCCGCTACATTTACTTCAACTCAGAGCGGAACGGTTCGATGCAAATCTGGCGAATGCAGAGCGATGGCTCCAAACAGGAGCCGGTTGTTGCCGATGAATATCAAAACTGGTTTCCCCATCTCTCGCCGGATGGCAAATGGCTCGTCTTTATCAGCTTCGGCAAAGACGTGATCGCCGATGAGCATCCCGAAAATCGCGATGTGGTGATTCGCCTCATGCCGACTGCGGGAGGCGAGATTCGCGATCTGGCAAAACTCTTCGGTGGTCAAGGCACGCTGAATGTACCTTCCTGGGCACCAGACAGCAGAAAGCTGGCGTTTATGAGCGTGACCAAGCCGGTTCCGCCGGATTGGTCGTTGCCAAGCAGGCCGGCGCCGAATCCGCACAAGCAGGTGCCCCCTCCAGAGGGTTTTCATCGTCCCACCGTCCTCCTGAACCAACCGCTTGGGATTTTCGAAGGTCAGGCGGACGTCGGAGGGCCGCTGCTTCCGGGGAACGCAAACTACAACGCCAGAACAGGTCAATATAGACTCACCTCTGCGAGCTATAACATTTGGTATCAACGTGATGAGCTTCGCTACGTGTGGAAACAAATGTCTGGAGACGTCTCGCTCAGCGCTAGCGTCACGTTCCCAAACCGAAATGGCTATTATGACCGCAAGGCCGTGCTCATGTTTCGCCAGGATCTCAACGACGATTCTAAGACCGTCATGGTTGCCCTGCATGGCGCCGGTTTGATTCATCTGGCACAGCGGCCGGAGAAAGGTGCAAAGATCGTCGAATCCTGCCGCGTGAAGGCAGGAGATCGTCGCGCCGACGCGCCCCCCATTCGCCTTGGCATCACCAAGCGCGGCGACGCCTTTGCACTGCTGGTTAGCTTGAATGGCGAGCCCATGCACGAGGTTGATGGCGCCGCTCAACTCCATCTCGACGGACCTTTCTACGTGGGATTAGGTTTCTGTTCTCATCTGCCTGTCACCTCGGATACGGTGGTGCTATCCGACGTGGTTTTGAAGTGACCGAGTCTGACTTGGAGTCCATTCGGATAAGGATCCAATGATGTTTTCTCCAGCCCTCGAGGTTGTGAGCAACCCAGAAACGGACGAGCGCGGAACCGCTACTCTAAACCAACTTACAATCCCAATTCCGACGCCGCTCGCACCTAAAGACGCCACCCCATTTCAATCCAACTCAACCGCTCTACGGGACTTGAAAGTCAACTCTGACACGGCTGATTTATCAGACTCTCCCAATCCAATCCGAACCAGTTTCTCGAACTGGCCCAGGGTCACTTTTGCTAGCGGCAAATCTAGTCCGATCTCGCACGCCATTCTGCAGGCAATTCCACTGTCCTTCGCTGCGTGCGCTGCGGAGAAGAAACAGGAATGCTCTCGGTGTTGCATATCCGCTCCGTCGGTCTGTAAGACTCGCGAATTCGCACCCGTTTGGAAAAACACTTCCTGTACCATCGTCAGGTCCAACCCCAATGCATCGGCCAGTCCCAATCCTTCAGCGAGAGCCGCGGTATTCATGTTCATCACCATATTGACCAGCGCCTTCACCTGTCCTGCGCGCCCTGCATCGCCGACATATCGAATTGAATTGCCCAACGCCTCCAACACAGGCTTCGCACGATCGTATGCCTGTTTACGTCCTGCACACATAAGGTAAAGAGTTCCATCCCGAGCCTGCGGAATGCTCGAAGCCATGCATGCTTCCAGCGACTGTGCCCCGACCACCTCAACCCTTTTTTCCACCTCAACATGTACAGACGGACTCACGGTGGCGCAGTTAATGAAAAGAATCCCTGCCGGGTTGCCTGCGAGCAACGAATCTCCCTCTTTTGAAAAAAAGAATCCATCGCTGCGTCATCAGTCACCACCGTAATGACAAGATTTGCCAGAGCAGAGACGCTCTCCAAACTTTCAGGAAGTTCCACCGAAAGCTCCCTCGCCAACTCCCCCGCAACCAGACGATCCAAGTCGTA
>CANFNA010000024.1 GCA_947448395.1 Chthoniobacteraceae bacterium
GTCTCCGGGTTCTCATGCTCGAAAGAGGACGTCCACTCGAACACATCTCGGGGTACGAGAATGCTCTAAAGGCCCCTTGGGAATCTCAGTACAACGGCCAACTCACCGTCGAACAGATCGACTCTCACCCCAAGCTATCCCGCGACTACCCGTACAATGAAATGACGGAGAAGTATTGGATGCGGGATTGCGACGCCCTCTACAAAGAAGAGAAGCGCTTCGACTGGTTCCGGCCCAATATCGTGGGCGGAAAATCAATCATGTGGGGTCGCCAGTGTTATCGACTTAGCGACATCGATTTTGAAGCGAATCTAAAAGAGGGAATCGCCGTCGACTGGCCCATTCGCTACGAGGACATCGCCTCGTGGTACTCTTACGTTGAAAAATTCGCCGGCATTTCTGGCGAAAAACTCGGCCTTCCCCAACTGCCCGACAGCGACTTCCTCCCTCCCATGGACATGTATCACGTGGAAAAAGAGGTCAAAAAGCGCTTGGAAAAGAGTTTCCCGGGACGCTTCCTCACCATTGGCCGAGTCGCCAATCTTTCCGCCGCTCGCAAAGAGCAGATGGAGGTGGGACGAGGTCCCTGCCAATTCCGCAACAAATGCAATCTCGGCTGCCCCTTCGGCGGCTACTTCAGCTCGCAGTCAGCGACCCTTCCCGCAGCAGCAAAAACAGGACGTCTCACGCTGCGTCCCGACTCAATTGTCACACAGGTCATGTTCGATGACGCCTCCCAACGGGCCACTGGCGTTCGCGTTCGAGACGCCCTCACCATGGAAGACCGCGAATACTACGCGAAGATTATCTTTGTATGTGGCAGCACCATTAGCTCCACAGCGCTTCTCCTTAATTCCTCGTCCAGCCGCTTCCCAGAGGGCATGGGTAATGACTCCGGTCAGCTCGGCAGAAATCTGATGGACCACCATTTTCGCGTCGGAGCCAGCGGCGTCTGGGAAGGCGACTTGGACGTCTATTACTATGGGCGACGCGCGAATGGAATCTACGTCCCCCGGTACCGGAACATTGGTTCGGATCAACGCGGTTACCTTCGCGGGTTTGGATATCAAGGCGGAGCCGGCCGCTCTGGCTGGCAACGAAATGTTGCCGAACTCTCCTTTGGTGCGGAGCTTAAAACGAAACTCACCGAGCCTGGAGCTTGGACAATGGGCCTGACCGGTTTCGGAGAAATGCTCCCCTACTCCGACAACCGAATGTATTTGGACAAGGCAGGCAAAGACAAATGGGGTATGCCCCTCGTCGTTTTCAACGCCGAGTTACACGAAAATGAGACCAAGATGCGCCTCGAAATGGCCAACGATGCCCAAGAAATGCTCGAGGCATCGGGACTTAAAAACGTCAAACCTTACGACAACGGCTCCGCTCCCGGGATGGCAATCCATGAAATGGGAACCGCACGGATGGGACGTGATCCCAAAACCTCTGTCCTCAATAAACACAATCAAGTCCATGCAGTGCCAAATGTCTTCGTCACCGACGGCTCCTGCATGACCTCCGCTTCATGCGTCAATCCATCTCTCACCTACATGGCCCTCACCGCAAGAGCTGCCGATTTTGCCGTTGAAGAACTCAAAAAGAATAACCTCTAGCCCCGCGAGTTAGGCACCCGGAAAGCACCCGCTAAGGAGCTTCAAGCCAAAACGATCCCTTCTGTCCGGCCTCCTCAAAAAAGCCGGACGCAGCGCCTTCACCCTGCAAAATCACCCCCCGCAGGTTGAAGGTTTTAGATCCCCGCACACGACTGACGTCCGGCACCCGCACGGAGCCCTTCACCTCCCCCGTCGAATCGGCCACTCCCAGCCTAAGCGCTTGAAAGACTGGCGGCTGAATCACTCCAAGTACCACGGAGCTCCCTCTCAGATAAACAGGACCAAGCACTGTCGCCGCGGAAGCCCGCTCCAATCTTAATTGCCAGCGACCTTCCACCAAATCCACCGCGCTTCCTCCAGATGCCGGCATAACGTAAGGCACCACTTTCGCATTCATCCCCACGAGCAATCCCTCAGAATACAGCCGCGCCTCTGATTCTGGTTTTTTCCATTCCAAATCCCCCTGCGCCGCTCCGGTTGGATCCCACGTCAACGGCCCGCCAATCCAGCCAGGGCCAGTCGATGCAAAATACATCCTCGTGTAAACGGGCGAGGTTCCCTGAACAGAAACAAACGCCTGAGCACTGAAACTCAATCCGTCACTGAGACGCCCAACCACCATCGCCGAACCTCCCAAAAACACTCGCCCAAACGCATATCCCACTGGCCCAACTCCCAAATCCAAATCGCCGCCCACGGCCGACGAATTTTGAGTCAGCAAAACCGTGTACCGCCCAGCTTGAGACGCCTTGTACGTGGAGACCTTGAAAGGCATCCGCTCGGCTGAACCTGATGATACGCGGGTAGCACTCTCACGATTCGCGTAGGATTCATTCACGCAGACCGAGAGAGAAAGAGAGCCAGAATCCACAGAAATGCTCAGCCCCAATGTGCCGGAACTCGTCACTGGAACGCTTTGATTAAAGGCAAATGAGGAGTTGAAAGTTCCCGCCAAAGAAATCCAGCGCCCGTCGTAAATAAGGTTTCCCGAGAGAGCTCCCGTCGAGGTCACCGCGAGCGTCAACCGCCCTGAAAGACGCTCTGACGATTCGTCGTGCAACAGTCCCTGATACACGCCGGCCACAATCGTAGGACTCCCCACTTTTACTTCCACAGAATCACTCGTGATATCGCCGCCGTCCGACGAAATCCTGACCGAATAAAATCCTGCATCCGAAGCCTTGATACCGCTGACCGCGTAACTCGACTGCGTGGCGCCAACGATGTCGTTCTGATTCTTGCGCCACTGGTATTTCAAAGAACCGCTGGTCACAAAGGCCTCAGCGCTTAGCAAGAAAGGGTCTCCCGTCTTGTAAACCCCGCCCTTGGGTTGCGTCTGGATCACTGGAGGCATGAGGACCTCGACTGGCAAAACGGCACTACTACCGCTCCCAAAAGAATTACTCACCACCACCTGATAGGCCCCCTCACTCGCAAGCGTCACCGGTGTGATCCTCAGACTCTGGGAAGTCCCTCCCACAATCGAACTCCCGTTTCGCAGCCATTGAAACGAAAGCGGCACCGTGCCATCGCTACTCGCTGACAGCGTCAAAGTTCCACCCAATACTGCCTTTGTCGGCGCTGCACTCACGGTAACGATTGTCGGCTTCACCCCCTCCGACGCCCACTGCACTTTTGCAACCTGACTGGTCAACGTGCTCCCACTCACGTCGCTGACCACAACCGTATAATCCCCAGCCAAAGAAGCGTCATCCATTGTGAACGAAAGCGTGCTCTGTGTTTTGCCGCTCCAATTCACGCCATTTTTCTGCCACTGATACGTCAAATTTCCTTGCCCGCTCGCAAGCACTGACAACGAGATCGTCTCGCCCCGCTTTGCACTCCTCCCGTCCGGTTGCGTTACAATTTGCAGTTGCGTCGCCGCCGATGAAAGGACGTCACTCCTCCAAATCGATCCTTTGTTAGCCATCAAGATTCGCCCTTGATGATACGCGCCCGCCGTCACTCCTGTTAAACCACTCGGAGCAGAAACCTGCGTCCAACTCTCCCCATCTGCAGAAAGCAGCAGGACGTCACGATCCGAATCCACACCCTGCGCATCGCTATTTTCAACTCCGGCGCCGAAGTACAGTCCGTCCCCAAACACCAAAGCATTCAACTGCTCAACCGGCCCGCGCGAAGTTCGAAATGAAGCTCCAATATCCGTCGAAACCCTCAACTTCGAAGCCCAATTGCTTCCCACAAAGCGGTCATTCAAATAAGCAATCTTTTGCAGCGCGGGCAGTGAGTCGCTCCCAGCTACAGCATCTTCAATCTCCCAACTGAGACCGTTCGAAGATCGCGCAATCTTTCCGTCTCCTGGGTATTCGATCCGAGTTCCCGTCACTGTAAAATCCACGGAGGTCATGACGAACTTCCCTGCCCCAAAGGCAATCCCCTGCACCGACTGGGCCGGCGTGCCGACAAATACAGAAACCTGCGCCCAATTCAGTCCTCCGTCGGTCGATCGCACTACGAGCCCATTATCGCCTCCAGCCACAATCACGCCTCCACCCACAGCGACCGCCCTAAGCACGGAACTCGAAGACGCCGCGACATACTTTTGGGTCCAGGTCACCCCATCGCTGGAAATATAAATCGCTGCCACAAGCGCAGTGATTGCGGCGTTCGCATCCCTGCCAACCGCGATGAATCGAGAACCATCCCAAATCACGGCTTCAAAATACAAATTCGATTGAACCCTGCCTGCCGTGATCTGTTTCCAAGTCACTCCGTCCAATGAACTCCTTAAAACACCCGAAGAACCCACCGCCACAGCCAGGGTGCCATTGGAAGCAATTCCGTTGAATTGCTGCGGGGCCGTCACCGCATCGACCTTCGTAAACGAAGTCGCCGGATCCTTAACCACCACTTTTTCGGTGCGCGTCACACTTCCTCCTCGCCCGTCATTCACCGTCAAACGCAATGAATACGTTCCTCCAGCAAGCCACTGGCAGACACACGATTTCCCATTCTTGGAGACCGAATTATTCCCTCCCTCCCATTGGTACGTCAGGCTATCCCCATCAACATCCGCCGCGTCCGCCGCGTAAACAGACGAAGTCCTCGCACTCACTTCCAACGAGCCCAATAACTGGGAAATCTGCGGCGCATGATTCCCTGTCAACCCGGGGGAAATCACACCGCTGCGGTAAATCGCCCCCGCACTCCCAACACTCAACAGTTGACTGTTGAAAAGAGCAATTCCGCTGACTCCAGCAGCTCCCACTGGCGCGCTAACCTTGCTCCATTCCTGTCCATCCATAGACAATAGATTGATTGCGACCTTCGCATTTTGGTCTCCCGAAGCCTCCCAACTCGCTCCCGAGGCCAAATACAGCCCTGTACCTCCTGCAAAGACACTCAACTCTTCGGATGAGGTCCTCGACGTTTTGAAGGTCTGCCCGCCATCAGTGGATACCCGAAGTCCGGAGTACCAACTGCTCCCCACGAAGCGATCGTTCACATACGCAAGCGATCGCAAAGCCGGCAAGTTCTCAACACTGCTCCCCGAGGTCCGCGTCACCCAAGCTTTCCCATTTGCAGAAGTGCTAATACGACCGCCCCCGGGGTTTGACCACCCCCCCGCGGTCTTCACCGTATCGAGAGAAGTTAAGACAAATACACCGCCCCCGTAAGCCACTCCAGTGACCGTCTGAAGCGCGTCAACATCTGGCACAGACACAGGCGCCCATGCCACGCCATCTCCCGAAGATAAAACTATTCCTGAGTTCCCTACCGCAATCAACACGCCCCCGCCGGAAGCAACCGCATTGAGTCCGCTATCTGCAGTCGTCGAAAGGTACCTTCGCGTCCAAACAATCCCAGAATCAGATGTGTAAATGACCCCCAGCCAATCTCCACCTCCAGGAGCATCGGATCCCACCGCAATAAATTGCACTCCATCCCATATCACGGCCGAAAACTTTAAATTTAACGTGGACTCCGCCACGGACCTTACGGTCCACGCCAAGCCATCCGGCGAAGTTAAAATCGCTCCGTTCTCACCAACAGCGACAACCTGATTTGGCGAGACAGCAACCGCATTCAAATCACTCGACACGCCACTAGGTACCTTCGTGTAGGTGAGCGCCGGATCACTCACCAAAACTGGCTTGGTGCGAGTCACAGACTTTCCGTTCATATCACTCACCGTCACACTCAATGTGTAGGTTCCGCCCGCAGCCCAACGATGGACGAACGATGACGCATTCACACCGTTTCCGGATGCAACGGTCCCATCGCCTGCATCCCAAAAATAGGTCAGGATGTCTTGGTTGGAATCAGTTGCCGTGATTGAGAAAGGAGCGTCTGCACGAGCCACAGCATTAGCATCCCCCGTGATGGCTGCCGCGACCGTTGGCGCCACATTTCCAGACACAGGGCCCAGATTCACTCTCAACCGCAGCCATTGCTCGCTCCCGCTACCACCGGCTGCCAAGGGCGTGATGGAAACAGCACCACTTGGATCCGTGTAGGTGCGGCCAATATCAATGCCAGCATCCAGCTTTCCCGAACTGCTCCCCGGAGTCGTGTCCACAAGGCAGCAACGCGTGAGTCCCGCTCGCTGCCACAACAAATAGGCGCCCTGACTCATATGAGGATTTTCGCTGTAGGCAGCCCTATAGCCCACCCAATAGTACTCCGCATCGTCTTGGTTTGGGGCCTTTCCAGCCACTTTGGTGAGCCGCAACCCGCGAATGACTCCCTGCGTCGTTGGATCGTCAAAACGGTAAATCGTATACTCGCCAGAGGACTTCACATCGATCCACTGCGAAGAGTCCAACCAAGAAAGCCGATCCTTGGCTTGGGGGTGAAAGTGGGCATTCGGCAAATCGCCATCCCCCATGACATCGTAGACATCTCCATACTCTTTCTCACTCCCAGTTCCGACCACAGACGCTCCGTTTGTGTCCCAGAAATTCGAGTGTTCGAGACCGTAAACGTGACCGATCTCATGCGTGTACACGCTCGCTTCGTTATTCCCCTGCAACCACAAATCCCCAGCTCCAACAGACGCCAATCCCGCATAGGAAAACCCAGACCCCTTACACCCAATCTTGCCGAATGTAACTCCCACCACATCGTAATCTCCCAAATCCTGCGTCTCGTCTCCCACAGAGCTCGAGGCCGGCTGCACACCAATATTGATGAGCGCATCAGCTCCGCTCTTGGACGACCGAAAGACCTTTCTTGCGTCCTCTAATAAGTCTGTGTTCTTGCTCGTAAAGTCGGAGCCGGCATATCCCGCATTCGCTTTGTCCGAGTAATAAGATGACTTTCTTGGAAGCCGGTACACCTTCGCACTGACCTGTGCGGACACGGAGGTCTTTCCGTAAGACATCGCCTGAATCGCGTCGTTCGCCGCCCCGTTCATCACCCCGCTCGCCGCTGCTTGCGACACCGATTCCCCAGGCTGATCCTCGAAATCTGCACGAATCAAAAACACCTTCTTCTTGGTAAGAGTCCATTCCGCAGAAGCCTGCATCGCCATCGCCTGGGCCTGCGCGACATCAAATGCGCCAAAACTCCCAGATATCGGATCCGCCGCACGGGCAGGCAACGCACATAACAGCCGAGAACCGGCCTTCGGCCCGGGCTTGGCATCCAATTTCGCGAGAACTAAATCCAAACGATGGACCTCCTCCTCACTCGCAAAAACATACCGCTGCCCGCCAGCCAAGACCTCCAGCGGCTTTCCCGCAATGGGCTGTCCGGAGTAAAAGCTGCGGCTCATGTCTGGTTGTCCCGAGGGAAAAGTAGATCGAATTACATCAGATTCAGCTGCCTGTACTGTTTGAAAAACGCTCTCACGCACCGCCGCAAGACCAGCAATGCGAATCCCCTGAACGGGCAACCCCTGCTTACTCCCCACCTGCATTCGACGCCCATAAACAAACGCATCCACTCGAGTTCCATCAGAAAAATGCATCTCGGCCATTCTCAGGCTATCGCGGATTTCGTCGTTATTTTGTCGCGAACCGCAACTCGGGAAAGCCTTGTAATCTACCACCTCGCTAAAAGGCGTCTCAACACGTTGCCGAATCAACGCAGGCAGACCTTGCACCTCGTCCCAACGCAACGACTCACGCAACGCCCTCTCTGGATTCTTGCGAATCCGCTCCAACATGATCTCCCGTCTAGCCTCCGCAATCGCGAGCCCATCCGCCAACATCGCCAACCGATCGTCTTCACTCGCCTGCGAATATCGTCGGAGCCATTCCCGCAACGCGGCGCTCGCATCTTGGTCTCCTTCCACAGCGCCGGAGGCCGCACCGGAAACGGACGCTGGGCTGTTGGATGAATTTCCGCCCTTCAAATTTCCTTTCAGCAGTAAGCCTGAACTGCGACCTCCCTCAGACCTCTCAGAAACGTCTCGGGAAGACCCCAACTGGGACCTCCAAGAAAATATTCCTAACATCCAAAACACACTGACAAACACGAAGAGACCCATCCCACTCAAGGCTGCCATGCGGCGCCATTTCGACGGACGGCGTGGAGCTGTTTTTTTCATGCGAGTCTGTGAGGATTGGTTTCAGACGGCGCGGAAAAAGCACCCGCGAGTTTCCTAAAAAAAGAACCGTTCCCTGAGCAAGCCACTCTTAAGCAGAAACTCAATCCATAAAACGAAATGCGACTGCGGTTTCCCCCGCTACTTCCACCGCGCGCCAGAGGTCAAAGTTTTGATCCGGCAAAGCGTCGCATCCGCCGTTATGTAGAGAGTCGAGCCATCATCTCCCCAAGCACAATTGCCGGTCGGAACCCCCGTGAGAATGGTTCCCAAATGTTTTCCGTTGGATGACAACACCAAGACACCTCCTGGGCCAGTCACAAACAAATGCCCAGAACGGGCCACTTTCAATCCATCGAATAATCCAGGACGCGCAGCCCCCACCATACTCTGTCCGTCAAAAAACACCCTGCCATTTTGGACAGAACCGTCCTCCTTAACATTATACGCCATCAGTTTGCACGCCTTCGGGTCAGACACACAGACGTAGAGCGTTTTTTCATCCGGACTAAACGCGATCCCATTCGGAAATGTCAGATCCCGAACCAGCACAGAAACACCACCAGTTGGCGTGAGCCGGAACACTCCATTGAACGATAGCTCCTTTTGGGCGGATTGATTCCCTCCGTCCAACCCGTAAGGCGGATCGGTGAAGTAGATGTCACCGTTACTCCTCAACGCCATGTCATTGGGACTGTTAAGCCGCTTCCCCTCGAAATGTGTCGCAAGCGCCGTCTGCTTCCCATCTGTCTCCACACGCGCCAACCGCCTCGCACCGTGCTGGCAAATCACCAAATGGCCCGACAAGTCCATTCCAAGTCCATTGGAGCCTTGGCGCCCCTTGGATTCTTCCCCAACCAACGTACCACTGGGCTTCATAAAAACCTCGGCAGCTTCCAGCCCCTCCTTCCACCGATACATCACGTTCTCGGGAACATCCGAAAATAGAAGCGCTCCATCCTTCCAAACCGGCCCCTCCGACCAATTGAAACCCGCCGCCAATTTTTCCACCGAGGCACTCACCGCAATGACCTGATCCAACTCGGGATCCAATCGCTCAATACTTGGAGTAAACGGCCTCTTCGAATTAGCCGCAGACTGAGTAATAGGAGTCGAGAAAAGAGCGCCTGCCAGCACCCACAGCGAGAGATGTTTCAGGGAAGTCATGCCCCTTCCCTGAAGACAAAATCCCTCGCTGGCAATCGGATTTCCCAACCACCTGGGACATTGCACTGGGGGATTCTATCGACCTAATGCCTCCAAAACCGACCGCTCGCAATCGCGATGCTCCGCATCCCCCAAGACCGGAGTCAGTTCAATTCCCTCCGGCAAATCCGGAAGATTCACCCAAGACCTACATCCTCCGTACTTCGGCGCGTCATCAAAATCAAATGGCTCGCTCAATCGGTAAGCCCGCAAAAATGCCAAGCTCACGGACTGCTTCTCGTCATAAATAAATCGCTCCTGAATCACCCTCTCAGTCCACAAATGAAATGCATCCAACCGGCGCACCTGTTCCCAATCTGTGAGGTCCCGAGTCCATTCCACCACGACTCGAGTGCGAATTTCATGACGCCCCGGCAAGATGGAAGGAAGCGGAGTTTCCGGTGGCAGCTTTAGCTTGGACACCTGCTCGTGGAACAAGGTCGGCATCAGTAAAAAATCTGCATGCTGGAAGCGAAATCCATCCCGGCCCTCGGCGATTCCGCCCTTCCTCAAAATGATACTTTGAGTGCCCTGCCCGAGTGCCTCACACACCAGCGCCCATTCCTTAAATCCGATGCTCATCGTTGCTGAGCCTAACGAGCGCTCTTTTGGAGACGCTTTAGTTTTCCTGCAAAAGCGGCCTTCGCCGCCGAATTCATTCGATCAATGAAAAGCACGCCATTGAGGTGATCCACTTCATGCTGAACAGCCCGCGCGAGCAATCCAGTGGCCTCAAAATCCAGCTCCCCTCCATCGAGGAGTTGGGCGCGGCACCGAACCTTCGCAGAACGCGGAATCTCGGCGTTCATTTTAGGGAAAGACAAACATCCCTCCGTCCCCAACTCCCGCTCCTTACCGAGCTCGATTACCGGATTGAGTAAAATCATCGGCATATAGCGCGTCAGTTCCACGGGTTGACCACCCACCCACATCTCGCTGGGCCGATCCTCCGAACTCGATACGTCTATCACCGCCATTTGAAGAGCCACGCCAACCTGTTGGGCGGCCAATCCGACCCCATCCGCGTCATTCATCGTCTCGATCATGTCTCGAGCCAAAATCTTCACCTCCTCCGAAACCGCATTCACTTTCGCTCCGACCGTTCGCAACACTGGATCACCGAACATCACAATTTTTCGAATCATTTGGCACGCTCCATAAATGCTGTGAGACTACCCTTTATCCCGGAATCCTTCAACCCATCGAGTACCTTCAGGATGGTTCCAAACGGCGCGTCCTTGTCTGCGTTCAACGCAAGCGTCGTATCTGGGTCCCGCTTCACCAACTCCTTCAAAAGCGGAGCTAAATTCTCCACCGCCACAATCTTGTCATCCATGAACAACTGAGACTCCTTCGAAATCGTCAAAACCAAAGGCTCCCGTTTGGGCTGGGAGACCGTCGTTGCCTTGGATTCCGGCAGGCGAATCGTCACCGAAGGTTGCGCCTTCCGAAAATTGGTCGAGACGAGCACGAAAATCAGCAGGATCGCAAAGATATCAATTAGCGAAACGATGATGACCTGAGGCGTACGCCTTCTTTTGGTGTAAAAATTCATATGCGGGCGGAGCGAATGGGTTGGAAAGCAACTGGGTTGATCCTCGGCTCCATTCCCTAACTCTTTGCACGCGCAGCCGGCGCCGATTCAGCCTCTGATTGCCCAGCTTGCTTCTGCTGACGGTGATAACTTTTACTCAAAAAAAGCGAAACAATCCCCTCCATCTCCGTCGCAAGCGTTTCGACTTTGCGACTAAAACAACTGTACGCAATCAGGCATGGAATCGCGATGGCCAATCCAACGACCGTCGTGCTCAGCGCCTCGGCAATCCCGCTAGCGATAATGTGCGGATCACTTTGCCCAGCCGCTGACCCAAACGCACCAAACACTTTCACCAATCCGGACACGGCCCCCAACAACCCCAGTAGCGGCGTAATCCCGACTAATATCTCGAGCACGAAGAGCCCCTGTTCGAGACGAACCACCTCCGCCCGCGCCGCCACTTGGATTGCATCCTGATTTTCGCTGCGTGAAACACCCAGATGCCTTATCGCGACACGAAGAATCCGCCCAAGCGGCGACCGATCCCCCATTAGCAGCGCATTCAATCGATTGCCTCCCGCTTCATTGTCGGGTGAGAGACGCTCGACCTCCTCACGTAAATTTGGTGGAACCGCCAGGTCGTGGCGCAGTCCCAGCAGGCGAACCAAGATAACGGCCACTCCAATGACAGAGCATCCAGCAAGGAAAAGCATGAAGACGCCTCCTTGGATAAAGATTTGATAGATTTCGGAGCCGGAGTCAGGGGTGGGATTCATCAATTAAAGGAAATTAAATTTGAAAGGGATAGGGAGCAACCCCTCACGCATGAGAGGAACCGCCTCAATAGGAGGGGGCTCTATTTCAGCCGCTCGAACGGCCTCCAGACACAGATCCACAAACTGCTTGTTCGCGGTACTACGCTCCACATCCACTTTGCTCACGCGTCCCTCGGCTGTAATCCATATCCGCACCTCCACAATCCCACGGTCGATCGAATCCATCCGGCTGTTGACAAGCTGGTTCCACGGCAAGCCGATCGCTCGACTCACAGACTTCATAAACACCCCCATCGGCGTTTTTGCTGCATTCACCCCCAACTTGCCATTTTCCGCCAGGCCTCCCTTCGTTTCCCCTGCTGTCTTCCCCTCCTCAAACATTTCATCAATCTTCTGGGCATCCGTCTTCGGCCTCGCGGAAGCATCGTCTGACTTTGAAGTCGCCCCAGAATCAGCCTTTTTAGCGCTCACAGAGTCGGCCGCCATCTTCCGAAACACAAGTTCACCTGTAATTTCAGCAAGCTCCTCCATGCTCGGCAATGAACTTCCTGGCTCCTTTTTTTGAGCCTGTTTTTTTGCAGAGGCAGTTGCTGTCACTTTTGCTGCGGGAGCCCCACCCTGCTTGGACCCAGCCCGCATCTCCTGATTGCTCAAAACATTTTTTGTCACATCCTTGCGGCCCTGAACGCTCGGTAAAGCACCGACACCGGTCGGGCGTTCGCGACTGCCGGCCTCCAAATTTTTATCGGAAGTAAACGCGGCACTCTGGGGCGCCGCCTTCGCTTCCTTTAACCCAGTCGACTCCACATTTTTGTCTACGAGTTTCTCAAGGGGCATTGAGAGCTTCTCGGCGAATGTGGGAGGCGGCGCGACCGTTTGAATGACAATATCCATCTCAGGCGGGGGACGCACTCCAGGAACCAAAAGATTGTCGAGCCATCCACTCTGGATGCTCAACCAAAGCACCAAAATTCCCAGATGCACCAAAATCGACAGGACTACCCCCATGGTGGCCTGACCCGACGCCGGATGTTCATTCACATCCGGTAGCGCATTGATGGCGCGCTTGAAAATTCTGGGCATCGCAAATCTCATCCGTTCCTCAGACTAAAATTGTCGATCGAACCTCCCCAAGGCTCATTTCACCCACCACTGAAATTCGAGATTCTTCCGAACACCATGCCACTTCGGAATGCCGCCCCTTTTTTAATAGGGCCCCTCCGTTTCTCGACGCCATGAGGGCATCAAGTGCTTTAGGCCACGCTTTCGCCGTCGCGAATGCCACTCTAGCGGCATCCGTGTACTCAAGGCGCTCGCCCGCACCCAGCAACTCCAGCAACTCCAGCAGTCTGCCAGCCGCCCAAACATCCTCCAAGGCCAACGCCTCAAAAGTTCCAGCACATACGAGCAACAATTCAGTCGGATCTTCCGTCCTAATGCGCTGGATGAGAGCCTCAAGGTTCAGGACCGCGCCAACCCATACCTTCGCCGCTCGTTCACAGGCTCTCAACGCCACAGTCCCATTGGTCGTCGTCGTGATAATCCGGCGCCCGCCACACGCCTGATACTCGAACGGAGAGTTCCCAACGTCAAAACCCTCGATTCGCTCTCCAAACCGCTCGCCTCCCAGCAGCGCATCCGGCTTCAACCTTTTCTGCTCCAACGCCTCTTCAATCGTAGTCACCGGGACCAGACACTCTACTCCAGAGGCTAGTCCGGTCAGCATCGAACTCGTTGCCCGAAGAACATCAAAAACCACACAGGTCGTTTGGGAAAGGTCCCGAA
Source organism: Chthoniobacteraceae bacterium (assembly GCA_947448395.1). Lineage (GTDB taxonomy): Bacteria > Verrucomicrobiota > Verrucomicrobiia > Chthoniobacterales > Chthoniobacteraceae > Chth-196. The sequence continues at coordinate 13,426 of CANFNA010000024.1, forward strand.
CGCTCAAGCGCCTGATCTCTGAGGGCTCCAAGACTACGTCGATCTTCATTTCGATTTTTTTAATCCGACTCCTAGTTTTTCACTTTTCTTCACTTTCGTGCCTGAACGACGACTATCCCACGTCAGACGCGCATGGTGAAAGAGGTATTGCTGGGCATACCCGCCAAACGGCCCGAAATATTCCGCGCAAAAATCTCGAATCATACCCGCTGTCACGGATCGACGCCTCGGGAAGTAACAATCCCGAATCACCCTCTCAATCCAGACGTCCACCGGAAAAGCACGGAGCCGCTCAAATCCAAAGAGCAACGCACAGTTCGCCACCTTCTCTCCCACCCCGGGCAATCGACACAACTCCTCACGCGCAGCCAAATCATCCAGCCGCCCAATCGCCTCCAAATCGACTTCGCCAGAAGCCACCATCCGCGCCGCACCCAGCAAGTTCTTCGCCCGATAACCCAGTGCACACGCCCTCAAGTCCGACTCTTCCAAGGCCGCCAATGCCGCCGGAGTTGGATACGAAAACACGATCTCTTCGCCAAGGCGGAGCCTCTCGCCGAAGCGCTTCCGGAGCGTGTGAGAGATTTGGGCAATGTGGGCCACCTGCTTCATCGAAGAGGTAATGAACGTCGCCACCGCCTCCCACTTCGACTGGCGAAGAATCCGCATCCCAGCGCAAAAATCGGAGGCCGATCGCATCGTCTCATCCTGCGGAAAACTCGCCACAATCCGATCCAACGGGTGGTCCAACGCAAGATATCTTGAGGCCACCCCCGCGGCTTCCGAATTCACCATCACTCTGCCGATGCCTCCCGGCTGTTCCAAGTAAACCGGCGTTTCATCGATTGCTCCAATCCACCCTTTCCCGAGCGGAACCCAATGAAAGGCCTGACCACTCCCAAGAGTAAGAGCGAGATCCGTAGGCACATTGGGCAAAGAAGTAAGTCGCACGAGTCCGTTCAGCGGGGCTGAGGTTTACTGAATAAAATAGCTCAGGTTCTCCAACTCCGCAGCAAGGTCGACATTGTTAACTACAACATTCTCCGGAACCTGCAGAATCGCGGGAGCGAAATTCAGAATGGCTTGGATTCCACTCTCCACCACAAGGTTTGCCACCTCCTGAGCCACATGCCCAGGCAGAGTCAGAATCGCAATCTTGATGGACTTCTTCCGGATGAATTCTCCAATCCCATCCATCGAGTACACCTTCACAGTCGCCCCCTTGGGCCGGACCTTCTTGTGCTGAAGGTCGAAGGCCGCAACCACCTCGAAACCCTGACGCGCAAAACCCCCGTAATTCAACAGGGCTGACCCCAGTTGGCCGACCCCAATCAAAATCACCGGCTGCAGACAGGCGGTTCCCAAAACCTCGCCAATCTTCTTTGTCAGCGCATCCACCCCGTACCCAAGCCCTCGAACGCCCAACTGACCAAAATACGCCAAGTCCTTCCTCAGCTGCGTCGGCTTGACCCCAGACGCCTTCGCCAGCGCAGCAGAGGAAACCGTGTCAATTCGGTTCGCCCTGAGCCTCTGCAAGGAACGGTAATAAAGCGACAGCCGGTAAACTGTCTTTCTTGGGATGGTCACCTTCATTCTATCAATGCTTGTGAAATGGAACTTGAATACAAGCTAGCACTCCTACTCAACAACCGCAAAGCGAGACAACTGACTCCATCCCAGAGTTGCCCCTGAGCCGCCATTGCCCGAGACTGTTTCCGTCCCTCCTCCATTCATCTTACTCCACGCCCGAATCCATGCGTCTCAACCGTTATCTCGCCGCCGCCGGCCTAGGCTCTCGCCGCGGCGTTGAATCCCTCATTCTTCAGGGCCGTGTAAAAATTAACGGCAGACCTGTGGAAGACCTCGGAACCGTTGTCCAGACAGGCGACGTGGTCAAAGTAGGAAACACCGTGGTGCAGCCCCAGGAAATCATCCACGCCGTCCTTTTCAAACCCAGAGGCTTTGTCTGCTCCGCAGATGACGAACGCGGTCGCAGAACGATTTTTGATCTTCTCCCAGAGGATTGGCCCCGCGTTTTCCACGTCGGCCGGCTCGATCTCGAAAGCGAAGGTCTCCTCATCGTCACCAACGATGGAGATCTTTCCCTCGCGCTCACCCACCCCCGATTTAAAATCGAAAAGGAATACGAGATCACCCTCGATAAGCCATTCGACCCCGTACACCGGGAAAAACTCCTGCGCGGATTTCACATTGAAGGTGGTAGAGCAAAGATGGAGGAAGTCGATATCGTCGCTCCCACGAAGCTCCGCGTGATCCTTAATCAGGGCATCAAACGCCAAATCCGCCTCATGCTTTACGACTGTGGCTACGAGGTGGAAAATCTCCGCCGCGTCAGAATCGGATCCATTTGGATTGAAAAACTCCGCGCCGGAATGTGGCGGATGCTCTCTCCTAAAGACGTGGCAGACCTCAAAGCAGGGAGATCCGGTAGACGCAAAGATACAGGGTCTCATTCACGCACCGCAGAAAAAATCGACGCCTCCAAAAAAAAGCCCACTCAAGCGAGGTCAGACCGGCGGCGCCCAACCAAAACCGGGCCGCGGCGCGTCGAAGACCATCCGACACAAACACGCTCGGAACAACCTTCGCGGAGGCCTCTGAAGCGTGCTCCCCAGCGTTCCTTTGAGGCCTCAAAGGACGCGCCGTTAAATCGAGTTAGACGCAGGAGTGCGTCTTAAAACAGCTGCAAAGCCAGTTCTGGATCGAGCTCCAACTGGCAAAAGCAGAGGCCTGCATCTCGCATGGCCGAGATGAACAACAGCGCGCACCATGCGCCCATTCTGTTGAGTTACGCACATCCGGAATCGCGGTTTGTTTTTATTTAGACAGCCGCAAGAGCGCGGTTGAAGTGATGCATCCAGGCTTTCGAAGCCACACGCAAGCCATTGACTCCTAGATTATTGCCCACGCGAATCGCAGCGGCAATCAGCCGAAATAACGAGGCTGGCACGCCCTGTGCTACAGGCGGATCCGCCGCGATTGCGGCCTTTTAAACAAAAAATACACACCATGAAAAAAATCCACTCCGCCACCCTCTTGGCCGCCCTGATCGCCCTGCCGAGCCTTTCGTTCGCAGGAACTTCGATCGCCCCGGCTGCAACTCCAGCAGCTCCCGCATCCTCAATCACAGGCAGCCTCAGTTTAAACTTCGATAGCAAGTTCGTCTCCTTCGGAGGCGATGTCTGGCAGAACCAGAACCTCCTTTTCCATCCGAGCTTGGAGCTGAACAAGGCGATCACAAACGACTTCAAGCTGATCCTCGGAACTTGGTGGGATGTAAATGATATCTCAACGGTTAACCCTAAGTCGGAATCCATCGGTCATCGGATTCGCGAAGTGGATGTTTGGTTCGGAGGCAGCTACACCGTAGACAAATTCACCTTCACCGGTTTGTACCAGCAGTGGATGTATGCAGGCAAAAACGAGCAGGCGATCGAGCTGAAGATCGCCGCGGATGTGCTCCTCAAACCATCGCTCTTGATTCACGAAAGACTTGGAACGGGCTACAAAGATGGAACAATCGCTATCCTAGGCCTCCAACAGGATTTCGCAGTGGGCCCAATCAGCTTTTCCATTCCTGCAGCTGTTTCAGTCGAAACCTCCGGCTATCACAACGGAAGTAGCGGGGTCGGATTCGGTTCACTCGGCCTCACCGCGAGTGTTCCCGCGAAATTCATTTCTGAAAAGGCGACCTTCTCCGCAGGTGTCACTGGTTACATGACAAACAGCGATGTGATTCCTGGGAATTCTAAAAAGAACTTTCTGAACTTCTCCACCGGACTGAGCATCCCGTTCTAGTCTGGCCTGAGCCCGTTTTCTACTGCGGGGAAGGCGCCACATCCTTCCCCGCAGAAGACAAGCTTCGGAAGAACAGCCCTTCCTCCGAAGGACACAATCACCCGCCCCACTGAACTCCAACATCCTCACAAAACTCGACTCACACAGAACTTGCTTATGAAAATCCTTCACACCTCTGCTAGAGCGCTGCTCGCTACCGCCAGCATCGCATTCACTGCCACAGCCTTTGGCGCAGACACCGTCAAAGTCGGGATTCTGCACTCGCTCAGCGGCACAATGGCGATCTCGGAAACCTCGCTCCGCGACGTCCTTCTCTACACCTTCGACGAGATTAACGCGAAAGGTGGCGTCGCTGGAAAAAAGATTGAGCCCGTTGTTGTAGACGGCGCTTCTAACTGGCCTCTCTTCGCTGAGAAAGCCAAACAACTCTTGGAGCAAGATAAGTGCGCCGTCGTTTTCGGTTGCTGGACATCAGTGTCCCGCAAATCGGTTCTTCCTGTGTTCGAGAAGAACAACGGCCTTCTATTCTACCCAGTCCAATACGAGGGCGAAGAAGAGTCCAAAAACGTGTTCTACACCGCTGAGGCGGTAAACCAGCAGGCCACTCCTGCGGTTGATTACATGCTCGCGAAAGGGAAACAGAAGTTCTACCTGCTCGGCAGCGATTACGTGTATCCTCAGACCACGAATCTGGTGTTGCTCGAGTACCTCCTGAGCAAAGGCGTTCCCATCGAGAACATCGGCGGCGGATTCAAGAAGGACGGTTCCGGAAAAATCATCTCCGCTGGGAAGTACACTCCTTTCGGTCACACGGACTACCAGCAGATCGTTTCCGAAATTAAGCAGTTCTCCGCAGGCGGAAAGGCCTGTGTCATCAACACGCTTAACGGCGACACCAACGTACCATTCTTCAAAGAATACGCTGCGGCCGGCCTAACAGCAGAGTCTTGCCCCGTTGTGAGTTTCTCGATCTCCGAAGACGAGTTCCGTGCACTGCCTGCAAAGCAGCTCGTCGGCCAGCTCGGTTGCTGGACTTACTTCCAATCCATCAAGTCTGATGCCAACAAGAAGTTCGTCGCTTCGTTCCAAGACTGGTTGAAGACATCCAAAGTTGACGGCGTAAAGAAAGAAGGCCGCGTCACTTGCTCTCCGATGGTGCTCTCCTACGATGGAGTTTACCTCTGGAAAGCAGCCGTTGAGAAGGCAGGTTCTTTCGAAGTCGACAAAGTGCGCGCAGCACTCCAGGGCGGCCTTTCCTTCGAAGGCCCTGGCGGTAAAGTCACGAGCCAGAAAAACATGCACATGACCAAGAACGTGTTCATCGGCGAAACCAAGGCCGATGGTCAGTTCAAGATCCTCAAGGAGTACAAAGATGTGGTGGGTGAGCCTTGGCTCAAGGGCACCTTCAAGCCGAAGTCCTAACCTCTAACCCGTTAACCTGATTCAAAAGGGGCGGGTCCACGCGGCCCGCCCCTTTTCTTTTGGCAGCCTTCCTTCTTCCCAAACTCATGCGCTTCCTAAAGACACACCGATTCCTCCCATTACTCACGGCCCTTTCCCTTTTCTTTTCGAACGCGCATGCCCAAGCCGAGACTCCGCGCCAGATCATCGCAAAAGCAGTGCTACTTGAAGATAAATCCGATGATCAAGTAGCCCTTCTGAAGACCTTGGACGCCTCAACGGAAGTCGCTTCGCTTCTCACTCTTTGGAAAGAGGGAGGCATTTTTCTCTTCGAGAAACCAGACCAGTCCAAAGTTGCTATCATCCTAGAAAGCGAGAAAGACGCAGCCGATAAACAAAAGGCACTTCTGCTCGAAACAGGACTGCCTATCTTGGACGGTGAAGGCAAACCCCTGCATCTTCTGGCGTCCGATCTCACAGCAGCGGAAACCGACTCCACACTCCGCGAGACAATGAAGGCCGTGCTCGATCTTTCCGGGCTATCCTCACCAGATCGAAAAGCGCGTCTCCAGGCCGTTGAGACGCTCGCTATGGAACAGGATTTCTCACGAATCCCTTTGTTGCAAAAAGGGCTCCAAAAAGAAACCGACCCAAGCGTCCAACACGCCTTTCGCGAAGCAATCGCCCTCGCGCAACTCAAAGAAGATTCTTCGGAAACAAAAATCAGTGCGTGCCGAATTCTAGGAACGATGGGGTCCATTCGATCCCGCGATATTCTCCAATCCCTCTCGAAGGATTCTGACGGGCCAGTGCAACGTGCCGCGTTGGAAGCCTTACAGAAAATCGCGCTCCATCTTCAAAAGGTAAATACGTTCGGCACCCTATTCCGCGGACTCTCGCTCGGATCGGTCTTACTGGTGGCCGCGCTCGGACTCGCCGTCACTTTTGGTCTGATGGGCGTCATTAATATGGCGCACGGCGAAATGATCGCCGTCGGTGCCTACACTACTTACGTGGTCCAGTGCGTGTTTGGCGCTGGCCTGCAGGTTTCGCCGTTCGGAATTGCGTTAAACCTACCAGGAATCAAGGCAACCGGTTGGTTTTACGACTGCTACTTCATTCTCGCCATCCCGCTGTCCTTCCTCACAGCCGCATTTGCGGGAATTCTGCTCGAACGCACCGTGATCCGTTTTCTTTATCGACGTCCGCTTGAATCGCTACTCGCCACCTGGGGTGTTTCTCTGGTTGTCCAACAGCTCTTCCGACTGACTTTCGGCGCCAACAACGTGCAGGTTTCATCTCCCTCCTGGCTGAGCGGCAGCTGGACTCTCAGTGATGTTAGCTTCGGCTGGAATCGTGTGTTCGTCATCACCTTTGCGGCGGCGATCGTTATTGGCGTCTTTCAGTTACTTGGGCGAACCCCTCTTGGATTGCTCATCCGAGCTGTCATGCAAAACCGTTCGATGGCAGCATGCATGGGGGTTCGTACGCAGCGCGTGAACATGTTTACGTTTGGATTGGGCAGCGGACTCGCAGGGCTTGCAGGCGCCTTCTTGAGTCAGATTGGAAATGTTGGTCCGAGTCTGGGCCAAAGCTACATCGTAGACGCATTTATGACCGTTGTCGTAGGCGGTGTTGGCAGCCTCTTTGGAACCATCCTCAGCGCCGTTGGAATCGGCATGACGGACCAAGTTTTGCAGCAGGTTCTTGGGAATCCCGTTCTCGGCAAAATCCTCGTCTTAGCCGCAATCATCCTGTTCTTGCAGTGGAAGCCCGCTGGTCTTTTCGTCACCCGCAGCCGGAGCCTCGAAAGTTAATGAATTCCAATAACCGACGCGAACTGACCGCCATCTGCATCCTCGCCGCCGTGATGCTGGGAGTCATGCCTGCATTGAACGCTTGGATTCCAGAGGGCCAATGGCTCCACGTCAGCAACTTCACCATCAACGTCTGGGGCAAGTATCTTGCGTATGGAATCCTTGCGATCTCCGTCGATCTCCTCTGGGGGTTCACGGGCCTTCTCAGCTTGGGTCAGGCGCTCTTCTTCTCCCTAGGCGGATACATGCTGGGCATGCATCTGATGCTCATGATCGGGAAACTGGGGCAGTACAAAAGTGAGCTCCCAGACTTCATGGTGTTCTTGGGCCATACCTTTCTCCCTTCATTTTGGCAGCCCTTCCGTAGCCTTGCATTTGCCGCACTCATGGTGGTTCTGGTCCCTGCTGTGATAGGGAAACTGTTTGGCTACCTAGCCTTTCGATCGAGGATCAAAGGCGTCTACTTCTCCATCCTCACCCAAGCTCTGACTTACGGCGCATCACTGATGTTTTTCCGCAATGACATGCTCATGGGCGGCAACAATGGATTCACCGACTTCAAAACCATTCTTGGCGCGGACATCCGGTCTCCTGGGACCCAGCGCGCCCTCTACATTGTCACCGGACTCACACTGATCGCCATTTACCTCGGATGCCGGTGGCTGACGCGGACGAAGTTCGGCCTAATCCAGCGCGCCATCCGAGATAGCGAAACGCGGGTTCTGTTTTCCGGTTACGCGGCAGCCAATTACAAACTGTTCGTGTTTGTCGTCTCTGCGGTCATCGCAGCCATTGGTGGCGCTTTGTATGTTCCCCAGGTCGGAATCATCAATCCAAGCGAAATGACCCCAGATAAATCGCTCGAAGCGGTTGTTTGGGTGGCCGTGGGCGGCCGCGGCACCCTTGCGGGTCCCGTTCTCGGAGCCGTAGTCGTCAACGCACTCAAGAGTTGGGCAACGCGCGCAATCCCTGATCTGTGGCTCATCCTGCTTGGCGGCCTATTCCTGCTCATTGTGCTCTTCTTGCCAGGAGGGCTGGTGAGCCTCCCGAACAAATTGCGCGAACTGAGATCCCGCCTCGGAAAGAAAAGCCCCGACACGACTCCAACCGCAGTACCAAACGCATCCGCATCATGAAGCAGAGACCTTTTCTTCTTTCAGCGGAAGGCGTGAACAAGTCCTTCGACGGATTCAAAGCCATTCGCGACCTCAACTTTCACCTGGAGGATGGTGAACTCCGAACCGTGATTGGCCCCAACGGAGCGGGAAAAACAACGTTCCTGGACCTTATTACTGGCCGGACGCAACCGGACTCAGGACGGATTGAATTCGAGGGCCTCCACAACCTTGGAACGTTATCAGAGCACGCGATCTATCGACTTGGAATCGGACGGAAGTTCCAAACGCCCACGGTTTACGCAGACCATACGGTCTTCGAGAACCTCGTACTCAGCCTTTCAGGAAGTCGCGGTGTCTTCGCCGCCCTCTTCTTTAAACTGAAGAGCGAACAGAAGGATCGCATCCACGAGATTCTGGAAACGATTAACTTATCAACGCACGCCCAACGAAAGGCAGGAACGCTCGCGCACGGTCAGAAGCAATGGTTGGAGATCGGCATGTTGCTGGCGCAGGAAGCAAAGCTCCTGTTGATTGACGAACCAGCGGCAGGAATGACAGACGAGGAGACCGCGCGGACCGGTGAGCTTCTCCTGAGTCTCGCTGGAAAGCACACGATCATGGTAATCGAGCACGACATGGTGTTTGTTCGCCAAATTTCAAAAGGCCGAAAAGTCAGCGTCCTCCACCAAGGATCTCTTCTCTGCGAGGGGCCCGTTGATCAGGTCCAATCGGACGAGCGCGTGATTGAAGTCTACCTCGGCCGTAAACACGCCCGCTGATCCTCACCATGTTACATCTCTCACAAATTGAGGTTTCTATCGGTGGCTCCCAAATTCTGCGAGGAGTCGATCTTCACGTCCCTGAAAAGAGCGTCACCTGCCTCATGGGTCGCAACGGTGTGGGTAAAACCACGACGCTCAAAACGATTGTCGGTCTCCTAAGACCCTCAACGGGCCGCATCCGATTGGCAGGCCAGGATATCTCCTCCTTCTCTACAGAAGATCGCGCTCTCGCAGGAATTGGTTACGTGCCACAGGGTCGCGAGGTCTTCCCGCACCTCACCGTGGAAGAAAACCTCCAAATCGGATGCGTCGCCCGAGGAAAAAAAATGGGAGGAGCGCTGGACCGCATCTTTAGCCTGTTCCCAATCCTTAAAGAATTCTTGCCTCGAAAAGGGGGAATGCTCTCAGGCGGTCAGCAACAACAGCTTGCCATTGCGCGAGCGTTACTGACCGAGCCGAAGATTCTCATCCTCGATGAGCCAACCGAGGGGATCCAACCCAACGTGATCGATCAAATTGGAGAGACCATCCGTCTGCTTCGCGCTGAGGGAACGATGAGCATTCTGCTCGTTGAGCAATACCTCGATTTCGCACGCGAGTTGGCCGATACCTTCGCGATCATGGACCGAGGATCCGTGGTGGTTGGCGGTAGTATCGCCGAACTAACCGATTCTGTGATCCAAAAGCATCTCATCGTCTAAACGAAAATCTCTTCATTCTGTAACTCAAGCCGCTTGCCCTAGCCCCCGTGAAGTCGCAGTCTTTTTTCGTATGAAAATCCAACGTGCTTTCGCTCTCGCGCTCACCCTTTGCCCTGCCATCGCCTTTGCTCATCCGGGCCACGATGCTTCGGCTCTGCACCTTCATATCGGCGCACCCTCTCCTTCAACGTCTACCGAAGTCTGGTTGCTCGGCGTCTGTCTCGCTGTCACCTCCATCGGCATTGCCGTCCGCTCCCTTCGGAGCCAGTAAGGTCCGTTAAACCTCACACCCACCGTGCACCTTTCACCCCGCGAACAGGAAAAACTGCTGGTCGTCGTTGCCGCAGATTTAGCGCGACGGAGACAGGCGCGCGGGTTGAAGCTCAATTATCCAGAGGCCGTGGCCATCCTCACATACGAGATCCTCGAGGGGGCTCGCGACGGACGAACCGTGGCTGATTTGATGAGCTACGGCACCTCCCTTCTAAAACGGGAAGACGTGATGGATGGAGTCGCAGACATGATTCACGATGTGCAAGTCGAGGCGACTTTTCCGGATGGCACCAAGCTAGTCACCGTTCACCACCCCATTCGATGATACCCGGAGAATATCGTCTCGCGGAAGACGCCACAGAACTCATTGCGAACACGGGACTGCAAACCAAGACGCTCGAAGTTTCGAATACGGGCGATCGACCAATTCAAGTCGGCAGCCACTTCCACTTCGCGGAAGTGAATTCCTCTCTGGCATTTGACCGGAAAGAAGCCCGGGGGTTCCGCCTCAATATTCCCGCTGGAACCGCCATTCGCTTCGAACCCGGCGACACTCGCGAGATTGATTTGGTCGCGCTTGCCGGCCTTCGCGAAGTCTACGGACTAAACGCGCTCATCAACGGCCCGCTCGACCCCCTGCGTTAAAAATCATGTCTCTCAAGCTTACCCGACGCCAGTATGCCGACATGTTCGGCCCCACAACGGGGGATCAGGTCCGCCTTGCCGATACGGATCTGTTTATTCAGGTGGAGCGCGACCTCATTGCGGAAGGCGGAGGATACGGAAACGAAGTGAAATTCGGCGGAGGGAAAGTCATTCGCGATGGCATGGGCCAATCCTCCCTCGCGCTGGATGCCGAATGCCTCGACCTTGTACTTACCAATGCATTGGTAGTTGATGCCGTGCTCGGCGTGATTAAGGCGGATATCGGAGTCAAAAACGGACGAATCGTCGGCATCGGACATGCTGGCAATCCAGGAATCCAAAGCGGGCTCGGCTCTGCATTTGTCGATACCTCCACTGGAAAACCCAACCCTATGACGATTGGAGCTGCGACCGAAGTGATCGCGGCGGAAGGCTCCATCGTGACAGCTGGCGGTATCGACACACACATCCACTTCATCTGCCCGCAACAAATAGAACACGCACTCGCCAGTGGAATCACTACGATGATCGGTGGCGGAACTGGGCCTGCAACAGGCACCAACGCGACGACATGCACCCCCGGTCGATGGAACTTGTTTCGGATGCTAGAGGCTGCGGATGCCTATCCGATGAACCTCGGTTTTCTGGGCAAAGGTAACTGCTCCACACCTGAGCCCTTGCGCGAACAAATTAAGGCTGGCGCGATCGGACTGAAACTCCATGAGGATTGGGGAACGACGCCGGCTGCCATCGACTGCTGTCTTGGCGTTGCGGATGAACTCGACGTACAGGTCGCTATCCACACAGACACTCTGAACGAATCAGGCTATCTGGAAGATACGTTGCGCGCTTTCAAAGGGCGCACCATTCATACGTATCACTCGGAGGGAGCGGGCGGCGGACATGCCCCTGATATCATTCGAGTCTGCGGCGAGGCAAACGTGCTGCCTTCTTCCACAAACCCGACGCGTCCATTCACAGTAAACACGATTGACGAGCATCTCGACATGCTCATGGTGTGTCACCATCTCGACTCGAAAATCCCAGAGGATGTCGCATTTGCAGAATCCCGAATCCGGCCGGAGACAATTGCAGCGGAGGATCTACTGCATGACCTCGGCGCATTCTCGATGATGTCGAGCGATTCTCAAGCCATGGGGCGGGTTGGAGAGGTCATCACGCGTACGTGGCAAACCGCCCACAAAATGCGGGTCCAATTCGGGAAACTCGATTCGCCTGTTTCTACCCACTCAGTTGCCGACAACTTTCGCGCCCTTCGCTACATCGCCAAATACACGATCAACCCGGCTCTCACCCATGGAATCGCTCACGAAGTAGGCTCCATTGCAGTAGGGAAGCTTGCCGATCTCGTCGTATGGAAGCCTGCCTTCTTCGGAGTAAAGCCAGAGCTCATTCTGAAGGGAGGGCTAATCGCTTCGGCAAATATGGGCGATCCAAACGCGAGCATCCCAACGCCCCAACCTACCTTCTATCGCCCGCAGTTTGCGGCACATGGAAAGGCGCGTTATTCGACCAGCCTCACCTTTGTGAGTGAAGTCGCCCTTCGAGAGGGCACTCTCTCACCATTGGGCCTGGGAAAACGCCTTTCTGCTGTAAAAAACACCCGCCAAATCTCCAAGAGAGACCTTTGCTGGAATGCAGCTCTCCCTAAAATCGAGGTAGACCCCGAGACCTACGTCGTCAAAGCCGATGGCATCGAACTTCGTTGCGAGCCCGCGAAAGTGCTCCCGCTCGCGCAGCGTTACTTCCTGTTCTGACCCCTGCCACCCGCACCGGCGCCTTCCGATTTTCCCTCGTCATGCACCTCATCCACGCTCCGCTGCCACATTCCCATTCTCAGAACACCCAAACGGTCCTCCTTAAAGTCGACCGACTTCAACTGGCCAAACGTCGCTGGAGAGGAGTCGCTGAAGATGGAACAGAATTTGGATTCGATTTGGAACATCCCCTGCACGACGGAGAATCGTTCTTTGCGACATCCTCCCATGTGTATGCCGTTGAACAACTCGCGGAATCCATAATCGACATCCAAATTCCGCAAGAGGCCACCGAGGCTGCGCGCATCGGATGGATGCTGGGCAATCTCCATTTTCCCGTATCAATCCATCAAAGCGGGCTCCGCGTTAATGACGACCCAGCGATCCGGCAAATGCTAGATCGCGAGCATATCCACTACCACCTCGATCAGGGAGTTTTTCACCCGATCTCCGGGGGGCACTCCCATGCCCACTGAAAGATTCTCTGAATCCCGATTTTGGCTCGCAGGGCTTCTTCAGACATCGGATGCCCTGTTTCCAACTGGGGCCTACGCTCATTCCTTTGGATTGGAAGAGATGATCCGTCTTCGGGAGGTTTTCGACGAAGAGTCCCTCCGGGACTTCCTTGGCGGCCACCTTCTGCCCGTTTTGGAGACCCAGGATCTCCCCTACCTTCGTTTCGCGTTTCAACACGCCAAAAACTTGCCCGAGTTATGTGCCATCGATCGCGAGATTCATGCATCCAAACTCGCGAGGGAAACCCGCGAAGCCAGTATCCAGATTGGCACCCGTCGGATCAAAGCCCTCCAAGCGATCTCTGAAGCGCCGGAGCTAATCGCTTTCGCGACCGCCATTCATTCCGGTGACGCCTTTGGGCATCACTTGTGCGCATTCGCCATTCAAGGTGTTTCGGAAAACATCCCCATCGATGCGCTCCTGATGACCTACGCCTATCAAACCCTTTCAGGAGCGGTGGCCGCCGCGCTCAAACTCATCCGAATCGGACAAGACGGCTGTCAACGTGCCCTCCGCCATGCACTCGGATTTCTACCCGAAGTCATTGAAACCTCGCTATCGGTGGAGCGGGATCAGGCGGGCTGCTTCTCCCCTTTACTCGAGATTGCCAGCATGCGGCACGCATTCGCCCAAGAGAGGCTCTTCATTTCCTAAATCTCCATCCTTTCCCAAATTCATGCCATGACCTCCACCCCTACCCGTCGCGCTGTTCGTATTGGAATCGGAGGTCCTGTCGGCTCCGGAAAAACGATGCTCGTCCTCCGACTTTGCCAATGGCTTCGAGATGAATTCTTCCTCACCATTGTCACCAACGACATCTACACCCGCGAAGACGCTGAGTTTCTCACTCGAAACCAAGCACTCCCCGCCGACCGAATCATCGGAGTCGAAACTGGGGGCTGCCCGCACACTGCGATCCGCGACGATACGAGCATGAATCTCGCCGCAATCGCAGAACTCGAACGCCGTCATCCTAGTACGCGCCTGATTCTGGTCGAAAGTGGCGGCGATAA
>CANFNA010000025.1 GCA_947448395.1 Chthoniobacteraceae bacterium
ATGTTGATGGCCATTGAGGCAATCCCGTCACCGGATCCATCGGAACGGTAATCTTCCGAATCGTGTGATTACTATAATCCGCCACGTAAATGTAATAATGGCCGGTCACCCCCTTCACATAATCAATGGCCACGTCGTAAGGCCGGTAGAAGGTCGCGTTAAATCCGGTTCCATCCTTGTTCCCAAAGCTCGGATTGGAGGGGTCGCGGTTCCCAGCGATGGTTGTTAGAAAATACCCTCGTGAAATCTCCTCTCCGCCTTGGTTGTAAGTCGGCATCGGGCGAAGCAAACGAATCGAGTGATTCTCGGTATCCGCAATAATGACGTTTCCGTCGTCATCGACCTTCAAGCCCCGCGGCTTGTTCAGCATCGCGGTTCCCCCCACCACCGTCACTGCGTAGGCAGTGTCTGCAGACCACGCCAGAGTCCCCGCAGTAGACAGAGCCGGGATAGACAAAACTCCCGTGATTTTTGCCGTGCCGGCAGTGGCCGTCGAGCCAGCAACGGTTCCTCCAATCGTGATCGTTGGCGGTGTCGAAAAGCCCGTACCACCCTGGACCACGATCAGCTTGCTCACGGCGCCATTCGCCACAGCCGCAATAATCGAACCTCCGTTCACCAAATTCGACCCGTCTGCAAGCGATCCATTAATATAAACCGGCGGGTTTCCTGTGTATCCCGCCCCGCCACTCGCAATGGGAATTTCAGTCAACATCCCCGTGACTGGGCAACTCAACGTTCCCTGCACCACAGCCGTCGAGGTTCCCGTGAAAGCAAGGGACAACGAATAGGCGTTGTTGTTGTTATCTTTCAGAGGATAACCACGACCGGTCTTGGTCACCATCAACCCCGTGTATCCCCAGCTAAATCCCCCCAGCCCCACTGCACTGCAGGTCGCCTCCGCCCCTCCTCCCATCAAACCATCCGCAAACCCTGCAACCTGCGGATTTCCCGCCACCGTCGTGACCCTCGGGTTGCTGTCGCGCAGGTTAATCATCCGAATCGTGTGGTTTCCCGTGTCGGCGATGTACAAACGCCCATCAGGCGAAATCGCAGTCGCTTCTGGATTACTGAAACGCGCCGTGGTCAAGCCCACCGCTGGTGTCGTATCCAAAAAACCAGTCCCCGAATCCACCGTCACCGTCAGCGGGTTCAAGGCGCCCTGCACAGACCAAATCGATCCCTTCGCGTAGACAGCCAGATAGACGTCTGGCGGCGCAACATAGCCGCCCCCGTCCCTAATGCTGAAATCTGCAGATCCGATGGTATACATCGCGAAAGTGCCGCCATAGATCGATTTCACGGTACCCGCATCAACAAGATTAAGAGTCCCAGATCCCAAAGATCCGTTGTGTCCATCAAAGAGAAGATAGGGGGTGGCCGCGCCAGCACCCACCGTTGCCCCACCCCAAGGGACCCTCACCCCCCCTGGAACAGTAATCCCTGTCAGCTTAAATTTAGTTCCCGCAAACGTCGTGACCGTCCCACCGGGGGCCACTCGACGGATCAGATTATTGGCCGTGTCCGCCACATAGGCGTAATCATCATCCCCCGTGTCTATTGCAATCCCCGCCGGGGCATTAAAGGAGGGATAAGCGTGGCTGACCGCATCCACGTGCAACTTGACCGCGGACTTATTCACGACCAGCTGGGACTTTGGCAAAACCGTCAAAACCGGTTTGGGGAGGACTAAAACCTGCACCTGGTTCGAACGAAGCACAGTGCCGTCAATCCCAATCACATCCACCCAGTAAAGACCGCCGTCATCAGCCACCGCTGAAGCTAGTTGAACGTTGGATTCATAGGCTACGACTCCCCCAGTTGCCGCGTCTACAATGGTGCCGTTACTAAACTTCAGGAAGGGCTTGTTATTTTTATACCAACGGAAGCACTGGGGATTACCCAGTCCCGCAGTCTTGGCCGTAGACGCATCCACCTCAATGTGCAGTGAAATCGTTTCCCCTTCGACCACAGGAGGCAGCGGCTGCAAATTAGGGTAAATCAGCGGCGGCAAGGCAAATGTCTGTTCGCAGCAAAGCGCGAGAACCAAAGAAAGAAGCGCGGCAAAACGCATCCAACGCGAAAGAGAAAGGTTCATAAGAGGGAAGGGAAGACGAGGATTATCAGAGTTCGCGCATGCAGGAAACAGGTCTCTTCGGGTTCCGCGAAAATTTCTAACTGGTTGCGCCAACGGCCCCATAGGAACCATCGCCACACCAGCGAAAAGACGAAAAACCGAGAACCCTTTCATGTTCCCATTTTTCCCCGAAATGACAGGGGCGTCTACCTAGCCATTGGTCTAGGTGGACGCCCCATTCCATCAGCAGAAAAGCGATGGGGTTCTTTCAGCAACTACCTAGCTGCAAGCAGCTTCTCCAAAAGCTCGTTCAACCGCCCGAGCATCATCCGAGGATCCTCCACCAGCCCCGATGCCACCATCGCGTTTTCGAAAAGCTGCGCCCCTACCTGTTTGGCCAACCCTTCGTCCTGAGTAGAGAGCCGCTCCAGGCTCACCACAATCGGATGGTCTGGGTTAATCTCAAAGTCCGGCTTCATGTCCAGTCCTCCCAGCTCTTCTTTGCCCATGAGCTTCATCATCCGTCGCATCCGCGCCGGCATTGCCCCATCCGCCTCACGCACCGCCGCCGGACTGCCCACCAGTCGCTCACTGGACCGAACCGAACCAACGCGGTCGCCCAACACCTCCTTCAGAAAACCTGAGAGCTTCTCGGCGGCCTCTTTGCTAAGCTTCATAGCCTGATCCTCTGGGCGATCCAGTTTGACGTCCGCCTTGCCAGCCGCCACCAGCGGCTTCCCCTCAAACGTATGGAGGTGCTCCAGCACAAACTCATCGCGCGGATCCAGCAGGTAGAGAACTTCCCACCCGCGAGCCCGAAAGACCTCGTAATCCGGACTCGCCTCGGCCGCCTCACGCGAAGCGGCTGAAAGGAAATAGACCTCTTTCTGAGCCTCCGGCATCCGCGTTAAATAATCGGCCAACGAAGTCACCTTCTCGCCCTCCGTGTGGGAGCTGTTAAAGCGGAGGAGTTTTGCCAAAGCCTCGCGATGGCTCCAGTCGGTCGCCACCCCTTCCTTCAGACAGTGACCGTGCTGCGCAAAAAACTGGGCGTACTTTTCAGGGTCCGCTTTGGCCTCCTCGTCCAACCACTTCAAGACTCGCTTAGAAAGAACGTCGTTCAACTTCCGCAAAAGCGCACTGTCCTGCATGGTTTCACGGGAAATGTTGAGCGGCAGATCTTCGCTATCGACGACCCCCTTGAGGAAGCGCAGCCACTCTGGGAATAAGCCCTTGGCCTTCGGCGTGATCAGAACCCGTTTGCAGTACAAATGCACTTCCCCTTCCTGTCGCGACATGGTGAGGAGTTCCGAGTTCTTCTCCGGCGCAAACAAGATCGCCTTAATGGAAAGCGGCGCGTCCGCATTGAAGTGCAGCCGATAACGCGGCGCTTCCAGGTCGTGAGCGAGATACTTGTAAAACTCAGTGTATTCGTCCTCCGAAATCTCGCTCCGATTCTTCGTCCAAAGGGGCTGCACCGTATTGACGACCTTGCCGTTCAGCTCAATCGGAAAGGAAACAAAATTGGAGTAATGTTTGATAATCCCCTCCACCCTCGATTCCCCAGCAAACTCCGTGTCCCGCAAATGCAGAACGATGCGGGTGCCTCGGTCCAAATCCGACGCCGGCTCCATTTCGTACCCAGTCTTCCCGTCGCTTTTCCAAATCCAACCGCCTTCCCCCGTCTTGTAGGAGCGCGTAAACACCTCCACCTGATCGGCCACCATAAACGCCGAATAAAACCCAACCCCAAACTGCCCAATCAGCCTCGCATCTCCCTGAGCTTGCTTGATTTGCTCTAGAAACGCCTTGGATCCGGAATGAGCAATCGTCCCGAGATTCTCCACCAACTCAGCCTGCGTCATGCCGATCCCAGTATCCACGATCGTAATGGTCTTTGCAGACTCATCCGTGAGGACCCGAATCGTCAGCGCGGTTTCCGGTTGGAAAATCTCCGTGCCAGCGGATTGTTGGAGGAATTGCAGCTTTTCGTTGGCATCCGCAGCGTTGGAGACGAGCTCGCGGACGAAGATCTCTTTGTCGGTGTAAAGAGAGTGAATGACGATTTCGAGGAGTTGAGCAATTTCAGCTTGGAACGCGTGTTTCTCTGCAGTGGCCATAGACCGCTGATTCTACCCCAAGCGGCCCCCTTCGGGGAAGTCCCCCACCCCAAAAAACATTCCTTCCATCTGCCAACCGCCCATTCCTTCGAACAGAACCCTCCCCAGAAGCTGATGCTCGCAAGAGATTCTCGAGCGATGGCCCCCTTAGGGCTGGATCACGACGGGCGTGCCAACCTCTACATTGCGGAAGAAGGCTTCCGCCATCGAACGAGTCATTCGAATGCACCCATGCGAAGCGGGCATTCCAGGAAGAAAGCCCTCATGCATCCCTACTCCTCCGTTAATCCGCATGAAAAATGGCATCTTGGCCCCATCAAATCGGGTTCCCGGAGGCATCGGATCTTTTTTGATCTCAATATCCTTTTTGACGATCTGCCCAGAAGCATCCACGTAATCGCCATACAAGGATGACGCATGGTCGCGATCCTTTTGCTTAATTCGGAAACTACCCATCGGCGTTCCAAACCCCTCCCTCCCCGTCGAAATCGCGGCCACCCCCACCAAGGCCGTCCCCTTGTAAAAATAAGCCCTCTGCTCACTGATCCGAATCACCACACTGGGCGCACCCGCAACCCCATCCCCATCCCAGTACGAGTAATTGTCAAAATGAGAGCGGGCCTCGTCTCGAGCAGAATATCCGCTGAGATAAACGACCTCTCGTCGAAGCCGAGGATCGGTTTGGCACGCCGAAAAGAGGGACGCGACCACGAAGGCCAAAAGGGCACAGAAAGGAACGCTCGAAGTTCGCATGAACAGGGTGGTGACAGACCGAGTAGCGACTAAACCGCTCTCCGTCGGCTACGTCAAGGAGCCCGCTGCCGTTTATGAATTCATTTTTTCGCCACCAACGTGCCTCCCGTCACTCCCAACTGCGAATGCGCACGCAATTCCTGCCAAAGGGAGCGCCCCTCTCGATCGCCACTCAGCAACCCCTGGTACGCACGCACCACCCGTTCTGTCTCCCCTTCATCTTCCTCCAGCAACTCCACACGAAAACAACGCAAGCCCGACTGCACCAACACATCGAAAAATTGAGCCCCCGTCTGAGGCGTCGCATTATAAAGGGTATTGCGACAACCCACATCCGCTCGCAAGGGATGCGACACTCCCACCCGGTCCTTCAAATGCACCCGATGCTTTTCGCAGGGTCGGCCACAATCTAAAAAACTGCTCCCCTTCGAGAGAAACGCCGCAAAGACACAATGCTCCATGTGAAACATCGGCATGTGCTGGTGCAACGTTAGTTCCACAGCCCCATGAGCCCCCGCGGGCAGCGCCCCGACAAACTCCAGCACCTGCTCCAAGGTCAAATCATACGAGAGCGTCACGCGTTCCAAACCTCGCAAAAAAAACTCACTCGCCGTCAGCGGATTCGACACATTCAGCGAAAAATCTCCCACCAAACGCAGCCCCGTCTCCGAGCGCCGAAAGAAATCCATGCCTCCTAAATTCCGAACCAAAACCCCGTCTGGAGCAGCTTGCTCGATCAATCGGAAAAACCCTTGTTCACCCGCCTTCTGAATCCTCGGAGTCGCCAACCACACCTCCGTATCCACACCCAATTCACGGACCACCTTCACCGCGTCCCGATATCGGCGCACATCCTCAAAGTCCAACAACACCCGCCCCACACCGCAACGCAGCGCCGCATCCAGTTGCTCGTCTGAGCGACACAACACCGACAACGAGAAACCAGCGGCCAACTGGCTCGGAATCGTCGCAGGAAAACTAGCCTGCAGAAGCTCCCGCCAAGTTCCCTCCACCTCGCGCCGAGGAACACGCAAAGCCTCATCCAGCGCCGCAATCCCCGAACGCCTCAATCGATTCAGTTCCGCAATCGGCAGAATCAGCGCACCCTCCAACTGGACAATGAGGTCCCCCAACTCATAGATGGAATCGCCAAACTTCCCCAAGTGCTCGCGCAACCTCTCCTCGCTCAAAGGTGCATTTCTCGCAGCTTCCAAGCATATTGTGGAAACGACAGAGACCCTTGCCGGGGTCCCTGGGACCGCCAGTTCCAATTCCATCGGCTCAGCCACACCACCACGCACCACAATGTCCACACGGAGTCGGTTCCGAGCCGAAAGCGCCCCGCGAAATGACTGCTTGAGACGCTTTTGCAACACAGGATCCTGTGTTTTCCAGACTCGGTCTCCCGGCCGGATGCGCGCAAAATCCAAGTGCTCGCGCTGGAAGTAAAACCGGTTTCCTCGCACTTCAAAAATGTGCCCGCCCTGCTCGTGGTTCGGATCGCCGCCTGTATCAAAAACGATCCCGTCACCCGGCAAAAGCGCGAGTTCCGCGTTCAATTCAACGTGATCCGCTCCCACCCGCACCACTCGCCCTGCAAACGGTCCACGCTTCTTCCCATACCGGGCAGGCACCAACTGTTGATGGTCCACCCCGTGCATCCAGCCGCTAAATAACCCACGCGAAAACGTCATTTCGAGCTGATACCGCTCCGCGTCCGAGGCCGCCTGCGGTCGTCCCTCGAGAGCCGCATCCATTGCCCTCCGGTAAACCTGACAAACCGCGGCCACATACTCTGGTGCCTTAAGGCGCCCCTCGATTTTGAATGAACAAACCCCCAGTTCCAACAACCTCGGAATTTCATCCACAGCAGCCAGATCCTGCGGCGAGAGGAGATACCGTCGGTCGCCCAAGTCCCGAATCACGCCATCCACAGAAAGCTCGTAAGGCATACGACAAGCCTGTGCACATTCACCGCGGTTCGCGCTGCGCTGACCAAGCGATTCACTCGTTAAACACTGACCCGAATAGGCCACGCAAAGCGCCCCATGAACAAACACCTCCAGCGGCATCGCTCCAGATTCCACAGCGTGAAATTTCTCTATGTCACGAAGCGACAATTCCCGCGCAAGCACCACCCTCTCAACCCCAAGCTCCCGCGCAAACTCAGCGCCCTCCGGCGAAGTGATCGTCATTTGCGTAGAGGCGTGAATAGGCAAATCCGGGACTATTTTGCGAGCCAGACGAACCACGCCTACATCCTGAACAATCAGGGCGTCTACACCCGATCGACTCAAACTCCGAAGCGCCGAGGCCGCCGCATCCAATTCACCGGTAAACACCAAGGTGTTGAAGGCCACATAGGCTTTGACCCCATGTCGATGCACAAAAGCCACCACCTCCGGCAGTTCCTCCTCCGTGAAATTGTCGGCTCGCATTCGCGCATTAAATCGCGGAAGCCCAAAGTAGATCGCATCCGCTCCGTTTGCCACCGCAGCACGCACGCAATCCCAGTTGCCTGCCGGAGCGAGGAGTTCGGGAGCTTCACGAAAGGGAGTCGTCATCCCTTTGATATAGCCGACTCCCTGCAAAGGCGGAAGCGATCATGCCTTGCCAAGCGATCTCAGAACGCGCACAGAAAGTTGCATGCGTGTCGATCAATGGCTCTGGGCGGTGCGAATTTTCAAAAGCCGTTCCCTAGCAACAGAGGCAGCGCGTCGCGGACAGATCTCCATCGATGGCCGCGCCGCTAAAGCAGCAACGCTCGTTCGACTCGGACAAACCGTGGAAGTGATCGGCAGGCTCAAGGGCGTCAGTCGCCGAGTCTCCCTCGAGGTCATCGGGACGCCTCCCTCTCGAATCTCCGCAAATCGGGTCCCCGAGTTTTGCCTCCTGAAGCACATCCCTGCGGCGGAATCTCCTCAAGAGCCATCGTGGTGGAACAATTCAGAGTGGTGGGGAGAGCTTGAACCCGATTCCGAAAGCGATTCCTGAGCAACCCATTCCCTCACCGAAAAGCCCGTTCACTCGCCGATGAATTCCCTTCCCCACTCCTTTGACATTCCAACGCTGGGGCCCTGCATCCACCCCTCTCCAGGCCTCCAGAAAGAATGGGGTATGGCTGATGGCCACTGGGTTGCCGATGACCAACGCATCCTCCTCGATGATCAGGTCCGCAACGGGCGCGTGAACCCAACTGCCGTGCCAAATGAGCACAGCGTCGAATTAGCCGGCCCACGACGGCAAATCTTCTTCCATCCATCAGCCACGACACTCGCAGTGGTTACCTGTGGCGGTATTTGCCCTGGGCTCAACGATGTAATTCGGAACATCGTGATGCACGGGCACTACGGCTACGGCGTCCATCGCATCCTGGGCCTGCGTTATGGATTTGAATCCCTCAACCCCGCCTTTCGACACCGGCCTATGGAACTGTGCCCGCGCAGTGTCGACAAAATCCATCACGGAGGCGGCTCCATCCTAGGGACCTCCCGCGGACAACAGGATCCAGTCGTCATGGTCGACCGCCTCCATGCCCTCGGCGTCCAAGTACTCTTCGTCGTCGGCGGGGACGGTTCTCAAAAGGCCGCTCTGCTTTTACACCAGGAAATCTCTCGGCGAGGTCTATCGATCGGCGTCGTGGGGATCCCAAAGACGATCGACAATGACCTGCTTTTTATGGACCAGAGCTTCGGTTACCTGAGCGCCTGCGGCGAGGCCCTCAGGACCCTGACGGTCGCTCACGCAGAGGCTCGCGGAGGCCGAAACGGAGTCGGCTTGGTGAAGTTGATGGGACGCGATTCCGGATTCATTGCTTGTTCAGCCGCGCTCGCGAGCGGGGAGGTGAATTTCGTTCTGATTCCCGAGGTTCCCTTCGCCTTAGATGGCGAGCGGGGTTTGCTGCGCGCGGTTGAGGCTCGAGTCCTCGAGCGCGGCCACGCAGTCATCGCCGTCGCCGAGGGAGCAGGACAACATCTCATTCCGCTTTCAAACCCTTCCCACGACGCCTCTGGGAATGTCCGTTACGGCGATATTGGCGCCTTTCTTAAACAAAAAATCTCAGCCCATTTCGCGTCGCGTTCTCTCGAATTAAATCTGAAGTACATCGACCCGAGCTATGAACTCCGGGGCGGAATTGCGACCGCCGAAGACCGGATCTTCTGCCTCCAACTCTCCC
The DNA here is from genome assembly GCA_947448395.1 of Chthoniobacteraceae bacterium. Taxonomy (GTDB): domain Bacteria; phylum Verrucomicrobiota; class Verrucomicrobiia; order Chthoniobacterales; family Chthoniobacteraceae; genus Chth-196. Next base: position 9,128 of record CANFNA010000025.1, read on the forward strand.
GTCACGCCGTGCATGCCGCCATGGCGGGCAAAACTGGACTGGTCGTGGCACGATGGCACCAGCGCTTTGTGCACCTTCCGATGCCCGTCGTCGCCTCCGGTCGAAGAAAGGTCGATGTCGAGGGCGATCTGTGGCGATGCGTCCTCGAATCCACCGGCCAACCCGCCCGGATGGATTGAGAATCTCCGCGCCGCTCTTCTCCGAAAGAACCAAGCCCGTACGCTAGGCTATCGAGCCCCGGACCCTTCCGTTTTCGCTGCCGCCGAACGACGTCCGCCAAGGCGTTCGTAGATTCGCAACACGCCCAAAAGCATCAGGATGGGACGCAAAACGGCAAATGCGAGACGCAATACCCCGCCCAAAATGCCTCCAATCGGCAGGATCGCCATGATGATCCCAACCCCAACCGCGGCACTGAGAGCGTGCGTTGGCTTTTCCTTGGCAAAAGCCTCCACTTTTTGGGACACGGGCTCCAAGGACTGTCGGAAAGAAAATTCAGATGAGGAATCAGGAGTTTTCATAAAAAACGCAAAGCGAACTGCACAAGTGCTTGATTTTAAAGGGCTTACAGCCGCACGTTCGAGCAATTGGTTGAATTTTCGGCTTATCTGGTCTGAATCGAGCGGGCCAAGTGCTCGAGCTTTTCAATCAACTGAAGGGCGTCTTCGGCAACTCGGGTGTTGGCAAACAATTCGCGCAACCGCGTCACTTTTCCGAGGGCCAGTCCGGACTCCATCGCCGAGGGCTTTTCACCCTCCGGACTCCGTTCACTCCGCGCAACTTCACGGATCAACTTTGCCGTGAAAGGTTTGTCACCCGCCAAATCGACCACCTTCTTCCAGACCTCTACTCGCCGCGAAGGCTCGATCCGAATCAACTCGCGCGCCTGCGCCTCGTTTTTTGGAAGGCTAGCCTTGTCAACCTCCACAGAGGTCCGGAGTTCGCGCATGAGTTTTGCACTCTCGATCAAATTGTACGCGTAGGGGCGGCTCAGTCCCATGGAACGCTGTAGATAATCCTCAAAGGTCTTGTCTGTGCGACGATAAAGACGCTGATCCTGAATCTCCTTGAGCGCCAGTCCGACCTCCACAAAGGTGCTCAATCCGATTCGGATGATGTTCTCACATTTTTTGAGGAGAAACTCCTGCTCCTCGCTCAATTCCTCGCGCGTCTCCAGCGCCATCCCGTCTAATGTAGGCTCCATGATCATATTCCTTTTGGGTGGAAAGCTGGGCCGAATTTTAGGCCCAGTATTCCGAGAACGCAAGTCCGGAGCAAAAAAACACGAAAGCCGTGTCATTTTGTTCTCAATTGCAGACAAAAAACCGAGGAAAAGCGCGCTCGCCGGCCGCGAACCTCCTAAGGCCGCACCACACGGAGTCGAATCGGAGGCGTGGCCTGACCTCCATCCCCCTTCGCCCGAAAGAAAATCGTGCGTGTCCCTTCCTGCACCCATTTCGCCGCCGTTAAAAAGAATTCTCGCTCCGTGGCCTCTTCAGGAATCAACAACCCGTTGAGCCCCAGATTATCGACATACACCCCGTGCGGTAGGTTTCGGCCGGCATCCTCCTTCCCAAATTCTACCCGCTCTTTGAAGTCATGCCGATTCACACACATCCGAGCCGTCACCGTCTCCCCGGGCTTCAGAACAATCTCTAATAACTCCTCTGCCGGACCCGTCTCCCTTCCAGCACTCAAAACACGCGCCGTAAGCTTCGGCGCACCCCTCAAACTTAACTCACTGAATGCGTTCATTTTATGAGCAATCGCCCGACCTTGCACCTTCCCTTGCGCGACCAACTGGACCGCTTGCACCGCCTCTTTAGAAGGCGCTGGCGCATCCGCAGAGGCATACACCGCTCCCGAAGCAAAGGTCTGTCCCGCCTCAATCACAACGCTCCCTGTCGTGCTAAATCCAGGCGGCAGATTCTCCAAAACCACCTCAATCTCGCCCTCAAACCCATCGATCCGACGCGCTTCCACTTGAAACTCGCTCCCACTCCCCGGCGAAACTTTCAGCTTGTCGCCCATCGAGAGTTTCACCACGAAGTCCGGCTGCGCCGCTCGCGCCACCACCCGGTAACCAAATGGCTCGCCCCCAAACCCTCGGGTATCGCCCACGCGGAGCAGGTACTCTCCGTCTGCAGGCGCTTCAAAAAGCAACACAGAATCATGCCCAGCCTCCCGTCGCGGATCGTCATCGTTCTCCCAATATACTGGGATCAAGGGCAATCCACTCGGCGGAGGTTGGCTGCCCGGCGGCAACGCTTTCACCGTATAAACCGTTTCCCCAAGCGGGTGCGAAAGCGGCGTGGTTTCAAAATACGTGTGCCGAGTCCCGATGCCCGGATAAACCATGAACCCGGAATCCGGTCCCCGCGGATACATCCAGAGCTTCACCACCTCTCCGTTGCAGTACAAAAACTCGTTGATCTCCATCTCCGCGTAGTTCTGAACGCGAAAGTCGTCTGAAGTCTTCGCGTCCTTCCCGCGGAACGTCAGCCACGAACTGCGTGTCGCCTGCAGCAATACCCTCTCAATCCGCTGACCCTGCCCATCCAAAACCTCCAGTCGCGAATCTAACATCGACTTCTCGCGCTCTGCAAAAACCTCAAAACTCCATTTCTGACCCTTTTTGGACGAAAACCGATACGTGTCCACATCGCCAGACGCCCCAATTTTGCCGTGCATCTCCGCCGGAAACATCACCTTTTGCGCGTCTGTCACTCCGTCATTCGGCTCTTGCTCCTCAATCCTTCCCCTAGCCGCCGGCGGGACGGCCTCACCCAAATCAGTGCCCGCAGGCCCCCCATGATCGGAAACCGCCGCAACACGACCTTCCCGTTTCGGAAAATCCAACTTCACCACGGCTCCATCTACCCGAGACAGCCAAAAGGCATTGCCTGTCGGATCCCCCTGAATGGACGTCACCCCCTGTGGCTGCGGCGGGAGAATCTCCACGAGCTCCAGTTTCGGTAGCGTCCAAACTTTTAAGGAACGATCCACGGCCACACTCAGTACCCGATCCCCCGTGGGCGCCACCACCAGACCCGTCACCGGCGCTTCGTGCGCAAACCGAGATTCCAACATCGGATTGATCTCCGCTCGCTCTAAGCTTTTGAGCGCCCAAATTCGAATCCGACGATCCGCCCCCGCTGCGACGATCTGCTTTCCGTCCGGCGTAAAGGTCACTGAAAATTGTTCTCCTTGCGGCTCTTTGAGCGTATCCAAACGCTCCCCATCCTGAAGGCGCCAAACCTTGACGGTCTGGTCCGCACTGGCACTCGCCAACAGCCGCCCATCTGGATGAAACGCCACCGAAAAAACCGCCCCGTTGTGACCAGTCAGGGTTCTCCGAAGTCGCCCCGTTGCTGCATCCCACAAGACCACTTTCCAATCATACCCTCCCGATGCCAGTGTCTTTCCATCCGGCGACCAACTCACCGAATAGATCAAGTCACGATGCTGCAGCTCGAACTCCTTGGGGCCCTCCGACCCATCCAAGTGATGTAACGAAATCGTTCCTCGCACTCCCGAGTCTCCAGTTGCCGCCGCCAGCCGGTTTCCATCGGGAGAAAACGCCAATGCGGTAATTTTACTCGGGAACCCTTCAAAGCGCTGTCGAACCTCCTTGCTGTCGGCATCCAAAACCTCCACGACCCGATACCGAGCGACTGCAATCTTCTTCCCGTCCCGCGAAAGGGCCGAAGTGATAATGGCCGGGGACGCGTTTTTTTTGAGAGGCAAATCGGGAACCGTCACCAGCGAAAGGATAGAAACATCCTGCGCCTTAGGCCCGGGAGCACCCGCTTTCAGCCAACTTTCCAACACCGCAAGATCCGCCGCGGTAGGCTGCGGCTCCTTTTTGGGGGGCATCGCAGGCTTTTTTCCATGGATCACTTTATCCATAAGACTCTGTGCACCAGCTTCTTGAGGAAGCGGAGAGCCGCTCTCCCCCCCTGTTTTGAGGGCCGCAAATGTTTCTAAATTCAAGTCCCCCTCTTTCTCTTTGCCACTATGACAGCCAGCGCAGTAGTCGCGTAGAATCGGCGCCACATCGGCATGAAAATCAGGCACTGCCGCGGCTCCGCCGTGACACGGAAACGCACCCGCAAGAACAGCCACGGCGGTCCACCGAAATGGCCGCAAGACAGCTTGGACGGAAAGGCGCAGGCAAAGGGAGGGATCCATCGGAAAGGCGTTAGGAATTCGAAAAAAAGGCAGGGCAACAAGGGCTAGTGCTGGAACAAAAATTCGCGACTGGTGAGCAGGGACCAAAAAAGATCCTCCGCCGCCGCCCGCCGCTCCTCGGGAGACAAGCCGGCCAGCAAACGCTCATACCCGTCCAACTCTCCACGGCTGGGTGGACGGTTTAGGCACCGATAAAAGGCGGCCTGCACTAGTTCGGCATCGGTTCCACACTGGCTCAACAAGTCCGCAATGATGGACTCTTTGGACGCGAGTTTTTCGTTGAGCGTGTTGCCATTTGAAAGGTGCAGGGCTTGCACAATGCTGGGCTGGTTCGAGCGTTCGCAGTCGCAGGTGATGGCCCGTTGATTTCGTCCAAACGTTTTTAAAAAGTAAGATCGGACCGCTGCGTCGTACGTTTGCAGCGCACGAACGCCCTTCGGATAAAAAGCAGTTTTTTCACTCGATCCATCTGCGAGGGCCACTTCCGTGAACTGGTCTGGAACCCCCACCGCAGCAGTGATCGCATCGCTGAGCACCTCCGCCATCATTCGGCGCGGGTAATATCTCGCAAAATAACGGGAATCATCGCGATTACCCTCTGTCGCCTCACTGGAGCGTTCGTAAGTTGCGCTTTGAAGAATCAAGCGCATGAGGGCTTTGAGGTCGTACTGATTCTCTACCAAAAATGCGCAGAGTGAATCCATAAGCGCCTCGTTGGTGGCGGGATTGGAGGCACGCAGGTCGTCCACCGCATTCACAATCCCAATCCCAAAAAAGGCGGCCCAGACACGGTTCACAATCGCCCGTGTGAAGTATGGGTTCTTCGGAGAGGTCAGCCACGCAGCCAAATATTCCCTGCGATCGCCGCCCGCTTCATCCTCGGGAACCGCAGGTGCATCCAGCGGCGCGGCAGGCTGCGCTCGTCCCGTGCGCGGCTGAATCAGCTCTGCCTTGGCAACGGTATAAAGAGTTCGAATTCCATCCCCAGAGCGCGTATCGCCGCCCCAGCCCTTTGCGCGAACCTGTGAGAATAAATTGGCGAAGCTGTAATACTGATCGTTCGTCCATTTCTCCAAAGGATGGTTGTGGCACTTCGCACAATTGATCGAGAGCCCCATGAACGCCTGACTCACATTCTCCGCCATCGCTTCCGGCTCTTGATGCACCGCAAAGAAGTTCGTCGCCCCCTGCTCCAAGCTCCCTCCGCGAGCCGTCACTACCGACTTTACAAATTTATCCCACGCGACCCCTGACTCTACCTGGCCCCGAATCCATTGGTAATAGGCCTTCACCGCTTCCGGACGCAGGTGTTCCCCACTCACCAACAGCAGATCCGCCCACCGGTAAGTCCAGTAATCGACAAACTCCGCGCTGGCCAAAAGTCGCTCAATCAGCGCGCTCCTCTTGTTCGGATCTTCACTCTCCAGAAAGGCTTTCACCTCCTCTGCCTTTGGGATCGTTCCAGTCACATCAACCGAAGCCCTTCGCAAAAACGTGGCGTCATCTGCCGCCGCAGACGGAACGAGATTCAGCTGCCTGAGTTGCGCGTTCACCGCTCCATCGATCCGGTTTCTCTCTCGCCACAGCGCAGCCACAGAATCCCCTTTCTTGGGAAAGGGTGAAATCACCCGCGCCATCACGATGCGACTCGAGAACCACGCCGTCACCGCGCCTTCTCCAAACCCGATCACTTCCGCGCCACCATTGGCATCCGAGAGTCGAAGCATCGTCTCATCGGTGGCCGTAAACTTCGCCCATCGAGTCACATCCTCGACACGTCCATCGGCATAATGCGCTCGCACCATGAACCGCAGTTTATCGCCCTTAGTGAGCCGCCACTTGGCAGGCCACACCTCCAAATGGTCCAACGCCACATCCGACTCTTGAGGACCCTTTGCTCCTGCAGCAATCCACTCGGCCAGAATCCGGTAATCCTCCGACCTCGTGTCCAACCGCCGTCCCCCCTTGTGGGCCGTAGCAACCGTGGGCTTCGTGAGGAGCAGACTCCGCACCGGATCGTCCATCTCAATCCGCCGGCCCAAAGCGTCGCGGGTGATATTCAAATGATCAGCGTACGGATCATAAGCACTCAAACTCAGTCGAAATCCGCCCTTGCCGGCGAGCGCGCCATGACACCCGCCGCCATTACAATTCGCCTTCGTCAGGATAGGCAGAATGTGCCTCCGAAAATCCCACGGCTCCGGCTCACTCAACGTGCCAACCCTCACTTTAATCAAAGCCCTCTGCTCTCCAGACCGCACCTGAACCTGCACTTCTCCTGCACGCCTCGCCGTAACCACCCCCTCCTGAGTTACCGTTGCGATGGTCGGATCCAGCGACTCGAATGAAAGCGCGCGCGGAATGGCGACTGCCACGCCTCCCTCTTGCAAGATGGCTAGAATCGTTTGTTTCTGGCCCGGGTGCGTCAACACCACCAAGGACGGATGAGCCTCGAGAGCCGGGTCTGCCGCGACAGACTCCGCAAAGCCAACCGTGAATAAACTGATCACCACCATTCCTAGCCAACGGGCCACAGCAAAGTGGCGGGAATCCTGAATGCAAATTTTGGATGCGAACATGGTTAGTCTGAAATCAAAGCGATGCAGTCTCGGCAACTAGGCAAAGAGTTCGCGAATCGGCTGACGCCCCAAGTCCACCAACGGGAAAGGCCGACCAGCAGGGCCCGGAAGGAAGGCTTCAAAATTGAGGCCTAACCCTTGGAAAATCGTCGCCACCAAATCTCCAGGCAGCACAGGCCGCTCCACAGGGAACCCTCCAATCGGATCGCTTTTTCCAATCACACGACCACCTTTGATCCCACCGCCCGCAAACGAAACGGTGAAACATTGGGGCCAGTGGTCTCGACCGCCAGCTGGGTTGACCTTCGGCGTGCGACCAAACTCGCTTAACCCCGCAACCATTGTGTTTTTGAGCAGACCACGCTGGTGCAAATCCTCGATAAGCGCCGAATACGCTTGATCATAAAGTGGACAAACCACGTTCTTCATCCCGTCAATGGAGGTAAATGGTTTGGACCCGTGGATATCCCACGTCGTCTCTCCAAACACAGTCAGGAAAGTGTTCACCGTCACAAACCGAACTCCATTCTCCACCAGACGGCGCGCCAAAAGACAGCTCTGTCCAAAGCGATTTCGACCATAGCGATCGCGCACCGATTCTGGCTCTTGGGAAAGGTCAAAGGCAGCTCGCGCCTGCTCGCTCGTCATCAGACGGAAGGCCGCATGGAAGTTCTCGTCCATCAGGCGGGCATCCTCACTTGCCTCAAACTGCTTCACAGACGCCTCCACGACCTCCCGCATTTTCTGACGGCGCTCCAAACGCACCGCACCCAAGAGATCTGGGGGAAGCAGATCAGGGACCTTGAAGTTCGGTTTCGACGGGTCCGCCATCAACGCAAATGGATCATGCGCCTTACCCAAAAATCCACCGGCTTGCCCATTCGGCAAATTTCCCCCTCCCCTTCCCATCAACTCTGGAAGCACCACAAATGGCGGCAAGTCCCCCTTCTTCCCAAGAAGATGACTCGCAACGGCTCCCATGTGCGGAGTCTGCACGCCTCCCGTAAAACGGCGCCCCGTCTGCATCATCTGCCAACCAGCATCGTGCACCGCCGCTCCATCATGATGACAGGAACGCACCAGCGAAAAATGATCCGCAATTTTCGCATGCATGGGCAGCACCTCGGAAATCTGGATTTCCGGTGATTTGGTGGAGATCGGCTTAAAAGGCCCGCGCACCTCGGAAGGCGCATCCGGCTTCATATCCCACAAATCGACGTGACTCGGACCGCCGAGATTGAAGAGCAGAATACAGGCCTTCTCGTCATGTCCAGGAAGGACGGCCCCAGATTCTTTAGCGGCTAAGTACTGCGGAAGCGACAAGCCCAAAGCCGAGAGTGAGCCCACTTGCAGAAATTCGCGGCGCGTCAGGTGGCTTCGTCCGCACAGCGTTGCCTCGCGATCAGATAGGAAATCGAGCATAGGTTCTGAGAGTTTGGGGAGAGAGCGGAGGAAGTCGGAACAACGAGTTGATACAAAATCAAAAAGAGAGCGGTTTGGAACAGACGCCCCGTTCAAAAAGACGGATGGGGGATAAACCAGATGCTCACTCTATAGTTCAAATGGCGCCGCATTGTCTTGAACGGGCCACCACTGGTTTTGGAATCATTTGACCATCGCGCGCAGTGGCTCGCGATCCGACATCTTCTACCCATAGCCCAACTTCAGGCGGTTGATATTCCAATTCTGGGGCCAAGAAACTCAGGTTTTTGGGCGCCGGATATCTAAAGTCAGACCCTCCCTTGCGCTAAAATCCATCAAAACTGACGCTTTTCTCGAATATCCGCTAACCAAGGCGGCGCTGTGAGGTGAGACTCGTTGAAATGAGCGCCATACAGCAGAGCCTCGCTATCCTCAGGTTACTTTTGCTTGCGCTCCCGACGACGCTGCATGCCGAGAACTTGCAGGCACGCGGACCTCTTTTGGTGGAAACCCTAGAATTCCCCAATCTTCTCGATGCCTCCCGACGCGCGCCGCAGGCCTCCAGTCGAAGGCTCCCGCGTTTGTTTCCACCGCAGGTTCATGAAGAGTCACCCGGCATGGAGCGCAAAGTGCCTGTTAAGCTGCATCTTCCGACAACCGGCGGACCGTTTCCCGTGGTGACTATTTCACACGGTGCGGGCGGCGATTGGGATACACACTACGCTCAGGCTCAACATCTGGCTTCACATGGCTATGTGGTACTCTGCGTAGAACACATCGGGAGCAATCGCGAGCGCATGGGGCAAGGCCTACAAGTCATCCCCAATCTGAAAGCGATGACCCGCGATGCCCAAGAGGTGCTCACACGGCCAAAGGATGTAAGCTTTGCCATTTCGTGCGCAGAGCAATGGAACCGCACGCACGACAAGCTTCGTGGAAAGCTCGACCTCCAACGCATCGGCGTGATGGGACACTCCTTCGGCGCCTTCACGACGATGGTCGTTTGTGGAATCAGGCCAGCCCTCGACTGGCTCATTCCAACGGTGGAACCTGGAAAGGGACTTGGCCCCGAGCTGCGTGATCCCCGCGTAAAATGCGGCGTAGCGCTCTCGCCGCAAGGCGTGGGAGAGCCGTTTTTCGTCAGCGAGAGTTTCGCCAGCCTGCAGGCGCCTTTGCTTGGCATTACAGGCTCGGAGGACAAGCAACAAAACGGTCTGTCACCAGCGAACCGCCGCGAAGCATTTTCACTTTGGCCGCAGGGAGCGCACCGGTTCATTTGGCTGGCCAATGCAAAGCACATCGACTTTTCCGACTCCACCGGCACGCCGCGTCGTGCCCTTCCAACGGCGACCCGCGAAGACGTACAGCCAATCGTCCGCGCCGCAACGCTCCTCTTCTTCAATGCCCATCTTAAGAATGACCCAGAAGCCGAAAAGCAACTCAATGCCGAGGCTTTAAAAGCCTATCTTCGGGGTGGGGTAGTCAACCAAGTGAACGTGCTGCAAAAATAGCGACCGCCCGCAACTCCGTCCTAAATCCGTGGCGCAACGAAAATCCTCAGGCCTCCATCTTCCAACCCCAAAGGCAAATCGCTTTTACCCTCATGAATAGCGTGCTCGAACTTCCCTTTAACCAACTGCTGGAGCTGCAACTGGCGGATGATCCCGTGAAGGTGCTTCAACTGCCCGCAGGACCACAGTATCTGAACCACCTCGGCACTGTGCATGCGAGCGCGCAACTCGCCCTCGCGGAAGCCTCCAGCGGGGAATTCCTTCTGAAGGCAATCGGCAATGTAACCGGTATTGTACCGATCGTTCGAAGACTCGAAGCAAAGTTCCGCAAGCCAGCTCAAGGAACGCTCGTATCCTCCGTGTCTGTGCCTCAGGGGATTGAGTCTCTGCGCGCAGAACTTGAAACAAAGGGCCGCGCACTGATCTCGGTTCAGGTCGAGTTGCACGATAAATCTGGAGCCCACACGCTTTCTGCTTCTGTAGAGTGGTTTGTCGCCCGCGCTTAGGCAGCGACACCTCCTGCCCAAATCAGACGTTTGCATCATCGCAAGAATGCCGCGCCGAATCATCCAGCGCGCTCACACACAACCATCGAGGATTTTTGGAGCGCCGCCAAGCCACGTAGCGATCTCCACAAAATCGCGACAGCGGAGTGTTTTTAGGGAGACAACATCTCGCAACTCCTAGAGATCCTCCCACACCGGCTCGCTCGGCCTTAATGATTGAACATGAACTCAGTGGAATTCAGTAGCGCCCAAACAAGGTCTTCATAAGGCCGTGAATTGTCGGGGGGAGTTGGGATCATTTGCTGAAAGCCGCTGAGCTCCTCCTCCGTGGGCAGCCGGCTTAGGCAGCGAACGAAAAGCGCCTCAATAACCTTCGCTGGTGGCGTCTTGTCCTTGATGAAGGCATTCAGGGTACTGCCGCAACTAACGCGCGGACCAATGGTGTCTCCGACTGAGAAATGCAGCGCTTGCGAAAGTGTCGGGGAACTCTTGGTCTCGGTGGAAGAAACACTGCCGCGCGGACTGCGGCCCAAACATTTAAAGACGTCGTCGCCGTAGTTCGGCCCCTCTGTGCCACCCGACGTACGCGGATAGTAGTCGATGGCACGCACGCCATCTGGGAATGCGTTGAAGCGGCGAGGCATATCGGTCACGGCGATGACACTGTCGATAAAGACATCAGCGCGCAGACGCCGCAAGTAGGCACGAGAAAACTGGCGAGTGTCGCCTCGGTTAGTGACGTTTGGCGTCGAGCTTAACTGGTAGGTGCGAGAGGTGCAGATATCCCGTACGAGCGAACGCAAGCTGAACTTGGACGCCACGAGGTGCGCAGCCAAATCCGCGAGAAGCGACTCATTGACCGGAGGATTAGTGACACGCACATCGTCGACAGGATGAACGATACCGCGGCCCATGAGTTGTGCCCAGATGCGGTTAGCAAGGTTTCGACTAAAGAGGCTGTTGTCCGGCGAAGTCAGCCATTGGGCGAGGGCCGCTCGTGGATCCCCCTCAGCCTCCAAGAAAGCCGTCGCACCAAGAGTCTTGGGCAGCATCGGTCGGCCATCAACAGGATGACTGGCGGGCGGTACGGTGCTGTCCCAGAATATACGCCTCTCCCGTGGCTCAGCGCCCGGCTTTCGCGTCACCCCGGTAAAGAAGGAAACGAAACCGTAATAATCATTCATGTTCCAACGATCGAAGGGATGGTTGTGGCATTCAGCGCACTGGAGCTGAACACCGAGGAAGACCTGTGAGAAGTCCGCGGCAAGCGCCTTTGGCTCAATGCGCGTCTTGTGCACGAGCATCGTATAGAGGTTCACAGGGCCGTTGCTAATATTACTGCCAGAAGCTGAAACCATGTCTGCGACAAACTCATTAAGCGGCCTGCCTTCGCGCATCTGACGGCGGATCCACTCGTAGAAAGTGTCGGCGGCTTTGATGTGCGTAGCGTTCGGCGCGTAATTGCCGCCCATGACACGGAGTTGCTCGGCCCAAAGCGCTGTCCAAAGGTCTGCAAAGGCTTCGGAGGCAAGCAACGCATCGATTTTAACGACCCGCTTATCTTGGCGCGTGTCGCTCATGAAGGCTTGATATTCGTCGATGGTGGGCGGACGCGCAGCAAGATCCAGTGTCACTCGGCGAAGAAAGGTTTCATCGTCGCACAGTTCAGAGGGGGCGATGCGCAGCTTTTCAAGCCGGTCGAAAATGTGTGTATCGACATAATTGTTGGCTCTGGGATTTGGCCACTCGAAGTTGCCGGACTTTAAAACGGTGACACTGGCTCCGATCGCGAAGCGGCTGTAGCGGGCAAAAACATGGGTGTCTCCAGCGCCACCCGTGCTGATCCGCCCGTTTTCATCAATCGTTGCGACGGCGGGATTATTCGAGTGATAGATCGCTAGTGGAGTGACATCGCGCTTCGAACCATCGCTCTGATGTGCGAACACACGGATCTGCGCTTGCGTCTCCTTCCCCTCGAAGACAAAGCGCTCCTCGGACACCTCGAGTGCAGTAGTGTCGGGCACGTTCTGGGTGTCATCCGGAGCTCCAGCAGCAATCCACTCAAGGAGAGTACGGTAATACGGACTGTCAGCCGTGAAGATCTCGCCGCCTGTATGAGGCACCGCGCCGAGGGACTTCAGAAGAAGCAGACTGCGCTCCGGAATTGCTGTATTAATGCGCCTTCCGGCGATGTCATTCACTATGCGATGGTAGTCGCCCGCTGGGTCATAACCGAAGAGAGACAGCATGAACCCGTCTTTCCCCTTGGCGGCACCATGACAACTGCCGGCATTGCAACCCGCGCGAAAAAATACGGGCATCACATCTTGGCGGAAACTCGGAACACTCGGGGCTGAGGATTCAGCGCGGGCATCAACGCCAAAGAGAAGGACGCTCGCAGAAAGATAGTAACGGAGATAGAAGCGCATCAGTCGGGGCATTGGTTACAGTTTAGGGTCGATGCGCAGATTCCCTTTGCCAGTACGCTGCCGGATCTCTTGGCCCGCGCTATGAACGGTGAGCTCGCACTCGATACCTGTGACGAGGCCTAGAAGAGAATCATCCGTGGCCTGAATTTGAAAGACCACCTCTTTGGAGGTCGCAGTGATGCGGGGCAATGGTTCAACGACACTCACCCCCTTTGGCAGACCAAGGAGTTTTACCTCGGCCTCCCCCTCAAAGAGACTTTTCGGGGTCACCGCCCAACGATAAGAAGCAGCACCGCCACGCCGCACGCTTGCAGGTTCACTGGCAAATGCCGCGAATGGTTCAGCAATGGTGATCTGCAAAACCTGCGAGGAAATCCGAATCTCACCCGTGCCCAGATAGGAGTTTGGCTCTGTGAGCGTGGTGGCCATGATGAAAAGCGGTCCAGTGCCGAGCTTTGCATCCGTTCCGGCCGAAATGCGCAGAACAGCCTCACTGGTATCGCCCTTCATTGTTTCCGCGGGTGGCAGAACGACACCGGATGGTGCGAAGTCACATTTAAACTCGATGGGCCGAGTGAATCCCTCTTTGCGGGTTAGCCTCACAGGAATCGCCAACTCCCCACCGCGCACGAGCGGAATGGAGGGCGGCTGTAACTCAATGGCGAAGGGAGCAGCATCCGTAACAGCCATGATGAATCGATCCGTCTTAACAGATCTCCAGGCGTCCCCACCGGAGTGATTGATGAAGGGCACCCACTGCATCGACGCTGTTTCGAGTCTCTTCGCCGGATCCACCGACTGCACTTCGAGCGTGATGACCGCGCCGCCGGGCTTCGCCTCAGGGGCCGCTATCAGCTGAACGGGCCACGTCGCGGTGCCGCCAGGAATGCGGTTGCTAACGACGGATACGCCAGACGGCAATCCCTTGGCCACAATTTGCATGTCCCCTTTGAAAAGCGTTCCCTGACCCGTGGGCAGACTCAGATTGAAGGTCCAACGGTTCCCCTGAGGCACGGAGAGATTGGTGAAGCGTCCCGTTTCGGCCCAGTCAAACGCAGCGCTTCGCAGCAACGAAAAGACCGCATCCGGGGGCGTATCGATCTCGATTCGGTAGACGGCTGTAGTCGAACCAAAGCCGTTCGTATCACGCATTTCGATGAGGTAGTCGCCGTCAGCCTTAGGTTCCCAGATCACGGAAGGATCAAAGACATCCTTCAGTCCACCGCGGAGCCTCGGGCCGTGGATGTCCCTGTCTGCAAGCATCATGTCGGAGTCATCAGCTACGATTTCAGCTTTCGCTTCATCCGCTTTTCGGATGCTCAAAGCCGGATCTAAAGGCGAGCCAAGGCTCGAGGCATAAACACGCACCCTGTAACGATCCCCCTTTTTCACCGTCACTCGAAAGCTGTCCTTGTTACCTGGCACCTCGAGAATGCCATTGAGAGCAGCAGGCAACTGCGGCACCGGGGTTTCGGGAGCGCGCGGATCCTTGAGGACGTTGGGAGCGGCGAACGAACGCATCGGCAAGGAGGATGGAGCATCTCCAAAGTATTCAAATGTGCCGGTTTGTGGAGGGACGACAATCTCAGCCTGTTTCGCTCCCAAGGCATCCCCCAACAGCCTCACCGCGAGCTTTTCACCTGAGGGACCTCCCGCTGGATAAACGGACATCGGGCGTTCAAAGGAACCGATGTGCAACGCATAAGAAACATTAACCGGCGCAAAAACGGACCGGCGCACTTCAACAAACACGTACTCTTTCGTGTCATCAGGCAGTTTTACGCTAAGGAGCGGATCTTGGAGATGCAGCGCATTTTCATCATTTGCAGCGATCTCGCGGCCTGCGGCATCCAATACCCGAATGGCTAGATCAAACTGGGCGTCCCCGTAATGCTCGTCTGCGAGCCTCACACAATCGACCTCCACCGAGAGGCGTGTACCCGCGCTCGCCGGAACTCGAAAGACATCTACGTCACCTCGGGAACTGTTGCTAACAATTCCACGGACAGTGACATTCATGGAAACGGCCTGAGCGGTTGCAGGCGTATCGTTACTGTTTGCCTTTAGCTCGTTCTCATCCACCACCGGAAATGGCGTGACGTGAAACGTCGCCAACGAGCTGAGTTGGGTGGCTGTGCGCAGACGGAAGCGGTGCTCTCCAGGCGCACAATCCGGCGCAATCTCGAACCGACACTTCACTTCTTGATCAATCCGGCCACCATGCATCAAAGCCTGCGAGGTGAGCGTCTTGTTCATCGACTCAATAGCAACCGCGCGAATACCGGGTTGATCAAAGATGATCTCCCTCGGATCCTCAAGATGCGCGCCTTGAATCGCAACTTCCAGCGTAGTCCCCCGCTGGCCGATACGCGGCGTTACACGCTCGATATGCTTTAACATAGATCCCGCCTGAAGCGGCGCAGTCCATGCCAATGCCAACGTTAAAATATGGATGACTCGCTTCATGGGCCTAAGCGATTAGTCTGGGAGCAAGCTTGCCTTTGATGATGTCGATAGGACGCGTTCCGAAAGCCATCAACTTCTTCTCAGCATCAATCCCGAGCTGATGATAAATCGTGAAAAGAAGGTCCTCGAGAGGTAGCGCATCGCGAGCAGGCTCCCCTCCGGTGGCGTCGCTGGAACCATAGATCTGACCGCGCGTAAAACCACCGCCAGCGACGAGCATTGAGTAACAACGAGCGTGATGGTCGCGACCGGAGTCCTTGTTGATTTTCGGCGTGCGCCCGAATTCCGTGGTCACCCAAACGATAGTGGAATCGAGCATGCCTCGCTGGTCGAGGTCGGTGATCAGCCCCGCGATGCCATGATCAAGCGCAGGCATTTGATCGAGCGTGTTTTTCTTCACGTCCACATGACAGTCCCACTGGCCATAGCTGACCGTTACAAAACGCACCCCGGATTCCACGAGCTTACGCGCAACGATGAGCTTCTCCGCAAGTCCCTTCGGATGATACTTGTTGTCAGGGCCTTTTAAGCCGGTGACATGGCTGCCATAGAGCTGCCGCTCCACGTCGGTGACACCCTCGAGGGTAAAGGCCGCCTGCGCTCGCTCGCTGGTGAGCAGCGTGTAGGCCTGCTTATAAAAATCATCCATGGTGCCGAGCAACTCAGGATCGGACTCTAGCCCGCGGAGACGTTTCTCAACCAACTGCCTTGCCGTCTGTCGCTGATCAAAGCGCTCAAGAGAAACGCCCTGAGGGATTGAGAAATCGCGCACCTTGTAGCCGGCTTCACCGGGATCCGCGTTAAGCTCGAAGGGACCGTAAGTGCTGCTTAGAAATCCCGTGCCGCCACCGAACCCGTTTTTTGCAGGAATCGCGATGTACGGCGGTAACTCGCCACGCTGGCCAAGTTCATGCGACACAATCGATCCCATTTGCGGATAGTCGATCACCGCTGTGGGCGGATAGCCCGTAAACAGATGATATGAGGCGATCCCATGATCCGGCACGCGGCCGACGACACTTCGCAGCAGGGTGACCTTGTCCGTGATCTTCGCCGTTTCCGGAAAGTTCTCCGAAATCAGATCGCCCGTTTTGGTTTTGGTGACGCCGAAGGAGCCTCGAATATCTATGGGCGCCTCAGGTTTAGGATCAAATGACTCATGCTGCTGCATCGCCCCAGGGAGATGGATTTGAATCACACTCAATGCGCGGGCCTGAAGTTTTTTGCCGGGGTTCATCGCGACCGCGCCTTTATCAGCCGCCTGGAGGCGGAATAAATCGCCCATGGAAAGCCCCAGAGCGCCGAGCACACCGGCTTGAATGGCTTGGCGACGCGGCATGGCTCGGAAACCGGAACAGCCGAAAGGATCTGAATTGGAGAAATTCATAAGTGAGTGGGTTGGGGTGTTCGTTTCAAAAAGCATCTATTTCTTCAGAGCCACACTCCAGAAGTGGACTTGGCCTGCGGTATCGCCGCTCACGAGCGTTCCTCCCTCATGGAAGAGAGCCACGCAGAGTGGCTGCGCATCCTTAATCTGAAAGGACTGGATCTCGGCTCCGCCGTCACTCCAAACGCGGATTGTGTGATCTCGTCCAGCAGTGCAGAGACGCCCTTCTCTATCGAAGCGGGCGGCAACCACACCGTTCGGGAGTTTTCCAAACATGCCAGGCGGACGTGCAGGAGGATGGGCATTCGGTTTGGAGATAGCAGGCCACCCGTCCTTCGTATCCCACCAAATGAGAAGTCCATCCTCCCCAGCTGAGGCGAGGAGTTTCGAATCACCGCGCCAGTCTAGAGCCCGGATGGAGGCTTTGTGCTCATTCAAACTCAGCAACGCTCTGCCGCTTGTCGCCTCCCATAGATGAAGCCCACCAGCGCGGTCGGCAGTGGCGAGCGTTTTGCCATCTGGGCTGAAGGCAACCGCCATGATCCAGTCCGTGTGCTTTTCGATTTTGTAACGCAGCTTCCCGTTTGAGCTGTCGTAAACCTTCACCGCTTTTCCAGCACCGCCTAACGCCACGCTCTTTTGATCAGGACTCAAATCTGCAGCGAGGACGCTATCCACCTCGTCGCCGATCGTTGCGAGTCGCTTTCCGGTTTTTACATCGAAGAGCACTACCTTACCAAGTTCCACAGGCTTTCCACCCGCCGCCATGAGCACCATTCCATCGCGACTAAAGCGCAGCATATGCGGTTCACCTTCGGGAAAGGATAGACGCCCCATTTCACTCTGCGTTTCGAGATTCATGAGACGCACATGATCCTGAGCGGCCATCGCTACGAGTGGGGCCCACGGACTCACATCCAGTGTCAACACAGGCATCGGGCGCTTCATCTGCGGCA
>CANFNA010000026.1 GCA_947448395.1 Chthoniobacteraceae bacterium
ATTGAGCGGAGCCCTCGAGGAGGTCGGAAGCCTCTTTCGGGCGCGATCCAGCGACCAGAACGAGGCCCGAGCGATGGGCACGACGTCTTCTAAAAACTGGGGCAGATGGACTTGGGAACTCATATTCCTTTCTTGGGAAGACACTGGGTTGTGAGAAATTGTTCAAAAAAGGATTTCGAAGAGGCACAATGCGGCGAGAATTTTGAGGCGGTGAACTTCCCTTAGTTTTTGAGAGAGGGAGATGATCGAGACCGTGCTCCATGAAAGTTATACTCGCTGAAGATGATGCGATTTCCGCAAAGGCCTTGGCGCTTTGGCTGCGAAGAGAGGGCCACGAGGTCTTGGTTGCATCCTCTGGGGCGGAGGCTTGGGAAATGTTCCAAGGCGGTGACGTGGACTTGGTGCTCAGTGACTGGATGATGCCTGGGTCGGATGGGCTGGATTTATGTCGCCGTATCCGCCGAAAATCCGGGGGGGAATATTGTTATGTGGTCTTAATGACAGCGATTCATCAGGGCCGAGACGCCTTAAAGCAGGCGATGGCGGCCGGGGTGGACGATTACATGGCCAAACCGGTGGATCGCGAGTTACTTGCCATGCGGATGGTGGTTGCGGAGAGGATATTGAAGGCTAACCGTCAGATCCAAAGGCTCGAGGAGTTGCTGCCGATTTGCATGTATTGCAAACGGATTCGGGATGATGGGAATTACTGGCAACAGCTCGAAGCTTATCTGCACGAGCGCACAGGAAGTCGCTTTAGTCATGGGGTGTGTCCGGAATGCTTCACGCGTGAACACGGTGAGTTGGGAGGTGGGGGAGTGTCTTCCCTCTAGAGATGAAGGGGAATTTCGAATCCCCGATCTGGCGAGGTTGAAGCTTCGAAGGCAAATCGCTAGGGAGAGGGGCTGATGATTCACCCAACTGCGATCGTTTCAGAAGAAGCCCACTTGGGGCACGGGGTCCAGATTGGTCCCTATGCCGTCGTTGAGGCTGGGGCGGTGGTCGGAGACGACTGTGTGGTTGGCTCGCACGTTGTGGTTGGCCGATGGGTTCGGATGGGCGCTTCCAATGTGGTGAGTTCGGGAGCTGTGTTAGGCGGTGATCCTCAAGATCTTCGTTTTGATCCAGAGACGCCGAGTTTTTTAAGAATAGGAGACCGGAATCGAATTCGGGAGCATTGCACGCTTCATCGAGCGACAGTTTCTGGCGGCGAAACTGTGGTTGGAGACGACTGTTTTCTGATGGCCGGAGCCCATGTGGGTCACGATGCCAAGGTGGGTAGTCGAACGATATTGGCCAACCAAGTAATGCTGGGGGGATTTGTGGAGATTGGGGAGCAGGTATTCATAGGGGGCGGCGGCGGGGTCCATCAGTTTGTGAAAATAGGCCGTCTCGCGATCGCCCAAGGAAATAGCACCATGACCAAGAACGTGCTTCCTTATACCATGGTTGCCAAGCTGAGTCAGACCGTTGGACTCAACGTAGTCGGGCTTCGTCGCGCGGGATTGGATGCAGCGCAGCGGAATGAAATCCGTCGTGCTTTCAAACTTCTTTTTGTGTCTGGGCGAAACCTGCAGCAGGCGCTTTTAGATGCGCATGCGATGTCTTGGGGGCCTCATGCAGCCGCGTTCTGGGAGTTTGCTCAAACCGCTGGAAAACGCGGAATTTGCCCATGGATTGGTCGATCTGCGACGCGAGCGGAAGCTCTGGATTCGGGTGGTGCAGATTAGGGCGATTATGATTCCAGCCACTCCCAGTGCGCAAAAGTTGCCGCCTGACCAGCAGCGAGGCCGTCGTCATCGTGGAGATTCCAAACGATCGCTTTGTCGATTCGGAATCGTCTTCCGCTGCTGGCGATACGGATTCCCGAATAGTTGGGGATCCAACCTTTGGAAGTAACCTGAGCAAGTAGACTTGCGCGTTCGTCCCGATTTGGAGGCTCGGCGGTGAAGCGCGAGGGGGTTCGAGTGAAGGCCTCCCATTTCATTTCCCACAATCGGAGAGCTGTGGAGTTTCCATAATTAAGAATGGGATCCGTCTCTGTGCCATGGGAGACGACAACGAATGGTGCTTCGAAAAGCTGACGAGCGTTTTCCTCGCGATCTGCGCGCGTTGGGAGGAGTTCTTTTCCAGTCCAGTGCTGAAAGCTTTTGAGTAGGCGGAGAGCGTGGGTGATTTTATCGGGAGTATTCCAGTCGGCATCCATTGCGCTGAATTATTCCGTCTTAAAGGCGGGCAACTGGAGAATAAAACGGTTTAAACTAGAGTATTCATTGTTTTGTTCAGCAGGACCAATGGTACGCTGACATGAGTTATTTGCTCCCATGATTCTTATTGGACTTGTTTTTGGGTTTGTCGCTTGGTTCCTCGTGAACTATCTCATCGCAGGGATTTTCACTGTGGACCAAAATGAACGAGCGGTCCTAACGAGTTTTGGACGTGCCGAGCGCATCCCGAATCAAACAACTCTGGATGACCCCATCGCAGAGGGTCTGCCTGAGGCAGATCGTGACCGGTATTGTTATCCGCAGATTCGAGTGATTCCGCCAGGCGGGCCTTATTTCAAGTGGCCGTGGCAGAAACTATACAAAGTATCTATTGCAACGCAGACGGTTAGCATGGCTGCGGATCCAGAAGTTTCCACGGCTAATGCGTCCGGAGAAATGATTAGTGCTGTGACTAAAGACCAACTCGACACGGGCTTGACTGGTCAAATTAGATACCGAGTTTCAGAGCGGAATTTGTACGCTTATCTTTTTGGGGTGAAACGCCCGATCGTGCATATCATGGGCTACTTCATTAGTATTCTCCGGGAGCGGATTGCTAACTTTGAGGCACCTCGGGTTGAGGGAGACATCGCCAGCATTGCTGGGATTTCGATCAATGATCTGCGGAAGAATCTTTCTATGATCAATGAGCACATGGATGAGGAATGTCGCTCTGCGGAGGCCCGTTACGGGGTGGTTTTGGATGCGTCCTTGATCACTAGCATTGATCCGCCAGAAGAGGTGGAGAATGCGCTGGCCGCGATCAATACGGTGCATAATCAAGTCTCGAGCGATATCTCGTTGGCTCAAGCGCACGCGGACCAGAAAATCGTGCAATCAAGACGAGCCGTTGAGATTCAGACATTGAAGGCGCATGCCGAGGTTGAGCCGCTAACGGCGCTGGCGAGCACGCTCTTGGAATTAAAGCAAAGAGGAGCTGGAGCGCTAGAGGCTTACCGAAGAAATGTTCGTTTAAGACTTTATCGGAAAGCCTCACAGGTAATTCAGGAGGAGGCACGCTAATGAAATTCGCAGCTGCATTTGTAGGGTCGTTCATTGGGATGACGGTGTTTTTTCCGATCCTCTTCGGTATTGCCCGGATGCTGGGTTTATACGCGATTGTGGAGGAGGGAAGTGTTCACGTGTATGTGTTATTCGGGAAGGTTCGGGCGATTTTGAAGGAGCCAGGACTCTATTTTCTTTGGCAGAAGCTTGGACTGGCTGGGCCGATCATTAACATCTTTGGAAGCCGCTATATTTTGGACACACGTCTGGATCAAAATTATCTGCGAAGCCAGCCGGTGAATAGTGAGGAGGGTGCTCCGATGGGGATAGGAGTTTGGTATGAAATGCGGTTAAGCGATCCTGTCTCTTATCTTTTTAAGAACACTGACCCTCGAGGTTCATTGGCGGCAAATGTGAGCAGTGCGACAGTGCGTTGTTTAAGCAATATGAAGCTCGGCGATATGCTTGAAGATCGGCATCCCATGTCGTTAAGCGTCCGGACTGAGGTCTCTCCCAAGTCGCACGACTGGGGCTATGAACTGGGAAGTGTTTATATCCGGAAGGTTCATTTTCGGGATGAAGCCATGATTCGGCAGATCGAGGAGAAAGTGGTGAACCGGCTCCGTCAAATCACGAGTACGATCAAGCAGGACGGCATTAATCAGGTGAATATCATCACCAGTACGGCGGAACGGGAGGCGGCAATCGAGTTTGCGAAGGCGTCGGCGATGCGTCCCCAGATTGTGGGGGAAGCATTAGAGAAGATCGCGGCTGACCCCGAAGTATTACGGGCGATGTTCGATGTTTTGGAGACGGAAGGTGTGCTTGCAGGAGAAGCTCGGATTACGATTGTTCCGCCAAAAAGTGAACTGCTAGCCCAGTGGATTGCGGCTCGGCCAGAGACTTCGACTTCGTCTGGAGAGGTGACAAAAGCGACGGTTGCCTAACGAACGGCCGATAGTCAAAGGGGGCGTCCGTCGTTTTATGACGAGGGCGCAGGCTTGGGGCGGTACAAAACAGCCACATTGCCGACAATCTGGAGGAGCGCACTTGAGGTCGCTTCCGCCATCTGTGTGCTGAGAGATTTACGGTCTTCTTTAAACTCGGCGAAGCGCACCTTCACTAGTTCGTGAAGAGTCAGAGCTTCGTGGAGGCTTTTGAGGAATGCTTCTGACAGACCGGCTTGTCCCACTCGAACAACCGGCTCGAGGCGTTGGGCGCGTGATTTAAGGGCGCGTTTTTGAGCAGAAGTGACTTCGGGCGAGAGACTCATTTGGACGGTATTTCTTCGATGAGGCCCTTCTTGAGCAACTTCTGAAGCTTTGGAGAGATGACGATTGAGCAGTACCGGTTTTGGGAAGCGTTCAGATTGTAGTAGTTCTGATGGTAATCCTCTGCGATATAGAACTTTGTAAGGGGTGCAATCTGGGTGACGATCGGGTCCGTGAAGTCTTTCTGGGCAGACGCTTTTGATTTTTCTGCGGCCTGTTTTTGGGCCTCGTTGGCAAAGAAAATCACGGAGCGATATTGGGTTCCGATATCAGCGCCTTGGCGGTTGAGCGTGGTGGGGTCATGGGCCGCCCAGAAGACTTCCAGCAGCTTTTCCAGAGGAAGCACGTCGGGATGGAAGTCGATACGCACCACTTCTGCATGACCTGTTTCTCCAGTGCAAACTTGCTTGTAGGTGGGGTTTTCGACGGCTCCACCTGCATAACCGCTGGTGACGTGGGTGACACCTTTCAGGCGCTGAAAAACGGCTTCGATGCACCAGAAACAGCCACCGCCGAATGTCAGGGATTCGGTTTTGGCGCTGGGTTTAGATGGGGTGAATTCTGGGGCGGCGGGCATGGAGGTCATGGCCAGAAGGCTGAAGATCAGGGAGGAAAAGAGGAGCTTCATGACAGAGACTATCCATTAGCGTGCAGTCCTCCTTTTGGAAACTTCATTTAAACCTTGGAGTGCTGACGAGTCTTCGGACTTGAGCGGGATTAGGGCTGCGTCAGGGTGAATGGATGCCAGCAACCAAACTGCACATGTGGAGAGGGATTCTTGTCGCCCTCCTTATTTTTTCTCCCCTGAGTGACGCTGCCGAATCGCTCAGAGACAAGGGACTAGAAGAGTCTGAGGAGATACTTTCGGGATCCATTCGTGAGAATCCAGGGTCGGTCTCGCTGCTTTCGAGACGTGGAGATGTGCGGCTTTTTCTGGGGCGATACTCCGAGGCGGTGGAGGACTTTGAAAAAATGATTTCTCTGGATCCGCTTCAAGATGCGCCGCACTGGCGGTTGGGAATTGCCCATTATTTTGCCGGAGATTTTCGCAAATCCGCGCGGCAATTTGAAAAATATCATGCCTATGATGGGCGTGATCGAGAGAACGGGGTCTGGAAATTTATGGCGCAGACTTGCTCGGAGAGCTTGGAGGCTGCCCGTGCTCAAATGCTTCAGTACCCGCCGATGGATCGAGAGCCATTTCTTGAACTTTATGAGATGTTCGCTGGGAAAAAGTCGGTTTCGGATGTGCTCAAGCAGTACGGTCCGAAGCCCACTGGTGGAAATAAGACGGTGCAGTTTTTCGCGAAGTATTACGCGGGCGTCTACACGGCTCTGACTGGAAAAAAAGCCGATGGGCTAAAGCTCGTGAAGGAGGCCGTGGCCTTGTTTTCTCCCGACTCCGCTTCGGAGCCGGGTGCACCCGGCTACATGTGGCAAGTTGCGCGGCTTCACGTGAAGGTGATCGAGTCGGACTCCTCCACCTCCAGAGGCAAATGAACAAGTAAAGGGCCAGGCGGGAGGGATAGGTTGAGGAATGGGCTAGGGTTTTGTCTCGTGAGGTTTTGAGCCCCAGCGTCAGGCGGGGCGCTCCCCATTTTCCAACAAACGATGCACAGCACAAAGGCTAGTCCGAGGGAGTAGAACTGAAATAGGGCGATCCAGTCGGGGTGGTCGATAAATGCGATGAGGCCGCAGATCTGGGGAGTGGATAGATACCACGGACGGCCCACCCGTGCCAGCAGACGGGGAGTGCCCAGCCCCAACCAAAACGCTTTGCAGGGAATCAAATGTCTTTGGCTCGAGGGTTCATGGGTCAGCTGTGTTCGGTGCGTTGGACCACGCGCTGCGCGGGTGCGACAATCCTTTCCCACGGAAAGGGGTGTGCCCTTGGGCCTGCGGTGCACTTGCTTCGAAGGGTTGCAAAAGAGGGCGCGTGGGGTGATGCTTGACCTTCCCTATGATTTCGGAACCGAGCCAAAAGTATCGACCGTTTCCGCCAGTGGCGCTTTCCAATCGCCAATGGCCAAGCCGGACGCTCACGCATGCTCCTGTTTGGTGCAGTGTGGATCTGAGAGATGGAAATCAGGCGTTGGCGGTTCCGATGAACGTGTCGCAGAAGCTGGAGCTTTTTGAGGCGCTTGTGCGTTGTGGGTTTAAGGAGATCGAAGTTGGTTTTCCCGCGGCATCAAACACGGAATTTGCGTTCATGCGGCGGTTGATTGAGGACAGGCGGATTCCTGAAGATGTTACCGTTCAGGTTTTGGTGCAGGCGCGGGAGGACTTGATTGAGCGGACGGTGGAGTCTTTGAAGGGGGTCAGGAGTGCGATCATTCATTTGTATAATTCGACGTCGCCGGCTCAGCGTCGGATCGTGTTCGGGCTCGAGAAACCGCAAATTGTTGAAATGGCGCGCCGCGGCACGCAGTGGATCAAGGATCGTCTCTCGCAGTTGAGTGGATCGGAGGTTCGCTTGGAGTATTCGCCGGAGAGTTTTTCCGCGACGGAGGTCGAGTTTTCGCTCGAGGTTTGCGAAGCGGTGATGGACGTGTGGAATCCAACGCCTGAACGAAAGATCATCTTGAATCTCCCGGATACAGTTGAGGTCGCGATGCCGAATGTTTATGCGGATCAGATCGAGTGGTTTTGCACGCACTTGAAGCGTCGGGATTGCGCAATTATCAGCGTTCACACGCATAATGACCGAGGAACTGGAACGGCGGCAACCGAGCTTGCCTTGCTGGCTGGGGCGGAGCGAGTGGAGGGTACGCTTTTTGGAAATGGGGAGCGCACGGGCAATCTCGATGTGATTACCGTCGCGTTGAATTTGTACATGCATGGAATCGCGCCGAATCTTGATTTTTCGGACATGCACGCGCTGTTGGAAGTGTACGAGCGTTGCACGGGGATGACGGTTCCTGCGCGGCATCCTTACGCTGGAGAACTGGTGTTCACAGCGTTCTCTGGTTCGCATCAAGATGCGATTCGGAAGGGACTTGCGGCATGGGAGAAGACGGGAGGGAGAGCGGTTTGGGATATTCCCTACCTCACGATCGATCCATCGGATTTGGGTCGGAAGTACCAAGAGGTGATTCGCGTAAACAGTCAGTCAGGCAAGGGGGGCGTCGCTTACTTGTTGGAGAGTGAGTTTGGAATCGAACTTCCGAAGGATATGCAGCGCGAGTTTGGACCGCTGGCCAATGATGCGGTGGACGCCTTGGGGCGAGAAGTGACGGGAGCAGAGTTAAAGGCGATGTTTTGGAAGGAATACGTGGAGTGCCTCGAGCCATTGCAGTTGCAGCATTTTCATGCTGATGGAACAGCCGGTGTTTTTCGCTGCCGGGCGTCTTTGATTCGGGACGGTGTGCGGTTGGATGTGGTGGGGGAAGGAAACGGTCCGATTGCAGCGTTTGTGAATGCGCTGGCATCCTCCGGAGTACCCGCATTTGAGGTCACCGAGTATCGGGAGCATTCGCTAGGCAGCGGGACGGAGGCCAGCGCGATCTCGTATATTCAGGTCCGTGGAGC
Source organism: Chthoniobacteraceae bacterium (assembly GCA_947448395.1). GTDB lineage: Bacteria > Verrucomicrobiota > Verrucomicrobiia > Chthoniobacterales > Chthoniobacteraceae > Chth-196. The sequence goes on from CANFNA010000026.1 coordinate 8,072, forward strand.
GGACGGTCGCCGGAGCTGGGGAGCTGGGGTGAGTACTCATATTGAGTTGGCCTCCATTCACGGGGTCGTGAGTGCAGTGAACCGGAATCTACGGTCGCAGCGTTGACGCGCTCTGAGCGGATTGGAAAGGAAGTTTATGGCGTTTCGTGTTTGCAAAAGTTTTGAAGTGGAGAGCGGGCATCTTCTGTCGAAGCATCCAGATAAGTGCCGTTATCCGCACGGGCATACTCGGAAGGTGGAATGCGTTTTGTCTGCGGAGACGCTGGATGCCAATGAGATGGTCTGCGATTTCAAACTAGTGAAGATGCTCATCGGGGCATTTGTGGAGCAGTTTGATCATTCCTTGTGCATCAATACGCAAGATCCGCAGTATGCTTTTTTAAAGTCCGCTTACGGCGAAAGGGTGATTGGGTTTGAGGCGCAGGATCCAACGACGGAGGTGCTTGCCAAAACGATTTTCGATCATCTTCGAATTCAACTCAGCGGTTATTCGAATGGGATTCAAGACGCCTATCCGATGCGGCGTTGTGTGAAGCTGGAGCGGGTGAGGGTCTGGGAAACGAGCAGTTCTTGGGCGGAATATTGGGAGTAGGTATGAAGCAGTGAATAGACTTCATGGCCTGAGTGGTGGGAGGAGCTGAGAAAGTGTGTTGCTTATGTCTGAGCGATTAATTGTGACTAGCACGAGTTTGCAGACGATGGCGGAAAAGCACGACCTGCATGCTGGCGAGAAAAACAAGGCCAAGCGTGAGGCGAAAGTTGCCAAGGAATGGGGCGATTTGAGCGAAAACGCCGAGTATAAGGCCAGCAAGGAGAAGTTTCGTCTGGCGGGCCGGTTGCAGCAAAGGATGGTTTGGGAGTTTAAGAAACTCGAGACCGCTGGATATATCGTCGTGAATCCGATGGATTGGGCCGAGATGGCTGCCCCAGTGGTTTTAGTGACAGTGGGAGTGGTGGCGCGGGTCAAACAAGGCCGTTTCACGGAAGACTACCTGCTTGTGGGTGCGAAGGATCAGCATTTGCCAATGGATTTGGCGCTGGTTCCCGTTCCTTACACTTCGCCGTTGGGACAGGCTTTGATGGGACAGGCTGCTCCCAAGAAAATGGAGGCTTTGATTGCAGGCGAGAAGCGTGAGCTCGAGATCCTTAGTTTGAGGGTGCCGACGCGCAGTGAGGTTCTGGATTTGTTTCCAGAACTGACACCCGACGAAGCTCCGGAGGCGGATTCAGGGTGTTAAAGGCCTTTGATTTCTGATTGGGACAGGCTGGAATGAGGTTTTTCGTATGGGTGTAAAAAAGAATCATGCGGAACCCAATGCGAAATGAACCGGCCGGTGAGTGAATGCGCTGGGTGGCACTCTAAGGGCGTTCATCTTCCAGAGCTATGAGTCTCCCAAAAACAGCTGATTTTGAGTCTGGTTTGAAGCGGACGCGTCTCGTTGCCATGAAACGATTGGCCTTGGGACTGTTGGTTGGGGTGGGTGTTTTGTTTCTTGCCTGTCGGCTTTTGATTCACAGGGTACCTTTGTTGGAGTGGCCGCAGGCGTTTGCAGAAGCGGCGATGATTGGAGCGCTGGCCGACTGGTTTGCTGTGGTCGCGTTGTTTCGTCGGCCCTTCGGCCTTCCCATTCCGCACACCGCGATTTTGTTGGAGCGCAAAGCGGAGATTGCGCGGACGCTAGGGGGATTTGTCTCGGAGAATTTCTTGAGTTGCGAGGTGGTGGCCTCACGCCTAGAGCGGATTGATTTGGTGGGATTGGCGGTGGGTTGGATTGGGGGGCAGGCTGAACTGATTGCGCGATCGTTGTGCGGATCGATTCCCCAAATTTTGGAAGTTTTTAATGAGAGGGACGTATCGGAATTTATCCATCGCCAGCTTCAGTTGTATCTTGGCTCTGTGCCGCTTGCTCCGCTTGCTGGGAGATTTTTGAGGGTGTTGACCTCTGGGGGAAAACACGAAGTGCTTTTAGACGAAGGACTCAAGATTGCGGCGAGAATGTTGGATGAGAATGCCGAGCATGTTTGTTCAAGCGTTGAAAAGCATGTCCCGCTTCCTGGAGATGTATTCGGTCTGAACTTGAGACGGCCTGTGGCGGAGTATGTCTCTCGCAAGATGGTTTTGGCACTTCAGGACTTTCTCCATTCCGCAGGACAAGATCGCATGCACCCAGTTCGTCGACGTTTCACGGAGCGAGTGGAGCAGTTAGTTTCGGATCTTGAAAATTCGGCGGAATATTTTTCTCGAGGAGAGGAGCTTAAAGGTGAACTGCTAGGGAACGCCGCATTGAAGCAATATGCGGGTCGCGTTTGGACTGAAGTGAAGGATTCGATCTTAAGAGCTGCGTCGACGGAGGGCGGTCCAATGGAAATAAAGATGGCGAATTTTTTGAGGAACCTTGCCTCTAGTTTGGAGCGGGATCCGGCAATGGTGGTGAAGTTGAATGCGTGGCTGCGAGGTGCGATCGCGGAGATGGCAGAGCGTTACCGGCCGAGCTTCGGGAAACTTATCGAGGAAACTGTGAATGGCTGGGACGCCGTGGAAATGAGCGCGAAGCTCGAGACGGAGGTTGGTGCGGATTTACAGTTTATTCGCATCAACGGCACGTTGATTGGAGGATTGATTGGGCTCCTCATTCACGCCGTGTCACGGATGCTTCCGTGAAATCGGACAGCGGCGCATAGCGGTGTGGTTGCTTGGGGGATTACGAGGCCTCACGAAGCGAGCGCGCTATTTCACGTGCCGCATAGGTGATAATCAGGTCAGCGCCCGCACGGCGGAACGCGATCATTGATTCCATTAGGCAGGCTTTTTCATCAATCCAGCCGTTTTTTGCGGCGGCCTTGAGCATCGAGTATTCGCCACTGACGTGGTAAACAACGGTTGGGAGGCCGAAGCGCTCTTTGACGCGCCAGACGATGTCGAGGTAAGGGAGGCCAGGCTTGATCATCACCATGTCAGCGCCCTGCTCGATATCTAGTGCGACTTCACGCAGTGCCTCGTTTCCGTTTGCAGCGTCCATTTGGTAACTGCGCCGGTCTCCGGCTTGAGGGGCGCTTTCTGCCGCATCGCGGAACGGGCCATAGAAAGCGGAGGCGAACTTTGCAGCGTAACTTAGAATGGGCGTGTGCTCGAATCCGTGGGAGTCGAGGGTGGCTCGCATCGCACCGATGCGGCCGTCCATCATGTCAGAGGGGGCGACGATGTCAGCGCCGGCGCGCGCGTGCGAGAGAGCTGTTTTTGCGAGGAGCGATACGGAAAGGTCGTTGGTGACGTGCGCGCGTTCTCCGTCGAAGTGGGTGACTCCGCAATGGCCGTGGGACATGAATTCGCAGAGGCAGACGTCTGTGATGACGATGAGATCTGGGATGGCGGTTTTTATGGAGCGAACGGCACGCTGGACGATTCCATTGTCGTTATAGGCCTCGGAGGCGACTTCATCTTTTGTGGCGGGGATTCCGAACAGGAGCACGGCGCAGACGCCATCTTGGTGAGCGGCGAGCGCCTCAGAGACGATTTCGGTTTCGGGGAGTTGGAAGACGCCCGGCATGCTGGTTACGGGAACTCGCGTCGTGATTTTTTCGCTGACGAAGAGTGGGAGAATGAAGTCTGATGAGGCGAGGCGAGTTTCGCGGACGATGTTCCTGAGGGCGGGAGAGGCTCGGAGTCGACGTGGGCGTTGTAGGAGAGAGAGAGGAGAGTTTTGCGGGAGCATGGGAGCGGGCAGGGATCAGATTAGAAACCGGCGGGGCGTTCGGAAAGTTTTGCCTTTCCTGGTGCATTTTCCTCGGCGACTTCTTCGGAGCTGACACGGATACCTCCTGCAATGCCAAGGGTGCCATCGGTAGCCCGCCGCAGGGAAGGGCGTCCTTGACGGTTTGGGAGAGCGGATTTGTAGGGGGCTTGACCGAGTTTTCCGGTTGCGACGTCGATCTGGGAGAGCATGTAGGAGGAATCGTTCAGGGCGTGAAAGACGTACAGGTTGTTGTCGCGATCGAGTTGTTGCTGGGGTTGCTTGGCGGCTAGGACGCGGCCCAGCAGATAACTTGGGTAACGAATGCCCTCTTCTTTTCCTTCCAGTTTTGCGTAGAGGAAAATGCCTTCGTGGCGTTGCTGGGTAAGAACGGAGAAAGAGCGATAAGCGCCTGCATTGGGACGGCCTTCTGGGACGCCGACGGTTTGGTTCCAGAGGAGTTTTCCGGTGTCGGTGGTGATGACTGCTGGTTCGGACCAGAACTGGCGTTGAGTTGGAGCGAAATTAACACAGGCGCGGACCCGGAACTGGCCGGGTTCGTTGATGGCGTATAGCTCGACGAGATCAACGGCGCGAGAAACAGAGCCTCCGGCGGGAATGGTGATGGGCGGAAAGGAGAGGTCCGATTTTCTGGAAGGGATGTAATCGCCGCGAATGGCCTTAATTTGGAACAGGCACCAAGCGCCGTCTTTAGCGTTATCTTCGAGGGTGATTTCGCGGCCGGCGAGGTTGGTGATGTTGAGGGTGGCTTTGAGCGGCTCGTCCACCAAGTAGGTGTTGCGAGGAAAGGAGAGGGAGACATTGATTTGGGCTTCGGCGGTTAGAATCCAACCGAGCCAAATCAAGCAGGCAACGAGGAGTGATTTTGAAAGGGGCTTCACGGTTTTGGAGGGGTGTGGGAAATGGTTCGGAATCCCAAATAAGGTCTCCTTTCTCCAATAGCCAAGGTTGAGGCGGAGTCTAGAGGAACTAGAGATTCCCGAAAGTGCCCGCCTTTTATGAAGGCTTTGGCCGCGTCGGGTTTTGAGGATGTCCACTCGGCTACATTCCCGGCCATCCCAAGAACGCCGCTAGGGCTAACATCTTTTTGATCCTGCACTTCTCCCGAGGCTCCCAGAGTGTTTTTAGGTGAGCCTTCAGGCTGGACGTTAGCATTTTGGGACCAGGGAGTGTCTCCCCAAGGAAACCGCAGGCCTCGGGAACCTCGGGCAGCAGCTTCCCATTCCTCCTTCGTTGGGAGTTCTCGACCTGCCCATTTGGCAAAAGCGGAGGCATTCCACCACGAGATACCGGTGACAGGGTGCTTCATCTGGGAGATCTGTTCCTGAGAGAGGGTGCCTGATTCGATTAGGTTTTCCCAATTTTTCCAGCCATCGGGAAGTTGAGAGAGGTTGGGAGGCTGGTTGGCGGGAGCGATGAGGGCTGCCTTTTGGGGATTGTTTTTCCGCCACAAGAGGAAGCGGGCGTAGGAGTCGATCGAGATTTCGGTTTGATCTATCCAGAATGCGGCGATTTCAGACGGCGGATCTTCGGGTCCGCCAATGAGGTAACGGCCCGCAGGGATGGCGATTTGGGGAGGAAGAATGGGGGCATCTAAACTTGATTTTTGGAGGAATAAAAAAACGAGTGTTCCGACACAGGCGATTGCTGCGGCGAGGGAGAGGCCGGCGATGGGGGAGAGACCTTGAGGTTGAGTTAAGGGAACGGGGATCGCGTGGGTTTGGGAAGATGGCTCTGCAGCGAGATGAAGGGCTTCGGCAAAGGAAGCAAAAGAGGCGAACGCTTTTGGATGAGAAGCGTTGGTGCGTTGAAGAACGGTGCGGAGAGTTAAGGAAGCATCCTGAGGCAGAAGCCCAAAGAGAGCATTTCCCAAGCGGGAGAGAGTTTCCTGAGCGGCGTCAGGCCCGTTGGATTCCGCGAACGCGGCGGCTGGGTTCACCACGCGCGGAATGCCCTGTGCAGGCAGAAGAATTTCGGAGGCTTGGAGGGGTCTGTGGTGGATCTGGGTTTCTTGGAGATGCCGAATGAGGTTCCCGACGCTCTCAGCAAGTTCCAAAATTTTTGGAATGGGGAGCTTTTCGCCACGATCCAGAAGCATTTGCAGATTGGGGGCTCCGATGGTTTCGGAGGAGTAGTACGTCCGCCCGTTCAGTTCGCCGGCCTCGTAGACAGCCAGTACTGTCGGATGGACGATTCTGGCTTTGGCACCGGCATGCGCGAGGAATGCCGAGTGAACTTCTGGGTTTCGGGCGGCATCCGGCTGTAGGAGGGTGATCAGGACGGAGCGATTTAGGCCGGATTGAACTGCGACGAAGCGTTGTGTTAGGTCCGTTTGTCCAGCGTCCCTGAGTAAATGGAAGGGGCCGAGATCATCGCCCTCTTTGAGGGGTTTTCGGTTTTGAGTTGGCGCAGAAAGCGAGGGCTCCAATGCCGAAAGGAGCTGGGCAGGCTGGACTGGCAATGGAAGGACACAGGTATCTTCCAGCGCATGAGCGTATGCCGAGAGGTCATTCTGGGAGAGAAAGACGGTTCGAAGATCTGGGTGAAAGGCTCTGATCTCGAGCTGAAGACTAAATCCATCGAGTCCTTTCAGGAAAGGTTCGGTGATGAGGACGTCGATGGAACCAAGCGCTCGCGCATGCTCCAGAGCAGTGCCGCCATCTGGGGCGCAGTAGATTTCAATGCCTTGAAGACTTTGAAGTGGAATCTGAAGTTCTGGAAATAGGGTGGAATTAGGATCAACGAGCAGGACCCTCATGGCGTGACCTCCCGAGAAATCATCCGTGGCGGTGGGTATTGTTGACCAAGTCGGGGAGGATTGGCCCGAGAGTCGAGTAACTTTCCGTCATAATAAATGCTAGCCACGTAGCCGTAAAATCGGCGGACCTCATTGGCGGAGCGCGCTGAGCCTTGAGTATATCCGACTAGAAGATTTTGCGTTCTGCTTGAGGACCAGTCGACGGGATTTTTTGACCATTCCCAGCTGACCTTTGCGTTTGTTCGCTCAATCGGACCGCCGTTGAGTTGGTCGTAAAATTGAACCTGCAGGAAAACTTGGGAAGCATTGACGGTTGCGTTTTCCGATCGGGTGACTGGTACACGGAGAGAAAACAATCGGCGTTCAGGGGAGTTTTCTGGGGCATTTGTTACGGTGAAGGTTCCGAACTTGAGAAGCCCGGGTTTGGGAAGATTAGGAACCGTTGGGCTTGTCCCTGATGGGCGTATCGAATCTTCCGTGTGTTCAGAGAGCAGACTGAGTTTGGTGTTGGCGGCTTCGAAAAAAACGCCAGCGGAGGGGCCCATCTTTTGAATTTTTTCCCAGAGTTTGATGGCTCTTTGTGGGAGTCCTATTTTTTCGTACTGGACCGCTAATTCAGCGAGGGCCGTGGGTAGTTCGGGAACGGTGGCCTCGGCGTCGAGAAGGGCTTTGAAGGCCTTGCCTGTTTCGTGGTTAGCATGGGCGGTTCGAGAGGTTTCAAGGAATTCCTGCCAAGGCGCGCGAATGCTGGGGGAGTCGAGCCTGGGTTTGAGGAGAAGCGGCGAGTTGAGTGGTTCTATTTGAGCTGAGGGCTCCGAATTGGGCGCCTCTCGTTTTTGGGAGGATGCAATCCGAGACTGACGCCGATGGAGTCCCCATCCGGCGGTGAGGAGTTGGAGGAGCGCGCTGGCTACAAGAACTGCTAGGGCAAATCGCAGGGATCTGTTTCGAGGGAGCGGCCAAGGGAAGCGGGGCGCATGGTAGGGGGCTCTCAGCATGGAAAAGACCTTACGGGGTTCGAGGGGGACGCGGCTAAACTCGTTTACTGGCAGCAGGGAACGTTCCCCAAGCCCAGTTAAAGACATATTTTTTTAATATAATTAAACCGCTTCGCGGTTTTGGCGTGGGGATCTGTCCGGAGGTGGGTGATGGGCTTATTTATGAATCTGGTAACTGAAAGCCGACTATTGGCGTAATTTGAATGGCTATAGTCTTTGTTGGGAATAGGTTGAGTAAATCGAAGCGGCCGAGGACGGGCGGCTTGGTAAGCATTTTCTAAGCGAAAAGGCTCTGCTCGAGACATGAATGGTTGTTGGGTGCTTTCCGAAAAACAATCTATAGGTATCATCCGAGCCCTCAGAGCCAGATTGGCTCGGCAGATAACTCCTCACCCCATGTCATCTCGCATTTTTTTGTCCACGGCTGTGAATGTTCCCCGAGCTCCTTTCAAATGTTCGGGAGCGAGCGTTGAATATTTTTCGAGAGTCGCCTTCGCTGGCGCAGCCTTCGGGTTGGCGACACTGTTTAGTGCAAGCGCGCAAGGGCCACAAATTTCTCAGGCAAACCAAGCTGCTATCCGGCAATTGGATGCTCTGAAGACTCGCGATCAGTTGCAGGAACTTCAGTTTCCTCGTCCGCCAGAACAACAAGTGGTGCCCCAGTTGTATCCGGGGGAATCTGAGGATTTGGGATCGCAGATGCTGCTTCGGCAGAAGCCTGTAAAAAATTACTTTGAGGCATCTGCCGACACCCAGTTTTCGTACACTTCCAATGCCCTACTGGATTCGAGTGGGGCTAAGGACACAGGAATTTCGGCCACGACCCTGTCGCTCGCATTTGCACCGGATGCCGTGGATTTGGGGGCGGGCAAACTGAGCCTCCGAGCAGGATACCGGCATCTTTTCTGGATCTATGACCTGAAGAAGGAGAGCGGCAGCCTCAACAGCGGCAATTTCCAGTTTGGCACGGTCTTTTTATCAGGGCGCTATTCGTTTCTGGAGCACTGGAGTGCGTCGCTGGGGCTCGACTACAACCGCGTATTGACTGGGGCCTCAGGGTGGAAGGCGAGTCGGACGTTTGAAGCTCACAACTGGAAGGAAGTCTTAACCGAATATAGTCCTAGTTGGGGCTTGGATCGCTCTTTTGTGCTGACGCCGAAGATCTCGGGTTCGATTGGTTACTCTGGAGCTTATCACTTTACAGATACCGATCCCCTTCCCACTCGCACGGCAAACGATCGTTTGGACAATGCTTTGATGCTCAGTCTGGTGTATATGCCATCGGAGCACTGGATGATTCAGCCCTATGGACGGGTGAGTTATTCCATGTACACCCGTTCAGGAGAGGTTGATACGACCGGTGAGCATCGGCGGGATTTGATCCAGAGCTTGGGGGTTAACGTGATGTGGATCCCGACCCAGAGGATTTCCGTTAGGGCGTCTATCAGTGGTGAGTGCCGGAATTCGAATGATCCTTTAACCACGGACTACAATAAGATGGAGGCGGCTACAGGCGTTTCTTTCACCGTGAGGTTCTAAGGTTGTCAGCTGTTTTCCAGACCATCTTTGGGGGGCGTGGTAGTGTCTTTGATAGAGGCATTAGCTCGGTGAAAGCCATGCTTCTTACGCGTGGGGATTTTTTTTGGAAGGGGATGTTGGCGTCCTTGTTTTTGGGCAGTTTAACCTTTCAGGGATGGGGTGAAGCGTGGCCGAGCTACCGGGGGCCTTCGCAGAACGGAATTTCTGCAGAAAAAGGGTGGAGCGTTCCTCCCTCCGGCGCCCCAATCCTGTGGAAGGCGCAGGTGGGAATCGGCACTTCTTCGATCGTAGCTTATGCGGGGTTGGTGTTCACGATGGGAAGCGAGCGGGGGAGCGATGTGGTGCGGTGTTTGGATGCTGCGAATGGACGGGAGCAGTGGCGTTATGAGTATAAGGCGTCTTTAGATCCGAACTTGTTTGAAGGTGGGACTCGGTCCACACCGACCCTTGCTGGTGGCTGTTTATACGCCCTTGGACATGAAGGACAGTTGGTGTGCTTGGATGGCCAAAGTGGCCGTTTGATTTGGCAGAGGCATCTGGTTGCGGATTTGGGCGGACGGAAGCCTGAGTGGGGATATTCTGGGGCGCCATTAGTGTATGGGGACTTTGTGATCGTGGATTGCGGTGCGGATGGCGCCTCTACGGTGGCGCTGCACCGAGGAACAGGGGCAGTGGTTTGGCGTTCTGGATCTGACAAGGCGGGCTATGCCTCTCCAGTAGTTTTCACCATGGATGGCGTGCCGACTTTATTGCTTTTTAAGGCCGAGGCGCTCATCGGCTTGGATCCTAGCAGTGGCGCGGAGCGGTGGCGGTTTCCTTGGAAAACCAGCTACAACATTCATGCGGCCACTCCTTTGCCTCTCGGGCCCAATCACATTTTAATTGCCTCTGGATATAATGCAGGAGCGGCTTTGGTTTCTGTTCAAGGAGGCGAAGCGACTCGAGTTTGGAGTAATAAAAATTTGCGTTCGCACATTAACTCGCCGGTCTTCGTGGCGGGCGCCGTATTTGGGATCGATGGAAACACCGGAGGTGGAAACCTCGTTTGTTTGGATCCGGCAACGGGCGAGAAGCGGTGGGAGGAGAAGAGTGTGAAAGGCGGGGCGCTCGTGTCTGCTAATGGAAAGCTGATCATCGTTTCCGAGAAAGGGGAGCTGGTGATTGCGGAGGCGAATGCAGCGGCGTTCAGGCCGATAGCTCGTCAGTTTGCTCTATCGCGAAGAACGTGGGCTCAGCCGACACTATCGGATGGGCGACTCTTTCTTCGAGACAACCTCGGAAGTCTCGTGTGCCTCGATTTGAGGTCAGGCGACCGATGGTGGGTGATTTGATAAGAGGGTGCCTCGCCCCGAGTCTTTTCTGAGCCTTACTCCGAAGGCGTGTATCGGTGCGAGACGCGTTCGATGTGCATGGCTCGTCCTGACGTTTCTTCGATGTCAATGATCGCGCCTTGAAGAAGCACTGGTCCGCGAGCGATCGGATAGGTCACTGGGCGCCCTGTCAGGAATCGCTGAAGAATCGAGTCAATGTCGCGTCCAAGAATGCTTTCTGACGGGCCGCACATTCCTGCGTCACAGAGAAATGCAGTGCCGCAGGGGAAAATTTGTTCATCCGCTGTCTGAGTGTGAGTGTGTGTGCCCACGACTGCGGATACTTTGCCGTCAAGGAAGCGGCCCATGGCAATTTTCTCGCTGGTGGTCTCTGCGTGGATGTCTACGAAGATTATTTTAGTTTCTTCGCGCATTCGCGTGACCTCCGCCTCCATGGCGAGGAAGGGGTTCTCAAGCGGTGGTTGCATGAAGGTGCGGCCTTGGACGTTGATGACGCCCACTTTGCCTTTGTTGGTTTCGAGGACAACAGAGCCAAAACCGATGGTGCCTGCGGGATAATTAAGTGGCCGTAGCAAGCGGGGTTCCGTGGGGAGATAGCTTGCGATTTCGCGTTGATCCCAGATGTGGTCCCCAGAGGTGATCACAGCCACTCCAGATCGTAAAAGATCGATACTGATTTTTGGGGTGATGCCGCGGCCTCCAGCGCTGTTCTCGCCGTTGACGATGACGAAATCCACGCCGCGCTCTTGTTTGAACCACGGAAGAGTGTCGACGACGGCCCGACGGCCGGGTTCACCAACGATATCACCAAGAAAGAGCAAGCGGAGCATGGGGTCACACTACATGGGAGAGGTGAGAGGGCACGAACGGTTTTGAAACTCCTGCTGTCGCGTGACGATTGGCGCTTCGTGGGTTATAAGAGAGCATGCCTTTGCGATTCCCAATTTTGAGGAGCATGGTGTGGGTCGTTTTTTTTCTCTGTCTTTCATTGCGGGGAGGCGCTCTTGCTGAGTCTGCTGTGAAGTTGAGCCCTCTGGCTGTGGCTCCCGATTGGAGTTGGCTTGCCGGTTTTGCGGGTAAAGTTGGCAGAAGCGAGGTTCAGGCAGCGGTGCGCGACATTTATTCAGGGGCTGCTGGTTTTTCGGGAGTGTTGGAGGTGGGCGGAGATGCGCTTCGTGTGAGGGCTGCTGGCGGGGATTGGATGGAAGTTCCGTTTGCCAAGGGGGACACCGATGGCTCGCTTGGCATGAAAGAGGGGCGCTACTGGAGGAAGGCTTCGGAATTGGGCGTGGCTCCAGAGGGAAAGCCGCTGCAGGGAATGAGAATCACGATTGATCCCGGACATCTCGGGGGGGATTGGGCAAAGATGGAGGAGCGCTATTTCAAGCTAAACAGCGGGCGTGCGGTGATGGAGGGAGATCTAACCTTACGAGTGGCCAAAAAATTGAAACCCCAGCTCGAAAAGTTAGGAGCCGAAGTGACGTTGCTGCGCAAGAGTGATCGTCCGACCACTTCGGATCGTCCGGAATCTCTGCGAACTGCGGCTGCGGCGGACGTCAATGGTCAGCCCACTCCGGAGAGGGTTCGCTTGCACAGTGAGCTTCTTTTTTACCGTGTGAGTGAGATTCGGGCGCGTGCCAGAATGGTGAACGAGCAACTAAAGCCGGATCTGGTGGTCTGTTTGCATTTTAACGCGGAAGAATGGGGAGAACCCGAGTCGCCACAACTAGCCGTTCGCAATCACCTGCATGCGTTGGTGAACGGGTGCTATTCCGAGCGGGAATTGGAGTTTGAGGATGTCCGATCGGAGATGCTGGAAAGGCTGCTTTCTGGGGCCGACGCAACCGCTATTCCGGTTTGTGAGATGGTGGCGGAGCGGTTGGCTCAGGAGGCTGGGCTTCCGCCTTTTACGTACTTTTCAAACAATGCGCGCCGCGTTGGGTCAGGAGCGTATCTCTATGCACGAAATCTCCTTGCGACGAGGCTTTATAAGGCGCCTGTGGTCTTTTTAGAACCGTATGTGATGAACTCAGAACCGGTATGGAAGCGCGTACAGATGGGGGATTATTCGGGACAGCGCCTCGTCGATGGAGAGCTTCGGAAAAGCTTGATCGCAGAATATGCCGATGGTGTGGCTGACGGGCTGTCGCTCTACTATTCACAAGCGCGGCGTTAAGCCGGAGTCGCAGAGAAGAGGTCATGGAGCTGGGTTTGAGGCCCCTGCTGAAATCCGGACATACAAAGTGAGCTTTGCTGGATCGAGTTTGATGTCGTCCAGACGATCAACAAGAACCCTTTCGCGGCGTAATGGCGAAAGCATCCGTGTGAAAGGATTTTCGAAGAGTCGCATCCAGCGTGCGCTTAAGCGCAGGCGGCCTAGATTTCCTGCCAAGAGCTGCATCTTCAACTTACCGCCTTTGAGGGAGACGCTGTAGGTTGCCCCAAGATGGAGGTTCCATCCGTGCCACTTTTGAACGGTGAGTATTTCACATTTTCCCGGCTCAAGCCGGACCCCGATGTGCTGGAGAGATAAACCTCCATCGCCCGACTTTTGCGCCAGCAGCGCCTGCCTGAGATGGGCGTTCACCTCGTCGATGGTCAATTCGAGAGTCGATGCTTGAGCTGAGGTGAGGGCCTTGGCGAAGACACTCGTCAAGGGGCGACGAACTTGAGGTGGTTCAGGCGGGGGAGTGCGATCTGGAACGCGAAAAATCTGAATGCCTACGGCCAATGCGAGGGACAAAGGGAGAAGTAGGGCGAAAGCGCACCAACTTAACCGAGTGCGTGAATCGGGCTCCTGCAGAGTGGAGCGTTGGCGCGCCGCAAGCTTTGCTGGAAGCCGGATGTTGTTCCTCGCGCTTCCGGCCGGCGACTTATGATTTTTTCTTGGATTTGCCAGAGCCTGATGAAGTTGAAGGCGAGGAAGGGGGCGTGCTTGGCGTTGACGCGCTGCTAGATGAACTCGAGGAATCTGACTTTGCAGCGGCTTTGTAACCTTCTGATCGGTAGTCGGTAATATAGAATCCGCTGCCTTTAAAAAGAAGGCCCGCTCCAGTTCCGATCTGCCGTTTCACCTTCCCTTTTCCCCATACTTTCATCTGGCAGAGCTCTTTGGGGCATGTCCGAAGCGGATCGTCTTTCATGGACTGAAAGCACTCGAAACCCTTGTTACACTTTTCGCAGTGGTAGTCGTAGTTCGGCATGGTGAGGTAAAAAAGTTGGTTCGGTAAATAGCAGACGCCGTGGTCCAATCAAGAGCTCCGCCCCAGCGTTAGCAGGCGCACAAAATGAGTGCGAGGGTTTGAAATCCAATACGGCTTTTGGAGTTTAAGGGAGGTGCTTATTCAAAAAGGTGAGGAAGTTGCCGCTGAGAATTCCTTCAATGTCAGCCGCTGAGTACCCTCTAGACTCTAGCAGCCCCTCTAGTTGCGTGATGTCCGCGATGCTATTGAGATCCATAGGAGTTTGCTCCGTACCGAATCCCCCGTCCAAATCTGTCCCGATTCCCACGTGCTGTGCATTTCCCGCAATTTGGCAGATGTGGTCGATATGCTCACAGATCTTCTCGATGCGCAGGTTGAAGTCTGCGGGGCGTGACTGCAGATGATGCCAGCCGTGAACCATCATGATCGCGTCGAATGCCATTCCGATGACGGCCCCGCGTTCAATCAGTTGTCGGATCTGAGCATCCGTGAGCTGGCGATTCCAATTGGAGAGGCTTCGACAATTGTGATGGCTTGCCCAAATCGGCCCATGGAAGAGCTCCAGCGCATCCGCGAAGCTTTCGTCACACAAATGAGTGACATCGAGGATGAGCCCGAGTTGCTCCATTTCTCGGAGGAGCTCTCGTCCTTTTTGGGTGAGAGGTCCCGAGTCGTCCGTGCCGTGCCCATAGATACCCGGGCCGTAGTGGACGGGCCCTAGAGCAATGAGACCATCCTGACGAGACTGTTCCAAGTGTTTCCAGCTCAGGATGGAGTCAGCCCCTTCGAGGCTCAGAAGGTAGCCGATTGGCAGGTGGCTTGCATCGGAGTCACTAGCATTTTTCCAGAGCGTCGCGTGTTCTTTTAGCTCTGCTTTGGTTCGGATTTGCCGCATTTCGCCAAGAGCCTCCATGGCCCGATAGTAGGCGAGCTGCCCCTGAGTGTGCGCCCATGCTTGTTCAGGCGATCTCCAGCCTGGGAGTTTGTGGAATTTTTGAGAAAAGCGTGCGATTTGAGTGGCTACGATGATGCCTATCCGGCCGCGGCGCAGCTCAGGAAAGCAAACGGTGTTTCGCGCGCGATGAGGAAGTCCGTCTGACACGAGGAGTTCGGAGCGGCGGATTTCTTCGAGCGAACAGCGCTGATCGCGATTGAACTCCATCGCGTTCATCGAGATATCAAGGTGGGCGTCGAGAATGAGGGGAGGCTTTTTCATTGAAATTGGCTGGGTGCGAAGGTTCTTCCACGAGCCGCGATCAGCCACGGCGATCCTGCAGAGCCGTTTCGGAAAGGGATTGCTTGGTTGTGCATGGAGACGCTTGGGCAAACGTGTCGAGGAATGCCAAGCAGCGAGTCTCCGATGGAAAAGCGATCTGGGTCGGCAACTTCCAAAACGAGATGTTCCTCGCTTTGCATGATCACTGGAGCCTCCTCGAGACCTTGAATTTTAATTCGTGGATGAGGCATTTCAGGGGCCACGGCTTTGTGCCCTAAATCGAGACAGAGCCTATTCTTTAGCGGTTTGCTCACGATTCGGGTGAGGAGAAAGGCAGCGCATTCAAAGGGCAGATCTGGATATCGCTCTCCGTATCCAAAATCCCAGAGGATGGTGGTTCCTGGCGAGCACTCGCGATCTGGTTCGGTTGCATGGATGGCGAAAGTGGGGGATCCTCCAGCGACAAGAGTTGGAACTTTTAGGCCAGATGATTGAAGCGCATTTTTAAATTCTAGAACTGGTCCAAACGCTTTGCGGCATCCGTCTTTTCGAGTCTGCAAATCCGCGTCGTGGAGATGACCATCATAGGCGTGAATGCCGCGAACCTCAGCTTGAGGCAACTGACAGAGCTTCGCATAGAGATCGAAGGCATCTTCTCCGGGTTGGATTCCGGAGCGGCCCATCCCGCAGTCAAGGTCGAGGAAGAGGCCAAGAAGGGGACGTGACGGCACTGAGCCGAGGATGCGTTCCAAAGCTGGTAGCGTCTCCGGAGAATCGACAAGCATCGAAAATATGGTTTCGGGATAGTCGATTTGTAATCGGAGCAAATGCGAGATGGCGACTCCTTGGATGGGATAAGCGAGGAGGACATCTTTCGCGCCGTTGTTGGCGCAGAGCTCGGCCTCAGCGAGCGTGGCAGCCTTGAAACGTGTAATTCCTCGATCGACTTGGAGGCGAATGATCTCGGGAGTTTTGTGCGATTTGACGTGGGGGCGAAGTCTCGAAGTTTCTCCCCCCACGATCTGGATCATGCGTTGGATATTCGATTCGATCCGCTCTTGGATAAAGAGAATGGCCGGAGTCTCGATTTCGGAGAGCCTTTCTAACTTCGGGAAAGGGGAGGTCATAAGTTCGGGCGGGTTCGCATGGGAGCGAGATCCTCAGGCCAGTTCAAAAATGACTTCGACTTCAACGGCGATATTCCCGGGCAGTGGACCCATACCGACTGCACTACGGGCCCCCACACCTTTGTCAGGGCCCCAAACTTCAGCGAACAATTCGCTGCAAGCGTTCATGACTTTTGGATGATCATAAAAGTCCGGCGCGGAGTTCACCATTCCGAGGGTTTTGATGACGCGCCCAATGCGATCCAACGAGCCGAGTTCGTCTCTAAGCGTACTCAGGAGGGCGAGCCCGCATTGGCGGGCAGCATGTCTTCCCGCCTCAATGTCCAGGTCTTTGCCGACGACCCCTGTGATGTATTTGCCGTCGTCTTTGAGTGGGCCATGTCCGGAGATATAGACAAGGTTCCCGGTGATCACTACCGGCTTGTAAACGTGGGTTGGTTTCGGGACGTGTGGAAGGGATAGGGCGAGCTGCTTGATTTGGGTTTCGGGTGTCATTTGATCTGAGGTGGGTTGTCTTTAAGAAAAGTGGTTGAATCGGCGTGTAGGGATGCGGACCAGCTTTGAGATTTTCGAATCGGAGATATCTCCTAACGCAACGCTGCTCGGATGCCGCTCGTTACTGCGTCGGCGAGCTTCTGTCGGTGTTTTTCGGAGCGCGAAATTTTTGTGCCTTCGCGAGAGTTCGATAAGAAACCCAGCTCTACTAAAGCTGCGGGATGTTTGTTATAACGGAGTACGTAAAATCGGGAGGACCGGACTCCTCGATCAGGGGAGTCAATGGTTTGTGTGAGTTTGTAATGGATAGACTCCGCCAGCTTTGTGCTTCGTTGCGAATAGAAGTATGTTTCGACGCCTGAGCTGCTTCTGTTTGGAGATGAATTGAAGTGGAGACTCACGAAGACCGCCTTTCCATGCGTTCGATTTGAGATATCAATCCGATCCGAAAGCTCCACAAAGGTGTCGGAGTTACGGGTCATTACGACGGAAATACCAGCGGCTTTGAGCTTAGAGGCAACCTTTCGAGCAACATCCAAAGTCGCGGTTTTTTCGGCCATGAGCCGCTTTGGTGCTGTGCCGGAGTCTGCTCCTCCATGTCCTGCATCGAGAATGACCGTGGCGGCATGGCTCCCGATCCCAGAGAGAAAGAGTGATGCGACCAGTAGGCTCCGGCGAATCCAACGGAGCGGCTGTAACCGGTTAGGGAGCAAAGAGGGCCGATAAGTTTTCATTTCCTGTCAGCGAGTATCTTGGCGGCAGCCAAAACGGCTAATTTCTCGGGTTCACTCCAGTCATGCGCTTGCGCCTTTGCAATTCCAAGAACGCCACGAAGAGTGCCTCTTGAATCGATAGCAGGGACTGCAAGAGAGCCTTCCATGCCGGTTGTACGGGCGGCCGGACGCGCCTGACCGGAGGTGTCAGTTTGTAGATTGCAGAGGGAGATGGGCTCAAGTCGCTCCGCCGCTAGGCCGGCGATTCCCTTTCCTACCGGCACTTGGCGGACGAGAGAAACGACGTTTTCTGGAATATGAAGTGAAGCGGCTAGGCTGAGCATGGAGCCGTTGACCAAATGGTAGGTTCCAGCCTGGCACTCAAAATGGGAAAGAATTGAGTTAAGAGCATCCGGTAGAGGAGCTTCTTCAAGAATGCATTGAAGCGTTTGGGGAAAGTCTTTGGTAGGGTTCATCAGAAAGAGGGCGAAGAGTTGATGGGCGGGTAATGGCTTAAAAGGAGGGATTCGGAGGCAGAGGGGGAAGGTGGATTGAGGGCACGCCGGAACGATAGGCTTCTGCGAGGATCACGTAACGATCCGCCCACGATGCGAGGCCCAATTGTTCTTGGAGACTGAGCGGGCGGACTACCTTTGCGGGAGAGCCTAGGACAAGACTTCCGGGCGGAATTTTTGTTTCGCCTGTGACGAGAGCGTTTGCTCCGATGATTGACCGGGAGCCTATTTCTGCGCCGTCCAGAATCACGGAGTTCATGCCGATAAGCACTTCGTCATCTACCTTGCAGGCGTGCAAAATGGCTCCATGGCCGACGGTGACGCGTTCACCTAAGAATGTTCCAAAGTGGTCGGACAGGTGGATCACTGCGCCGTCTTGCACATTGGATCGTGGTCCGATCCGGATGGAATGAAGATCCGCTCGCAGAACAGCTTGGAACCAGATGCTGGCATGTTCCTCGACGATGACGTCTCCGATGATGGAGGCGCTGGGAGCGATGAAGGCGGATGGAGAAACAAGGGG
>CANFNA010000027.1 GCA_947448395.1 Chthoniobacteraceae bacterium
AGAAAAAACTCCGATCACCAACTGGGTCTGCTGCATCACCGGCACCATTCGCCCAGACCCACGCTCCACAGGCAACCCCGCCGCCTTCCACCCGTTCAATCCACCCTCCACCACAACACACCCTTTCACCCCAGCATCCACCAGTAAACGTGCCGCCCGATCCGCTCTCACTCCCCCCTGACACAGCAGATACACCCCCTTCCCCGAAACGCCCAAACTGCGAATCGTCTCCGGACTGAATTGATCCAAAGGAATCGATTCGGAATCCGCCAAACGTTCCCCCGCAAACTCCGCCGGAGAACGCACATCCACCACCCGACACACCTGTCCTTGGTCGCGGGCCAAGTGCAAAGCGTGCGGCGTGATATTCCCAATTCCATCCTTCAATCCCGCTTCAACGGGACGCTGCATCGTCCCACCCGCCGTCGAAACCTCCCCCTGAGCCTGTAAAAGCATTGGCGAAATATTCATGCTTATGAGTATATGCGCATATCATCATGAGTCAACCTGCCCCATCCCCAAAAGTCTCGCCCGCCGAACTCCACCGCATCGCCTCTCTCTTCAAAGTCCTCGGAGAACCCACCCGCCTTCGCATCCTCCAATCCGTCTGCGAATCCCCTCTCCACGTTTCCGAAATCGTCGCCTCCTCAGAATCCACCCAAACCAACGTCTCCAAACATCTCCGCCTCCTCGTTCACGAAGGCGTCCTATACCGCAAACGCGACGGCCAACGCGTCTTCTACGGACTCCAAGACCCGCTCGTCCTCCAACTCTGCGAACTGGTCAAAACCGCTCGCAACATCGCCTAACCAAAACCGTGCGCCTCTTCGACGCTCATTGTCACCTCCAAGACCCTCGATTCACCCCCTCCCTAAACCTCTGCCTCACTCAGGCTCGAGCTTCCGGAGTTCAGGGATGGATCCTCAATTCCACTCGCGAAACCGATTGGGACGCCGTCGACTCCCTTGCACGCGAAATCAAAGGCGCCCTCCCTGCCTTCGGACTCCATCCTTGGTGGCTCTCCGAGCGCTCCCCCCAATGGGCCAAAAACCTGTTCGAGCGTTTGTCGCTGAACCCATCCGCCAGCATCGGCGAAACCGGCCTCGATCGTTGGATGCCCAATCCAAATCTCGCCGATCAGACGGAAGTCCTCTCCCAACACCTTGAGTTTGCAAAAACACTCCACCGCCCCGTGACCCTGCACTGCCTCAAAGCCTGGCCCGAGCTTAAAGCAGTCCTCAAAAAACACCTCCCACTCCCCGCAGGTTTCCTGCTGCACAGCTACGCCGCCCCGCCCGAAATGACTCCTTTCTGGATCCAGTCAAACGCGTACTTCTCAATCTCCCCAGGACTCCTCCATCCAAAAAAAGAGGCTAAACGCCTGCAATTCGCCTCACTCCCCCTCGATCGTATCCTCCTCGAAACCGATGCGCCTGACATGGCACCCCCAATCGAACGAGCCCTCCACAAACTCTCCGATTCAAAGGGAAATTCCATGAACCATCCCTCCAACCTTCGCCTCTGTCTCTCTGCACTCGCCAAGGATCGACAACTGACCGAGGAAGAACTGGCCGAAATTCTCTTCGAAAATACGCGCCGTTTTTTTCAACTCCAACTCCCTGCGCCGATCCCCCTGATATAAACCTCCATGCGCGTCCCATTCCTCATCGCCATTCTGGGGATCACCCTCCCATGCCTGTCCCGAGCGGAGCTAATTTGGAAAACTCCGATTCTCGAAATAGAGTCCCCTGCTCAGGGAGCACAAAAACAAATCCCGTTTTATTTCCAAAACCTAGGCCCAGAAACGATCCGCATCGACGCAGTAGATTCATCGTGCAATTGCCTTCGAACTGACCTCTCCAAACGCATCATTGGCCCCGGAGAGTCAGGCACCCTTACCGCCACCGTGCGAACAATCGGCGAACCAACCAACCGGACCGTCCGACTGGAAATCACCACCTCAGACGCTCCGACCCGAAAGCACACCTTGAAACTCCGCCTCCTAGCGACCTCCCTAGCCAGCCTAGAGCCAGCCCTCCTTTGGTGGCCGCAAAATGGCGCAAGTCGACCGCTTAAATCCACCTTAGTGATTCCCGAAGGCGCCATCCCGACGATCCCGCCCCCTCCCCCCGAATCCCCATTTGAGTGGCGCCTCGAGCAAGAGGAAAATGCCTCCCGATTTTTGATCACCGTCACTCCAAGATCGTGCTCAAAACCACAGGAATCGAGTCTTCTCATCCACTGGTCCCAGCCCGGATCCGATCGTTTAGAAAAACGAGTCCTCTTTCTGCGAATTCAATCGGACGGTCCCACCACTTCACCCTCGCCATCCTCCGGAAGAGAACGTCCCTAAATCCATCTTCCTTTGTTTCCAGTGTCAGCACGGTGTGCTATTCTGGAGCTGCGGTTCGATAGCTTAAACACAACCCGATTCATACCATGTCGAGTCCCTTCCTCACCAACGAGCGATTCCCCGTTCAAAGCGCCAACTCCTCCCGCGCGATGACCGTCCAAGGAGCCGTTAACAAATCCATCTTTTTGGTGTCTCTCACCTTCGGCGTTGCGATGTTTTCGTATCAGCAGCACCTCCCGGCCTGGGCGCTTTATGTTTCGCTCATCGTGAGCTTCGGCCTGGCTTGGGGCACCGCGCTAAGGCCATCGGCAGCGCCGATCACCACTCCCTTGTATGCCGTGGCTGAGGGCATTCTCCTTGGTACCATTAGCGCTCAATATCAGCGGGCCTACCCAGGAATCGTCTTACCTGCGATTTTGATGACCTTCGGAACGCTATTCGGCATGCTGGCCCTGTATCGGATGGGCGTCCTCAGACTAACCCAGAAGCTCAACACCTTTCTATTCGTAGCCACGGCGGGAATTTCCCTCACCTACCTGCTCTCCATGTTGTTGGGATTCTTTTCCATTAAAGTCCCCTTTATCCATTCAAATGGACTCATGGCCATTCTGTTCAGCGGATTCGTTATTGTCGTGGCAACCCTCGGGTTTATCCGCGACTTCGCCGTTATTGAGGCCGGCGAAGAAGAAAGAGCCCCAGCGTATATGGAGTGGTTCTCCGCCTTCGGTCTCCTAGTCAGCCTCGTTTGGCTCTACCTCGAAATTCTCCGCCTGATGGCGAAACTTCGCGGGCGAGACTAAAGACGAAAGAACCGCTTCACTTCGAACTCAAGTTCGCACTGATGCGAACTCAAGCATCTGCTCTGAGAGGGTAACCGCAGCCCCCTCAGAGCTTTTTTATTCCGCAGAAACCACACGATCCAAAAGGGCCTTAGCATCCTGCGCCACAGGGGTTCCATGCGCAAAGGTCGCCAAATGAAAGTGAAGGGGAATCAACTTCTGTAAGGAATTCCTCAGTTCGCGCTGGTTCGAACAATATTTCGCAGGCAGCAAACTCAGTCCTGTGGATTCCAAATTCACTACCGCATCCCCAAAATGCAGCCTTCCACGCGGATCATACAAAGCCAATTCGCCGGGGCCCGCGCCCTTCAACTCAATCACTTGCAGTCCCCCCACCATCGCCCCCTCCTCGAGCATTCCATCGACCGGAACTGACAGCTCGCTGACGGCATCGGCATGCGCCAAGATTGGGAGACTGAATCGACTTCGAAAACGAGCGCTGGCACGGGCGTGATTTCCGTTGGTTAACACCACGGCAATTAGAGGCCCCTCTTCCGTAAGCTCCTCTAAAGCTCCAGCTACCAGATCCACAGGATCAATCAAAACAAGCCCATGCGCCGTGCGCACTGCAGTCGACCCGAGATTTGTTCGCACGGAGTCCTCGAACACTTCCCAAACCCAGAGGTCCGGAGCAACAGTTTGAAAAAAATCTGCAGAGGCCATGTGATTAGCTATGAATCGCGGCACAAAGATTCTCAACTCCTCCCCTCACTTTCACGGGAACCTCGGTAAGGCACAGAGCAAAATCATCTATCATCGAGGACATTCTTCTCCTGTCCTTTTTGGGGCTTCGGGTAATCCATTCGAGCGCGACGCAGCCCGTATTCGCCATCTGGCGCGCGAAGTGGTCGGCTTGCGCAAACTCGATCATCTCGTGACGACCCATTTTCACCTCGATCACTTCGGTGGCGCGGCGGAATTGGCCGCGCTGATCCCGTCTTCTGGCTCCGCTACGCGGGCCACCTCTAAGAGTCCCGCAGCGACCGCACTCACACCGGTCAGCCCAGCAGGCACCGCCCCCCATTTCGTCCCTCTGTTCGTCTCTGCCACTAGTGCGGCCCGCCTTTGGCCATTTCTGATTCAGGGGTGCCCTTGCGCTCCAATGGGCCAAGGAGAAGATCCAGCATGAGGTAGATCACGCGGCGTTCGCGGGTTTTAATTCTGCCGGAAACCGCCATGCCGGACTGCAGCCTTATGGTTTTTCCAGCGACTGAAAAACTTTGGGTTTCCAAGTTTATTTTGACTGGAAAAGCAAAGTAGGGGCGGATGTTTGTCGGGGGCAGCGAATCGGACCCCACAAATGTAAGCGAGCCTTTGATGTAACCGTATTCCCGTGAGGGAAAGCTCTCTACTTCGATTTCACACGACTGCCCGCTGTTGATAAAACCGATGTCTTTGTTCGTAACGGCCAGTTTCGCGATCAGTTCATCGTCTGGAACGATTTTAACTACGGTATCTTTGGCTGCGACGACGTTTCCCGGTTTGCTGAAAGGCAGCTCAAAAATGATGCCGTCAGCGGGGGCTTGAATATCGTGGTGCTCCAAAGTTTTGGAACATTCCGCGATGTTGCTTTCCAACTCGGAAATGTGGCGGGAGTTCTCCACCAGAGCTTTGAAGAGGCGCGAATCGAGTTCCGCGAGCGCCTTGCGGTTGTCTCCAAGAGACAGCATGGCCTCACGGCGATAGTTGGTGGTGAAATTAATGATGGCCTCCTGGGCTTTGTCTTTGTCGAGTTGCAGCGCTGGCACGGCACTTTTGATACGCTGCACTTCAGACTCTGCCTGAAATACTTGCGCCTCTCGGACGAGATAGTCAATTTCGGCAACTCCTCCGGAATCGATGAGCTTTTTGTAGGAATCGAACACCTTTTGAGTGTTCTCCAGCAGCCTTTGTTTTTGTCCGAGTTGTTCGATGGCTGAGGTAAGGTCGGACTGGGCGCGTTTTGCGGTGAGTTCGAGCGCATGGATTTTTTCGACCCTGTCTTGTTTTGCTTGTCTTAGGAGGACACGTTCCTCCTCCGGCAACTTGCTTATGTCCGGGTGCGATTCATCCCCGGCGATTTGAGATTGAAGCCGGATACTTTCATTGCGCAGGACGGCCCGGTCCTTGGCCAAGCCGGCGATTTTTTCGGGCAATTTAGGGCTCAAGACCTCGGATGTGACTGGGGCAGTATCACTCAGGATCGTTGTATAATGTTCGCTCTCCTGGCGGACGGAGGCGAGTTGGTCTTTTAGCGAATCGAGGCGGGAGGCCGCCACGGTAAGGTTCAAACCTATCAGGGGTTGGCCGGCGCGGACGCGGTCCCCTTCTTTGATCAGAATCTTGGTAATCACACCAGGAATGGGAGATTGAACCTCCAGTACGGTTCCCGTCGGTTCGAGTTTTCCGGAGGCGTGGACGACTTCATCCATTTTGGCAAAACACGCCCACAGGATGATTCCAAGCACGGCTGCGATGATGGTCCAGAGGATGTTTCTGGACCAGACGATGGATTGGCGCATGACGATGCTGCGGTCGGCGCGCTCTGCAGTCGAGAGGACAGCATGGGAGAGCCGGTCCATCCCCTTAGCAATGAGGCTGAGGCCAGGCGTTTTTTTAAGATTCATTTTGCTGTTGGGCAAAGATGGTGGCGTAGAAACCTCTGTTGGCGAGTAGGGTGTCGTGGGTCCCGGCTTCGAGCATGCAGCCATTGTCCATCACTAGGATCCAGTCCGCGGATTGGACGGAACGAATGCGGTGCGTGGAGAAGAAGATGGTGGTGCCCTTGAACTCTTGCATCAGGTTGCGGCACACATCCCGTTCTGTGGGAATATCGAGGGCGCTGGTGGCCTCGTCAAAAATGAGGATACGCGGCCTACGCAACACGGCGCGAGCGATTGCGATACGCTGGCGTTGTCCACCGGAAAGGGCGCGGCCTTGCTCGCCGGCGCGTGTGTTGTAGCCTTGGGGGAGCGACATGATGAAGTCGTGAGCCTCGGCAATTTGTGCGGCGCGGATGATTTCGTTCGGCGTGGCATCCGGGTTTGCGACTGCAATGTTGGCCAGAATGGTGTCGTTAAAAAGGAGGCTTTCCTGCATGACGCTAGAGATCTGGCGCCGGAAGGAGTAGAGTTCCACTTTTGCGATATCGTAGTCATCTACGAACATCCGCCCGGATTCAGGGAGGTGCAACCGGGACAAAAGTTTGAGCATGGTGCTCTTGCCGGAGCCGCTTTTTCCAATGACACCGACAAAAGCGCCTGCAGGCACTTCGAAGGAGACGTTTTTGACCTGCGGTTTCTGCGTCAGATCGTAGGAGAAGGTGACAGAGTCAAAGCGCACCTTGCCCTGGATTTCGGGCATGGGGACGGTGCGCGCCTGTTCGTCGGTTTGTTCGGGGGGCTCATTAAGGAGGTCACTGAGGCGTTCGACTGAAAGGCTGACCTGTTGGAAGTTCTGCCAGGACTGACTCATGCGCAAGAGCGGGCCCGTGACGTAGCCGGCGAGAATGCGGAAGGCAATGAGCTGACCGAGGGTTAACTGATTATTGATGACCAAGAAGGCGCCGTACCAAAGCAGGGCGAGGTCGCTCCCATGGCCGATGAGGGTGCCGAGGGAAGAGAGGAAAGTATCCGTGACCACCGAGCGGAAGCCTGCACGGACGAACCCGATGTAGCGCTCCTGCCATTTGTTGCGTGAATCGTGTTCGAGGTTCTGGGACTTAACGGTCTGGATCCCCGTAATGGTTTCGACGAGGTGGGCCTGGGTGCGGGCCGCATGCTCGGAGCGCTCACGTAATTGGGCCCTACGCACAGGGGAACCAACCAGGGTAATCAGCCCCAGCAATGGGACTTCTGCAAGCGCTACGATGGTCAGCGGCACGCTGTAGACAAACATGATGCCTATGTAGAACACCGAGAAAACAGCGTCCAATCCCACGGTAAGCGCGGTGCTTGTGAGAAACTGGCGGATATTTTCGAGCTCAGAAATTCGCGAGGAAATCTCCCCAACAGGTCGCTTGTGGAAATAACCAATATTTACCCGGTACAGATGGTCGATAATGCGTGTTCCGAGGGAAAGATCGATGCGGTTGGTGGTGTCGACAAAAAGGTAGGTGCGTAATGCGGTCAGGAGCGTGCCAGTGACAGCCACGAGGATGAA
The DNA here is from genome assembly GCA_947448395.1 of Chthoniobacteraceae bacterium. Lineage (GTDB taxonomy): Bacteria > Verrucomicrobiota > Verrucomicrobiia > Chthoniobacterales > Chthoniobacteraceae > Chth-196. Next base: position 7,333 of record CANFNA010000027.1, read on the forward strand.
GACTAGCCCGAGAACGTGCAGCGTCTGGTAGCTGCCGCTGACCAGAACCTTGTCGATGATCGCCTGCGTGAGCATTGGGTTTGCGATTGCAAAGAGCTGCACAAACATGCTGGCGAAAAAGACCTCAAAAAGAGCCCTGCGGTGCTTTTTAACGGCGGGCAAAAACCACCTGAGGCTGAATTTCTCGCCCTTCAGTTCCGGCTGTGGTTGCAGCAAGAGGACTTGGGTTTTTTCTTCGCCCACCTTGAGGAATTCGGCCAAGGCAACTCGCTCCAAGCCCTCCGTCGGGGATGAAATAACGAGTTCTGAAACGGAAGTCTCAAGAAGAACGCTAATCTCTTTTTTCCAATGCAAAAGGCATGGCACCTCGAGGTAGGCGACTTGTTCGCTGGGAACTTCCACCAACCGCGCGTTGAAGCCGGCTATGGAAGCAACGGTGCCGCACATGTGCAGGGAAGGCTTTGAGGAGCCGCGCAATTCATTGGCAAGCACCTGATGAATTGCGTCTTTTGGAAAACGTTTCCCCGATTGTAGTGAGAGAATTTCAAAGCAGGCCGTGATTTTTTTCGCAGCTTCGCCCTGGACGCGTCTCTCCGGGTAAACCTTTGGCTGGTCCATCACCCTTTCGATATCAAAAGCGGCGGTGCTCTCTTGAACTGGCGTGCTTGGGCTTGTGGCAGTGAGCGCGTAGGTGATCAGGTCGGATTGCACCTGAGGAAAACCAACCCGCCGGATATCTCCCATGTTCGGTGTCCATGGCAGCCCCCAAAAGGACTGATCCAAAGCGATCCAAGTCAGTGGGGCAGAAGCGTCGTGCGAGTCTGCGGCTGGGTCAGGTGCGCCTGTTCTGAGGCGGGCATCCCGATAAATCCGGTGTGTTTCCGTGAGCAGAACGGACATGTCCTTCGAAAGGCGCTGAAATTCCGTCGCCAGGATGGCGTAAAGCTCAGCTTTTGCGAGGTGCTGTTGGAAAACTGCGGCGAAGGACGCATCCTTTCTAAACCACTCTAGAAATGCCGCCTCGGGCAAAACGAAGCAGATCACGTCCGCAGAAACGGAGGCGCACTCCAGTTGTCGGCCCGCGATGATGGAGGGGGCGCCTAAAGAAGTGCCCGGGCCAAGGAGCTCCACTGTCTCCGGGAGTCCTTTATCGCCAGAGTTTGAAGTGAGGATGCGCACACGCCCCTCGATGACAAACCAGACGGCCTCGACCTTTTGGTTTGGCGGGAGCAAAAATTGGCCGAGGGAGGCGCGCACCAGACGGCCTTCCGCGAGCACAGCTCGCAGGGACTGAGCGGAAAAGTGCTCGAACGCTGAGTTTTTAGATAACTCGCGTTTCGCAAATTCGGCAGCGGAGAGAGGGGGCCTCGAGGAAGAAGCAGTCATCTACAAATTAATTTTTGAGGTTCTACCCCTGCAGTTCCATCGCGTTGAGACGCTGTTCGATCCACGTGTTGCAGAGGTCCTCAAGGAGGCGCGCACTAAGCGGCGCGTCGAGTTTGGACGGAAGCCTAAGTTCCAATTTCAAGATCAAATGGATTTGGCCGATTTTGATGGGCCCCAGAAGTTCACCGGGCTGCGCGGGATGCAGTATTTCATATAGCTCCCGATTCAATGCGCCGAAGGCTACGGGACCGACTTGGCCGCCGCTTTGAGACTCGCTGCCGGTTGAGAACTCGGTTGCGAGTTCTTCGAAAGAGGCTTCGTTGTTCTTTAAGCGGAAAAATAATTCGCGCACCAGTGATTCGCTATTCACGCGGATCAGGCGGTAAACCACCCGCTCGAGCTCGGCGCGCCTTTTGAGAAACAAGTCGCCGACGTTCGGTCCGAATTGAGTCTCTTTCCAAAGCTGAATGCGCTTTTCCAGTGAGGCGCACGCGCGCAGACCGTCCTCTGAAAGACCGGCATATTCATTGGGGAACGACACAGGGGTTTCCGGATTAATTTCGAACCGGGCGCAAAAAGTCACCCAAGCCTCCTGCTGTGCCTCGGGGGTGAGTTTGATGGACCGGCTGCTCTCGTCCATGAGGCGGGCGCGCAAGAATGGGCGCCACAATTGGTATGCGATCAGGGTGGGTGGATTCAGGTCGCCTATTTTGAAGAGAGCAGGAGAGTCTGCTGACATATCGATGGGTTGAAGGGCGGAAGATTAGGTAAGCATGCCTGGCGCCTGAGGTCGCGCGGATCATGAGGAAGGGCTGGATGGATGCCGCGTAGAAAAATTGAGTGCGCGGGAAAATATATGACGACACTTTGAAAAATAGCCACGGGTCGAATCAAAACATTGGGTGTCGCGCGCTCCAAAACAATACCGCCCGCGCAAGGTCCGAAATGAGACGAAAGGAATTTTTCTACGAACGGAGCGCACGTTTGCCTGCGGCGGGAGAGCGCCCCAAGAAAAGACACTCCAAAGAAAAAGGACCCGCCCGAGATTCCGAGCGAGGCCTTTTTGAATAGTTTATCCTCTTAGACCAAGGATGCGCCGTCGAAACGCACCATCAAACCGGCGAAGTCATTCTTGTTGTTTCTCCATCCGTTCAGCACATCTTCAAACGCGTAAGTGGAGTTCCCCAAGGAGATCATATGAGACGCCTTGTCAGGATTTGCCCCCGCAACGCTGAAAAACGCATGCGGCGTTGAGTCGTAAATCGCAAGCGTCGTCGAGTTTGTTGGATTCTTATCGAGCAAGTCCGACAGTCCGCCGTTTGCAACGATCCCCATGGCAATGTGTGCGCCTTCCAAATCTAGATCGGCCTCGACGCCACTGGAGGGTTGAACCTCCGTGCCCCACTCCTTCGTACTCGCACGAGTCAGAGCGGCAGCAACGTACCCAGCGTCCCCAGGATGGATCCATTTACCACCTTCGTTCAAGTCGCCGGATACCGAATCGACTTGGTAGAAGAAAAGGGAATCCGTTTGACCGCCTGTCTCCCCTATGCACGGATTCCCATTTGCCACCGTGAAACTGATGGGTTGTTCCCCGTTGGCTATCGAGAGCTTGTACACTCCCGAATCGATGGAAATCTGGGCGCCATTTCCAAACCCTACATACACGTCGTCCTCATAGATCCCTGGGATAGTGTCAGGGTCAGTGGATTTATAAACCGTGCTCGCAGTCTTGGAGGGTTTATATTGCAGGCTAAACGCTGCCCCCATGCCGCTCAGGTCCACTGCTGCTGCGGCTCCCGCGCCAATCGATGCTCCTGCAGACTGTGTTAGGATATCTAGCAGTTCGTCGGCATCGCTTTCATCGGTAAGGCCTGCCACACTCGCTCGCGTCAGTGAATTCTCATCATGATTCGACTTTATTTGCGCAAATTGGATTGGGGCCCCATTACCAATACCTGAGAAGGTCGCTCCTAATGACGCCTCGTCGGAGAACAAATTAGCTATCAGCTTTGCCTCATTTGTCCCAGGCTGCGTGACGGTAATTTTGCCTTGAGCCTCAAACTTCTGACTCAGGGCAAGAACATCAGGGCTGAAAGCAATCCACTCGCTTGGATCGTATTGGGGTTGAACCAGCAGTTCAAAATCAACCGCTTTCCCGCCCCTGGGGTTGCTCACATGAACGGCATAATTAGTATTCGGTTCGGGGATATAGTATTCCCCCATAATCCCACTGCCAGTGCGAGTTACGGTTGTGGCCGCTGCAGTGCCCGGGTTCTTAATGACTTCCAGTTTGAAGTCTTCCGTCGAGACTGAAAGGGTTTCGATTGCTAGCGGAGATGAAATGCGATCCGTTGTAAAAGAATACCAGCGATCGGGGTGTGATTTATCCAGAATCTGGGCGGATACAGTTGTATCCACGGATGATAGCTGTAACGGATCCTTTGAGGTAAACCCCTTTGGGGAAATTTTCATTTTGTTCCCATTGAGGTGAACAATCGTGCTGAAGGGAACCCCGTCTGCATCATCTGTCTTTACCCGGAGCTCCATGGTCGGACTCACAAGAGTAGTCTTCAAGCTCTTCTGAATGAGGGCAGGCTTAAACACAACGTTGTCGCTCGCAGTCGTCGACAAAGTGGCAAGTGACTGGTTCTTGGCTGTGTCCCAAAGATCAACAGTGAGATTCGCGAGGGAGGTATCAGCTAATTCTAATTCGAAGCTGACATCGCCTAGCTTGACCTTCGCGGTGGAATCCGTGGAATTGCCGTTTAAGAAGCCAAGAGGATGGCATACCTGCCCCTCCAATGGGTCGCCCGATGCGTTATCTACGTAGTCGCTAAAGCCTAGATAAAAATCTAATTTTGACGAGTCTGTGTAAAGCGGCAAGGGCGCTTGGACCGTCGGTATGCTTTCGCTTTTGTTGAGCCTACTGCGACCAGTCGAGTAGCAATTGTTTTTCTCAAGCGCAACCAAAAGCTGGTCCCAGTTCGTGGCCTTCAGAAAATCCCCTGCAGCGTTACGGTAAGCTGAGTCAACGAAAGCCTGCATCCCCCCGCTCCCACTAGTTAACTCAGAATAGGAAGCCGCGTTGTAAGGAAGAACAACACTTAAGCCATAGCTGCCTTGTTCCACGGGATTCATCCCCTTTGAGGGTGTTAAATTCACACCGCCAGATTGTATTGTATTTGCTAAAATGGCACCGCCCAAAGAGTTCAGGAGATTTCCTGCCGCAGCAGTGAGTTCTTTGGTTGCGCTACCGATTTGAGCGACGCGTCCGACAAAGCCTGCCAAATCCTGGTAGTAGGAAAAAGTGTAATAGGTGCCCTTTTGAAGAGCGCTGCTGACTGCGCTCCAGAATTGCGCGGACTGTCCCTGGACCATGTTATCAACGAAAGTTCGGATGTTCGCTGCGACATCGGTCATTTTACTTAAATCCGTCAATGAAAGGGTGTCGGAGACTCCGATCTGCGGCGTGCTGCCATAGCCGTCGCGGAAAGAATCGACAAATCTTTTGCCCAAATCGACCGCGCCCAAAGCAGTGTTCGTGTTCGCGAGAGTTTTGAAATAGTCGAATCCGTTGCCTCCAACAGTCTCTTCAGAAGCCAGCATATACTTGGTCACGTTCCTGAGACCATAAGCCAACTCCACACTCCCCATCATGCATTCGTCAAAACCAACAATGTCATACTTTGGAACTCCATTGGCTTGGGATAAAAGGTTGGCAAGCTGCACGCCTGACATGCTTTTACCGGTGGCGGGAGCTGCATCGTTGCCACTGTCGTCGAAATTGAAACCAGCAAGGATACCGCCGCCGTGATCGCTGAGGATTAAAGTGCGGCTAGAAATGTTAGAGGTGCTAGACGTTCCCGTGGTTGCGGCTTTGCCAACGAAATTCTTTAGGTTGTTGATATCGCCAGTGTCCAACTCGGGGCCGAGCTCGAACTTCGTGTAGATGGTAGTTTGTTCGACTTGATTGTTTCGATCGACCCCTGGACGGAGAACCGGGTCGGCGGCGGACGGATTTGGCTGTAGAAGAGCTGTGCCGACGGTGGTCCACTTCTTTTGGCTTCCCCCACCAGTGGCATAAGAGCCACTCGTGGACTGATCCCAGAGAGCGTAAATCTCCACCTTATCCTTGGAGGTATTGAGAGCACCCTCCATCATCCGGAAGTTGAACTGCATTCCGTCGTACAGATTTGTAGCGGTGTCGTAAAAGTCGATCCGAGCGACGGTCTTGCTTACCGGCGGCACCGGCGGTGTTACGGGAGTCGTTGGCGCTTGGAGGGTGAAATTGATCGACGATGATAACGAAGTATTGCCAGCGGGATCGGTCTCGACGGTCACTGTTTTGATTAACCCGCCGCCGAGGGTTTGCACCTGATCGTTTGTCAGAGGCACGGGTTTTAGAGTCCCATCCGAGGCCGTGGAGACTTTCACCGAAACGCCAGATGAGTTGGTGAAGGTGGTGGTGAAAGTGTCCCCTTTGTCTCCTTTCGTAGTGATCGCACCGACGGTTGCTTGTTGCTGCGTCACTTTGGTCGCCGACGTGATTCCCGTAAACAGCGCAACGGTGGGCGCCGACGGGGCGAGCGTATCTAAAACAAACGAGGTCGCTCCCGCGGAGGAAACATTCCCGGCCAAATCCGTTTCCGTTGTACTGACAGTGACTGTGCCCTGACCAAGTATGTTGAGTTGCGCCTGTGTGAGAGCCAAAGGGTCGGCATTACCGCTGGCTCGGGTGGTCAGCGTAAGACTTTGTCCATTGGCTTTGAATGTCGATGTGTACAAGCCCCCTGCTTCGCCTCTAACGGATACAGCCCCCGTCAGCGCGGAACTGAGTCCCGTAGGCCCGCTTGGTTTCGAGAGGCTCAGGGACGGGGTGTTGGGTGCCACCGTGTCTAGGACGAAAGAAATGGTGGCAAAATCTGATTCGGCTCCGCTCGCAGAGGTGTAGTACACCCACGCCGTCACTGGTCCATCGCCGAGGGCCGACAAATCTGCTGCCAGGAGTTTGACTGGAAGCGAAGCTTTCGAGCCTGCAGTAAACTCCGGGTAAGTATCAGATGTCCTGTTACTTGTGAACAAGGCTGTGATCGCACCTCCGGCGGGGCCGGACGCCGTAAAAATGCCTAGTTTCGCAAGAGACGCATTCACGTTTCCCTTCTGGCTCGACGCAGCGGCGCTCAGTTTGAGTGTGGGAGGGAGTGGCGTCACAGGGACAGGGGCCGCGGGCGCTTTGGCGGCTTTTGAGGTTGTCGACGTTTCGGAACTCATGGAGTTGAAATTAGGGGTTTAGCGGGAGCCTAAGAGACGCTGTTAGGATAAAAAACAGAGAGGCTGAATCAGCTACACATTCAGCTCATTAGTCAAGGGGGTAATCCGGAACCCTAGCCCGTTCCTTTACAGGCATTTACCCTTTAAAACACCAAAGCATTCGGCCATGAGATTGATAAGGGTTTGCTTTTGACCCTATTTCCGCAGTTCGCGCGCGGGGTATCGTCGCGGGGCGCGCTAAAGGCAGAATTGCTTTTTACGGCACGGAACATGGGGCAAATTTTCCCACGGTCGACTGCGTTGCGTATCGAACCAGAGGAAAAAAGGAGTGAAGGAATGTTTTGAACCTTTCACGGGAGTAGGCGTGAAAGTGAATGCAGGATAGTCGTAGCCCCAAGTTGGCTTAGACCCGCAATGTGGACGCTGAGGCGCCCCGCCTTTTGCAGCTAAGTTGCTCTCTCAACTCAAATACGCTCTCACCGGAGTACGGGTGGCACGCTTACCTCTGGAGGAGGACCCTGACTTTGTGTCCCAGTTTGGTGCAGGAGATCTCACTCAAGCTTGTAGGGAGTTTGGAGTGAGTGGGAAGCGAGAGTTGGCAACCTTGCTTCTCGCTGTTCAGGAAATCCTAGAGGAAGGACTTTCTGAGCTCAGGAGCCGTTTTTAGCGAGGCGAGACATAGGCCCCGATTTAGTACTAGAATTGCCTCTCTGATTTCGTAAGTTTCTGAAAATCAGAGAAGTGGAGCCTAGGGGATTCGAACCCCTGACCTCCTCAATGCCATTGAGGCGCTCTACCAACTGAGCTAAGACCCCTTCTCGGAAAGGGCGCAAAGTCTCTCGGAGAATCCTCTCTGAGGCAACCCTTTTCCCTCCATGACCCACTCAAAATCACCCAACCTCACTCCCCTGCCTTTTATCAGAGACCGAGCCACCCACTAACCCCGACTGCGGTTGAACTGAGAAACCTCCCGCTGAACTTCACGGTGCACCGCTCTCGCCTTCAAATCGGCTCGCTGATCCCCCTTCTCCTTCCCAGATCCAACCCCCAACTCGACCTTCACCAAGTGCCCCTTCCAGTACAGCCGAAGACCCACTATCGAATTACCTTTGATCTGAGACAGACCAAACAAACGGTCAATTTGCCTTCTGGAAACTAGCAAGCGTCTTGAACGCTTCGGCTCATGTTGCGAAAAACTCGCCTTCTCGTACTCCCTAACATCCATCCCGTAGAGCCAAAGTTGCCCATTTTCGACCCGCGCAAAGGCACCCTGGATATTCGCAAACCCAGCTCGAATACTCTTCACCTCTGTCCCTTTCAACTCCAACCCAGCCTCCAATCGCTCCGCAATTTGGAAGTCACGCAACCCTTTCCGGTTCACTGAGATCTCCGATATTTTCCCGCGGTCCGCGCTCATCGTTTTTCTTGCATCTCCCAAACAAGCACCGAAAGAGTCTTCCCAGTTTCTGAAACACTCAACTTCAGCTATGGGAGACCTTTTTCAACTCAGTACCACTTCTGAAAATCCTCAAAAGCGCCCCTTCGAAAGAAGACGCCAATGAGCAAGTAGTCAGAGCAAGCAGACTAAGCCGCCGGCGCAGCTTCTTGGGCCGGCATTGAAAGCTTCAACTTGCCTTGAATAATCTCCATAAAAGCAATGTCCGCAAAACCCACGCGGATTCCTGCTTCCACCAAAGGCCGATCGCCTTGATTGAGTTGTTTTACGCGCTTGCTCACAGCGTTGACCAAGGCTTGGTGACTGGGCGAGTGCTTCAAGGCTTCTTCGAGAAGATGACTGGTCATGAGAAAAGTCCCCGTCCGGGTTATCGGAGGGGCCAAGGAATTTAGTCCCGGCAGGGGGCGGTGTCAAATTCCTCAACCATCTAACCCCAAAATTCTGCTCAACTCGCCCAACTACTTGGGCACAGCCCCCTTCCCAGCCCCCTCCTTCGGAGTCTTGGCCGCCTCTGACTGCATTCTCTGTCTGAGGCGCTCCAAATTTTCCGCTGCCAGACGCCCGCTCTCCGAGTTTGGATCCAGATCCCGCATTTGCTCCATAATCTTCACAGCGATCGCATCATCCTTGGGCGGAGTAAGATAGTTTAATAAACACAAAAGCGCCTGCTGCTTCTGCGCCCCCGTTGCCTGTGCCCTTTTCGCAATAAACTCATCGGTCATTCGAACCATCACCTCCAATCCCTCCGATTTCCGTTTTTCCAACTGTCCCCTAAACTCCTCGAAAGCAGCACGAAACCCAAACTTAGCTTCCAACCCAAGCGTGTCCTGCTGATCCAATTCACGAATTTCCTTCAGCCTTTCCTGATAAAATCCCAGCACGATTGACTCCGACATCTCATCCAATCCCTCTTTTAAGGCCGCCGCTTTCTGTAGACCCTCCAGTCCCGTTGCACGTTGAAAAGCGGTGTCTCGCTTCACGCGAATTTCGCGAAACCCGGCCAAACGTTTCAAATAGGCCTCGGGACCACCCTCTTCATAACCCGTTCTTGCATACGGCTTCCCTGCTGCATCCGCTAAAAAAACAGTCGGATATCCCTCAACAGCAAATTCCCGCTGAAGCTGCGCATTTTGGTTCGCCACAGCCTGACTCAGCTTCGTGTCGTCCATCGGAAAATCAATTTCCACCGGAACAAATGAGCGCACTGCCTCCTCTTTAAAAATCGCTTGGTCAAACACCTCCGATTTAAGAGCGATGCAATATCGACACCAATCCGATCCTGTAAAATCGATCAACAAGTCTCGCTTTGTTTCCGTCGCAAGGCGCTTCGCCTCGCTCCAATTTGAAATCCAAATCGATCCAGCCTTCGTATCCGCCTTCGTATCCGCCGACTTGTTCTTGGCTTCTTCACTGGTCGTCTGGCGAGGCAACGCCTGCTCCAATTTATCAACTCGCAGCTCAGTTGAGGAATTTGACGCAGGCCCCTTGCTTTCTGCCGAGACAGGTTCTGAAGCGGGCCGATTGCACGAAAGGAGCACGAGGGAACAAAGCGGGAGCAGCGTGTATCTAGGAAGCATCAGCAGATGGCAATCCGCAGTGATCCACAGTGCAAACCATTTTCAACAATATCGTCACAGCCTGCCCTTAAAAATACTCAGGACCCGTTCGCTTCGCAGATCCTTTTGAGGTGATCCCTTCACCGTTTCATGGCATGTTTTTGAAACTATGCAGGTACTCGGTGTCGATTTAGTTGAAGAAATTCAGGCTCTTAAAAAGCAGCACAACGCCGTGATCCTGGCGCATAATTACCAGGTTCGTGAGATCCAGGAGGTGGCCGATTTCGTGGGAGACTCTCTGGGCCTTTCAATCCAAGCCGCTAGCACCCAAGCAGATGTCATCGCCTTCTGTGGCGTTCATTTCATGGCGGAGACAGCCAAAATTCTCAACCCATCGAAGCGGGTCATCATTCCAGATCTCGATGCCGGCTGCTCCCTGTCGGATTCCTGCCCCGCTGAGGCGCTGAAAGCACACCTGTTGGCCCATGCGGAAAAGAATTACTACGTCATCGCCTACATTAACTGTTCTGCAGGAGTGAAGGCACTTTCAGATGTGATTTGCACAAGCGGCAACGCGGTCAAGATTGTCCAAGCCACCCCTAAAGACCGCAATATCCTCTTCGTCCCCGACCAAAATTTGGGCCAATGGGTGATCGAACAAACTGGGAGACCCATGGATCTTTGGAAGGGCTCGTGTTACGTCCACATGGAGTTCACCAAGCAGAGCATCGAACGCATTCAAAAAGAGTATCCAGGCTCTCCGGTGGTCGCCCATCCCGAGTGTCCTTTAGCCGTTCGATTACTCGCGGATGAAGTCTGCTCAACAGAGAAAATGCTGCATTACTGCCGAAATCATTCCGCCAAGTCCTTTGTTATCGTGACCGAATCGGGAATGCTGCATCGGTTGCGCAGGGAACTCCCAGATCGCACGTTCATCCCTGGTCCCACAGAAATTTGCGCCTGTGCCGACTGCAGGTTTATGAAGAAGAACACTCTTGAAAAACTGCGGAATGCACTCGCCTCGATCCAACCCGAAATCACTCTTCCAGAGCCTTTGAGGCAGCGAGCGGAACTTCCGATCCGGCGGATGCTGGAACAGAGCGCCTGACTCAAGGTGCCGTTTTTGCAGCGACCTGTTTAGTCTGAACAGACTACTCTGTTTTCGGCGCAGATTCGGTGGTAGCCCTTCGTCTCTTACGAGAGGATTCGGGAGGCACCGATGGAAGGAAAGGGGCCACAAACGCATCGTGAAACGTGTAAGCCCCTTCAAAATCCTTCTGCGAATCCGTCTCGGACTGTCCAAAAGCACCCGTCTGGATCAAGAGATACACCATTTCTCCAAAATCTTCGCAACGACGGATACCCCAGTAATCAAGGACGGTAACCACCATTGGACCAAACTGGTTAAGAGCGAAAAGCCGAATTCCATCCAGCAACTCCCGAGCCGAAACGTGAGAGGACCGTCCTGGGCGCATTTTTTTAAGACGCTGCACCGTAAAATCGAGTGATTCCCGTAGAAATTGGTAAGCATCCCGATCGAAGCGGGAATTTCGAGCCACTATCGCCTCAACGGCTTCCTCAAACTCAAGTTTCTGCATGGTTATGACAATTTTTCTGCTTACCAGTGGCCAACAGAATCTGGCTCACGCTAACCTCAAGCCTACAAACCGTCAACCGGCCGAGAAATAGCGCCATTGACGCCCCCCCAAAGGTCCAGTAAGGTCCGCCCCCTTGTTTTAGATCATCGAACCATCGAGAGAGAGGGGTGAGAACTATGCCAGAAATAACAGTAAAAAAAGGTGAACCGATTGACCGCGCTCTTAAGCGTCTGAAATCAAAGGTTGAGAACGAAGCAATCATGGAAGAAGTGCGTCGCCTTCGCGGCTTTGAAACGCCGACGATGAAGACGAAGCGCAAGGCCCGTGCAAACGCGAAGCGCGCAAAGGCCAAGTTCCGTTTCAACGCTCAGTAACCTAGTCTTTCATCTAGTCCCTACTAGCTAAATTTCCTCGGGACCTATCCCGAATGATGACTGCCAAGCAAGCAATTGAGGGCAGTTGATTCTCCAAAGCCGCCGTCCTCCGTGAGGTACGGCGGCTTTCTCTTTTCCCCGCCACCTTGACCCTTCATCAACTACCGCCAGCAACTTTCTCGGACCAAATTCTCGGACCCAAAAATCCAGATGACTCAGGCCAAAAGATCCTTCACTAGGTGGCCATGCACATCCGTGAGACGGAAATCACGCCCTTGGAAACGGTAGGTCAACTGCTCGTGATTAAACCCTAAAAGATGCATGACCGTGGCCTGAAAATCATGAATGTGCACCGGATTCTCCGTTACCGAGAATCCCAACTCGTCGGTCGAGCCATAAGAAAAACCCCTCTTTACTCCAGCCCCCGCCAGCATCAGCGAGAAGCAATCAGGATAGTGATCCCGGCCCAAGACGGCCCCGCCCGCCGTACGCCCCTCGCGGAATGGAGTTCGGCCAAATTCGCCACCCCAGACCACCAGCGTGTCCTCCAATAAGCCGCGTTGCTTTAAATCCTCAATCAACGCAGCCACAGGTCGGTCGGTTCGGGACATCTTCTGCGTGAGTCCGTCCCGAATGTCCTCCTTCGGCCCCGTGCCATGAAAGTCCCACCCCCAATCAAACAACTGAACATAGCGAACCCCCTGCTCAATGAGCCTCCTCGCCAAGAGACAGTTGTTCGCGAAACTCGCCTCTCCCGGCTCCGCCCCATAAGCCGCCAGCACCTCAGGCTTCTCCCTTGAAATATCCATCACCTCTGGAACCGCCGTCTGCATCCGGTAGGCGAGTTCATACTGGGCAATTCGAGTCATCGTCTCCGGATGTCCTAACTCCCGCATCTGCTGCTCATTCAAATCCCGAAGCGCATCCAAAGTCTGACGCCGTGTCTCGCGGTTCATTCCCGCGGGATCAGAAACAAAAAGCACCGGGTCTCCTTTGGAACGACACTGCACTCCTTGATACACCGACGGAATGAACCCGCTTCCCCAACACCCCTGTCCCCCGCTGGGCTGCGTTCCGGATGAAATCAACACGACAAATCCCGGCAAATTTTCATTCTCCGTCCCAAGACCATACGTCACCCAAGAACCCAAAGACGGCCTCCCTTGGCGAGGAGATCCCGTGTAGAGTAACAGCTCAGCCGGAGCGTGATTAAACTCATCCGTCTTCATCGAGTGCACAACGGTCACCTCATCCGCGATCCGCTGAAAATTCGGAACCGCATCCGACATCCAAATCGCCCCTTTGCCGCACTGCTTAAAGGATCGGGGCGTGCCCATCAATTTTGGAACGCCCGTCGTAAACGCAAACTTGCGTCCCTTCAAAAATTCGTCCGGACAGTCCTGACCACTCCGCTTCACTAACTCTGGCTTGTAGTCAAAGATGTCCAAGTTCGGAGGCCCTCCAGACATATGGAGGTAAATCATCCGCTTAGCTTTCGGTGGGTAATGCGGCTTCCGTGCGGCCAAGGGGTTTCCTTCAAGGGACGCTGCGGAAGCCCTGTTCTCGCCGCTTAGCAAAGATTCCAACGCAATCGCTCCCAAACTAAAGTGACCGGCTCCTTTGAGGAAATTTCGCCGAGTCTGGTGCTGCAGTTTCGCGAAGCCCGCATTTTCAGAGAGGTCCATAGGTCACATCAAAAAGAATTTAGAAAACACGTTTCATGTCCCGATGCGATCAGCGCCGCATCAAGACCTCATCCAGATTCAAGAGCACATTTGACAAAGCCACCCATGAAGCGAGATCACTCGCTTCCATCCCGTCAGGAATGGGCCCCAAAGGATCAGTCGCCATCTTTAAAGCTCTATCCGGATCCACTCCAAAGCCCCCTTTCAAATTCACGAGCAATCGCTCCAACCGACTCGCCTCCACCTCCGTCGGCTTGCGGCAAAGCACCCTGCGAAAGGCATACTGTAAACGATCCCGCACGCTCTGCCCCCCCTCCGCCACGATCCTCCTCGCCAAAGCCTGCGCAGCCTCCACGAAAACTGGATCATTCAACGTCACAAAAGCCTGAAGCGGCGTGTTAGTCCGTCCCCTTCGAATCGTGCACACCTCACGATCAGGAGCGTCAAATGTCGTAAACATCGGGTAGGGACTGCTCCGTTTCCATTCGGTATAAAGCGCCCGCCGATACCGATCCTCCCCAACACTCGGCACCCAATCATTGCTACCTCCAAAAGCCATGGTCAGCCCGAGGTTCGGCTTTGGAGGACGAACCGGCTTTCCAAACATTTTTGAACTCAACAGCCCACTCACAAAGAGAGCCTGATCCCTCACAACCTCCCCCGTCACCCGGAAGCGAGGGCCGCGGGAAACCAATCGATTGTCCGGATCTTTCTCCAAAGCTGCTGCAGAAACTGAGGATGATTGCTGATACGCCTCGCTAGTCACCAGCAACCGAAGAAACGCCTTCACATCCCAGCCCGTCCGAATCAATTCCGTGGCTAGCCAATCCAATAAATCGGGATGCACCGGCATCTCTCCCTGCGCCCCAAACTCTTCACTCGTGCGCACGATCCCGATCCCAAAAATCGATTCCCAAAACCGGTTCGCCGTGACCCGAGCGGTGAGAGGGTTTTTCGAATCCACAATCCATTTTGCAACCCCGAGCCGGTTGGCACTGAAACCCTCCGGTAGCGGCGGAAAAACAGCAGGCGTCCCCGGCGACACCACATCCCCCAAATTCAGGTAGTTCCCCCGAATCTGCACCTTGGTCTCGCGGGCCTTTTCCTGCGAAAGCTCCTTCATCACCGGAACCGTATCCGGCTTTGCTGCCGCCAAATCCCTTTTCGCAGAAGCCAACGCCGCCCGCTCTTTCGCCGCCTCAGGAGCCAAATTTCGAACGTAAAAATCGCGAACTTGTTCCTTCTGAGGCGCCGTTAACTGAGCCGGCTTGGTCGCTAAGGAGAGAATCTGCTGCGGCGTCGACGCCCAACTCTCCACACGATCATCTCCCGTTTTGAAGAGAGCAAAAGACGCTAGCATCTGCTCCCAACTCACCCCCTTTTGATCCAGCTCCACATACAACTTGTCCTCCGGTTTGGTCGCGATGGGTTTGTCGAAAATCAAGGTCAATGACTGCGGCTTCGATCCCGGCCCAACACCCCAGCCACGATTCTTGTTCTTCTGAGGATCCAACGCTTTCAGTCCCACCACCGTCTGCGGCTCAAATCCTGGAGCCGTTCCGGTGGCATAGACCGCTCGGAACTTCACTTCCGTGCCCCCGAGTGGCAACCACTCCTTAACCGATTCCCGAAAATCCGTCTCCGACCCGGTCCAAAGTTCTTTTCGTGACTCCTCCAACAAACTCACTTTTAAGTCTCCCAAAAAGTAGCCCCCCTCCTTGGGAGCCGTCAGACGAATCTTCTCCACTCGCGAGACCGCCCCCAAATCCACCTCCAAAAAATCTCCCGCTTTCTCCCCCGTCGTGACCGCCACCGAATCGGAAGATCCAATCCGCCCATCCACTGCGCGGCCGGCTGCGGCATCGCCCTGAGTGGCGCTCAAACGCGCAACAGCCCCCACCGCCACATTTCTCCCATCAACAAACACCTCGAGTTCCGAGATTTGAAGAGGCCTAACCGCCCCTTTCAATTCCACTCGAACATACCTCGCTGGGATCCCACGGAGGCCACCTGGGAGATGCACCGCGCGAATTTTCTCCACAGTAAAAGCTCCTTTCCCCCCCACCGAGGCTCCTTTTTCGGGCAGAGAATCATCCGGAACAGAAGCCAGCTTGAGCCCTGTTAACTGAGAACCGCCCACCGCCAAATCCACCGATAAAACCTCCCCACCCTTTCCTTTTCGATCGCGCGGCAGAACCACCCGAAACGAACCATCTGCTCTTTGCTGCACCTCCAATCCACCAGAAGCACGCAGGGGCGTCACCCCAGCCCCATCCCACTCAAATGGCTTCGAAAAACCAGCTATCCATTTCTCCAGTCCCATCGTCCAAGAGGCTGAAGGAGACTTAAACTGAGCCTCCAGCTCTTGAATTTTTTTCTGCAAGACATCCCGCTTCACAGCCTCTTCAGGCAAGTAAAACTCGTGCAAAGGAGCTTCATCCCGCCGATCCGCATCCTCCGTCTGATTTAATACGGCAAAAAAACCGAAGTATTCCTTCTGCGTCAGCGGATCAAACTTGTGCGTGTGGCATTGCGCGCACGCCATCGACGTCCCCATCCACACAGACCAAGTGGTATTCACCCGATCGACCACGGCGGCATTCCGAAACTCCTCATCCACCGTTCCCCCTTCATTATTAGTCATCGTGTTCCGATGAAAAGCAGTCGCGATGAGCTGTTCCTCACTCCGGTTTGGCAACAGATCCCCTGCCAACTGCTCTACCGTAAATTGATCAAACCGTTTGTTCTGGTTAAACGAACGAATCACATAATCCCGATACGCCCAGATGCTCCTCCCCGGATCACTCGGATATCCCGCAGAATCCGCATAACGGGCGAGATCCAACCACATTCTCGCCCAGTGCTCCCCAAACGAAGACTTCGAAAGAGCCTTATCCACAAAACGCCCGTAGGCGTCAGGAGCTGTGTCCTTCTCAAAAGCATCCAACTCTTCAAGGCTTGGAGGCAAACCGGTTAAATCGAGCATGACCCTCCGCGCAAGCGTCGCTCGGTCCGCCCGAGAATTGGGCTTCAATCCCTCGCTCGATAGCCGAGCAAAAAGAAAGCGATCCACCGGATGCGCCCCCCATGAAGGCTCCGAGATTGGGGGAGGGTCCACCCGAACCGGTGATCCATAGGCCCAATGGGGAGCATATCCCCCTCCTTGTTCGATCCACCGCTTCAGCAAACCCACCTCGCGCGCGGTCATTTTCTTCCCGCTCTTCAGTGGAGGCATCACCTCATCCGAATCCGTACTTTCAATCCTCTTAATCAGATGACTGTGCTCTGGATGGTTCGGAACCAAAGCAGCATATCCGCCCAAATCCATCCGAGCCCCAGCTTCCTCGTCCAAACGCAACCCGACCTTATCCCCTCCTTTCCTATTTTTCTCGTCCGGGCCATGACAGTGAAAACAGTAATTTGAAAGAATCGGCCGGATTTCCCTGGCAAAATCCACCTTCGCACCGGAAGCCTCCACCTGTTCCATCCAAGGGATTAGCGTCAGCACCAACGCGCCAAAGATCCGAGCTGTGGACGGAAAGGACATCATTTTAATTAGCAGGTGATAATCTAAAGCCCGATTCAGACAATCCTGTTAGGAGAAAAACGACTCTTTATTCTCCGAATCCAAAACTGTTAGTCAGTTGGGATCCGACTAAACTTTGTCCCGCTCGCCAAATCCTTTCATGAGTCCTCAATCTAATAAAAATCCCGTATCCACCCCTGCTCCAATTCCAGAGCGAGCAGGCCCCGAGTTTCTATTTCGGGCTCTCCATGTTCCCGAGGCTCGGACTTATCAGGTCCTGCACAACTTTCTGAACATCGTCATCTTCGCTTCAGCGATCATTGGCGCTTTGGAGACGGTGGAATCGCTCAAACACGCCTATGGAGAGCTATTCAAAATCCTAGAGTGGACATTCGTAGCCATCTTTTCGCTGGAGTACATCGCCAACATCATCACCGCAAAACACAAGACCAAGTACCTGTTCAGTTTCTGGGGGATGATCGATTTCTTGGCTATTGCCCCCTCGTTCTTAATGGCGGCAAATATTACAGCCCTCAAATCAGCCCGGGTCCTCCGAGTGCTGCGAGTGCTGCGGGTGCTGCGAGTCCTCAAACTCGCGAAAGAGGCCATGGTAAAAATGCAGTCCGCCTCTCACGCTGGAGCCAAAAAGAGCCCCTTGGCGATGAACCTGACCATTTACTTTCTGGCTCTCTTCTCCGTAGTGATCATCTCAAGTTCTCTTGTCTACCAGTGTGAGTTTGCAGAAGGCGCTACCGAGCGCATCGAGAAGATTTCACCCAAAGTCTTGAGGGTCCACTCCCACGACATGCACCACAACCTCGCAGACGCCAAGGTGGTTCTCTATGGATACGGAGACTTTGGAACCACCCTCGACGTAAAAGATTGGAATCCGCATTCCCACTACTTCGACCTCGCTCTCCCTGAATCTGGGATCCCTGAGGACGCCGACGTTTCAAAACCGGGGCATTGGGCAAAAGACACCCTTTTCACATCAGTGCCACAGGCCATGTGGTGGGCAATGGTCACCCTAACCACCGTCGGTTACGGAGACATGTACCCTGTCACTGTGTTGGGGAGGATTGTTGCGGCAGTCACGATGCTCTGCGGGTTGGCCCTGTTCGGCATGCTGATGAATATTATTGGCAAAGCCATGATGGCAGCGCTGTTTGGCACCGAAGAACTCGAAAAGACCCAACCCAGCGCTCCCAGTGAAAGTCTGCCAGGGGAATGGAATCCAGCATGGCTTCACTGCCCCACCTGCGGGGTCGCCCACTCACGGATATCAACATCACCCCAAGCAACTCAGAACGCCTGCGCCTCTGGGGAAATGCGTTGACGCACCGAAACAGGGGGGACTAGCGTTACCACCCCCTTGGTCGGCCTTAAAAACCTTTCCAAGGACCGTCTGGCCGAGAGGACTGCTCACCCAGTCCTTACCGAGCCAGGTCTTTTTTGTCCTATGACCGAAGAAATCTCCTACGTACTTATCACCCCGCACTCGATCCGCAAATCACGGACCGGCGGCATTTTATCCCGACTCATTTCCCGCACTTCACTCGACTTGGTAGCGGGACGCATCTTCGCACCCTCTGCGGAGTTGGTTAAAGAGTACGCAAATCGAATCGTCACTGCGGAATCCGGAGAACATCGCGAGATCCAAGAAAAAATCCGTCAGTACGTTATCGAAAATTTCACTCCGTCCGGGGAAGTGCGTCCCAG
>CANFNA010000028.1 GCA_947448395.1 Chthoniobacteraceae bacterium
AGGCTTTTTGGAGAAGGTCTGGTTCGGACCGTCGCAGATTTTGGCGTTCGCGGTGAAGCTCCGACGCATCCAGAGTTACTCGACTTCCTCGCATCCCGTTTGCGCGATCAGGGTTGGAGCCGCAAGGATTTGCTTCGGATCATTATGAACTCTGCGACCTACAAGCAGTCTTCAGCATCGAGGCCGGACCTCATTGAGCGAGATCCTCTTAATCGACTACTCGCTAGACAGAATCGACTACGGGTCGAAGGCGAGGTTGTTCGCGATCTGCATCTGGCTGCAGCCGGAATGCTCTCGCGAAAAATTGGTGGCCCCAGCGTATTTCCTCCCATGCCCCCTGAAATCGCGGCACTAAGCTACGCGGGAAACTTCCGCTGGGCTGAAAGCAAGGGGGAGGACCGTTACCGAAGGGGAATGTATACGTTCTTCAAACGCACCGCACCCTACCCAGATCTGATCACATTCGACTGCCCAGATGCAAATGTCAGTAATGCACGAAGAACTGTTTCCAATACCCCATTACAGGCATTAACCACATTGAATGCAGAGACGTTCATGGAGGCCGCTCAGGCCCTCGGAAAGCGGATTGCCTCAGAGCAGACGGACTCCGGTGAAGCAATTACCGATGCATCGCTGCTCTCTAAACTTTTTGAGTCCTGCCTAATCCGCCCGCCAGAGCTTTCTGAAACGAACTCCCTCGTTTCACTCCTCAATTCCGCACGGGATACCTTTCACAAACAACCTGAGGACGCAAAAAAACTGGGAGGCACTCCCGAGGCCGCTGCCTGGACTTCCGTGGTTCGCGTGATTTTGAATACGGACGAATTCATCACTCGCGACTGAAGTCACACCAATCCCATCCTCGGTATCATGGAAAATTCAACTCCCCGCCGAAGCTTATGAATCCACTTCAAGAAGCCATCCATCTCACACGGCGCGACTTTTTCACAACCACTGCGAATGGCATCGGCGCGGCTGCGCTGGCTTCGATGATCGCAGCCGAAGATCTCCAAGCCGCTCCAATAATCGCCGCATCGAACGATCCTCTGGCTCCGAGAAAGCCCCATTTTTCGGCCCGCGCAAAAAACTGCATCTTCATTTTTATGGAGGGCGCTCCAAGCCAACTCGACCTCTTTGATCCAAAACCAAAGTTGAACGAGTTAAACGGACAACCGCTTCCGGAGTCTCTGACAAAGAACGTTCGCTTCGCCTTCATCAAAAAAGAATCGGCAGTTCTGATGGGATCGCCTCGCCAGTTCGCCAAAAACGGGCAGTCCGGAATGGAGTTCAGCGATCTGCTTCCCTGTCTTTCCCAATGCGCCGACGACCTTCTCATGGTGCGCTCGATGCACACCGACCAATTTAATCATCACCCAGCCCAGTTGGTACTCACCTGTGGGCGGAGCACTTTCGGACTACCATCCGCAGGAGCATGGTTGAATTACGGTCTTGGGAGTGAGTCTCGCAATCTCCCTGGCTATGTAGTTTTGACAGCGGGTCGTGGAACCAGCGCTGGAACGTCGTTGTGGCAATCAGGTTTCCTTCCGAGTGTCTACTCGGGAGTCTTGTTTCGAAACCAAGGCGATCCAGTTCTCAATTTACGCAATCCTGAGGGACTTCCCGCATCACTACAGCGACAGGGTCTAGACGTCTTGGCTCAACTGAATGCAAAACGATTTGAGCAAGTCCAAGATCCTGAAATTGCATCGCGCATCTCTGCCTATGAGTTGGCATTTCGGATGCAGAGCGCTGCACCTGAATTCATCGATATCTCCGACGAATCTCCTGCGACACTTGAGATGTATGGGGTCGATCGCGAGGATCCAAAAATAAAAGTAGATCGCGGCGGCGGAGCTGGGCAGTACAGGAATTATGCGAAGAACTGCTTGCTTGCCCGACGTCTCGTAGAGCGTGGAGTTCGCTTTGTGAATATCGTTCACGCGTCATGGGATCACCATTCCAACCTGGACTCGGAACTAACCTTCAATAGTGGCATGGCGGATCAACCCATTGCGGCGTTGATCAAAGATCTCAAGCAACGCGGTCTTTTGGACGAGACGTTGGTGGTGATCGCAGGAGAATTCGGGCGTACCCCTCTGGGCGAAAATCGCGGGGGAAGCAAAAACGTCACCGGCCGAGATCACCATCCCACCGCATTTTCTATTTTGATGGCTGGCGGCGGTTTGAAGGGCGGTCTGACGTACGGAGAGACGGACGAGATTGGGTGGAACATCGTGCGCGATCCAGTGCACATCAATGATTTCCACGCCACGTTGCTGCATCTTTTTGGATTGGACCACCTCCGCTTGACACATCGTTTCCAAGGGCGGGACTTCCGCCTCACCGACGTTGCAGGCAAAGTAGTGAACGATTGGCTCGCATAGGCGCTACACTGAAAAATTAGTCTGTTTTCCCCTATCCAAGGGCAAGAGGTATGGAGAAGCCTCGATGCAGGCGGATGGTGCAGGGGAAGACAAAAGGGAGTCGCAGACCCGCCCAATCACCGAGGTGACCGACTCAGATAGGGCCTCATGCGAATCGCACGAAAGGCTGACTTCCCTCAAGTCCGTGGTAGGATAATGAGCGCGTCAGCAAAGCAACCGCCTGGCCGCGTTTAGAATGGTCGGGCTGGCGGGATTTGAACCCGCGGCCTCTTCGTCCCGAACGAAGCGCTCTACCAAGCTGAGCCACAGCCCGAAATCACTGACAAATCATCGCCAGATCAATCCCACAGACGAAATGGTCGGGCGAGATGCCGCTGAGCATCCAAATTGAGGAAGGGCGTTGGCAAGGAGACTTTTTGAAGCCAAAGCTTTTGGCGGCTCTCTCGAGCCTGACGTTCAGGGCCTTAATTTTCTGAGCCGGCAGGCCGACGCACGTCCTCCGCCCTACGCTCCCTTTCTCTCGGGGTTGCTTTCGCACAGCCGCCCCCCCATATTGGGATGTCTATGGGCAAAGAGGAAGCAATCAAGACGCACGGAGTCGTAAAGGAAGTGCTGCCAGGAACCATGTTCCGCGTGCAGCTTCCAAACGGAACAGTCGTGCTCGCCCACATTTCTGGGAAAATGCGTAAACACTTCATCCGCATTGTGCCTGGGGACAATGTGGAAGTAGAATTATCCCCCTACGATTTGTCAAAGGCGCGCATCACCTTCCGGGCGAAGTAACCGGTGGGCTCGCGATTAGGGTCCAAATTGAAGCCCGCTCTCTAGAGGAGTTCCTTCAAAGGTTCATTTGGCTTCTGGGCTTCGGACCAAACTGGGCGCCTTAGCTCTCGAAAAGGGACCAAACGAGCCATTCGGGTTCTAGTTGGATGCCGAAGCGTTTTTTCGAGGGGCGAGAACCTTATTTTGAATTCCCACAATTTTCCGCCCCCTTTCCATCGTCATTTCCGTAGGATAAGAAAAGGGTTTCTTCAGATGGGTTTCCGGATTGCTGAGCCGCCTCGCATTTCATGCAATCTATAGAAGGCAGTTTGAAGAAGCCTTGTCAGACCCGTCAGATCACAGGAAATAAGACCTTAACTTCACAGTAACATTTATGAGCACCGACACAGCGACCCTCAAACCCGAATCCTTTGATGGCCAGGAAGCAGACTCTGTTGGCAATCCCAGCAACATTCAGGAGAGCCTCCGGGCTTCTGGATCGCATGCAGCGCGTGCTGCGGAAGAACTGAGGGCGGCGGCAGAAGCCAAAGCGAAGGAACTGGGCACGATGATGGGGGAAAAAGCGTCGGAGTTCCGAGACAAAGCGGGAGATATGTACGATGATGCCAAGGTACAGCTGAAAGCCCTGCAAAAAGACACGGAGGAATACGTCCGTGCAAATCCGATCAAGGCGGTTTTGATCGCCGTCGGGGCTGGATTCGTGATTGGCTCGCTCGCGCGCCGTTAGTTTCTGTGCAAGGCCTGGGAAGTCCCTTCTTCAGCTTCTCGCAAAGAGCGTTTGTCGCCACCCCCACCACCCTAAAACTCCCTTTTTCTCGGAATGGCCCCCGCCCCTCCCGATCACTACGATTTTCCGCGATATCTGCGGGAATGGATACATACGTCCATTCGTTACGTGCGCACGCGCTTGGAGTTGGCTGGAGTCGAGGGCAAGGAAGCGATGGCTCGAATCGGCGGCGTGCTGCTTTTAGTGGTTGTGGCAATTACACTGATGCTTGCGGGTTATCTTTTGATGTGTCTGGCGTTCGTATTTGGAATCGCCCGACTCCTACGCACCGAACACGCCTGGATTTGGATAGCGGCTGCCCTAGGCACCCTTCATCTTCTGGGCGCTTGGGGCATTTTAAAGATGGCTCGGAGCTGGATGGAAAAGCCCATGTTCCCTGCAACCCTTGAAGAATTTCGAAAGGATGAAACATGGCTGAAATCGACCGCAGAAAAGCCGCGCTGATCGCAGAGATAGAGATCTCAAGGTTGGAAATTCGTTCGGCCATGCGAAGGGTGGAGCGCTCCGCTGATCTTATGGAAAGAGCGCGCCGAAGCATGGGACGCAATATCGGATCTTGGTTGATAGGGGGATTGGCTGGCGGATTCCTTCTCTCCGGATTACTTGGGCGGAAATATGCATCCTCACAGGCGCCATCGGAGCCATCCAACCCTCAGCCTATAGAAGAACCCAAGCCGAACAGCCTAATTTCTAGCGGCCTAGTTTTGTCCGCTGCGAAGTTTGCATTTGAGTTGGCCCGCCCCAAGTTGGTGGATTGGATAAACGCAAAACTTTCCGAGCAGATAAATTCGATGCGGGTGCCTCAAACCCCTCAAAACGAACCCAACGATCGCTAGGACGCGGTAAGAAATGATGAGTCCCCTCCGAATATCTGCCCTTTTTGGCGCTCTCGGCGTTGGCATGGGTGCATTCGGTGCACACCAACTTCGGCCACTCCTCGAATTGCACCAAACTATGCCAGTGTGGCAAACGGCCTCTCAATACCATCTTTTGCACGCGGTTGTTCTCATCTGGGTTAGCACTCAATCGCAGCCCTCAAGCCTGCTGCCATTCAAATTATTCGCCTCCGGAATTTTTATTTTCAGCGGTTCTCTTTACGCCCTCGCTTTGACTCAGATTCGCTGGCTGGGAGCCATTACCCCGCTGGGAGGCGGACTCCTGATTCTAGGCTGGCTAAGCATTTTTCTGCTGAATCGCCCCTCTGCCTCGAACCTGAAGAAACCCACCTCTCCGGATTCAACAAAACACCCCTAAGAGACGCCCTCCAATCGAGTCTCCCTTGGTGCGATGGCTGCTACCCGCCCCACCACTTCTCTAGATCGTCGGTCCTTCCTTCGTGGAATTGGCATTTCACTGGCGTTACCTTACCTCGAATCTTTGGCGGCAAAAACAGCTCATGGGTTGGAATCCGCGCCCATCCAGATCGGGAAGACCCCTGTCGGGGATCCTCTGAGAACCGCTTTTTTGTACATTCCGAATGGCGTGATTGGAAGTCGGTGGGAGCCAACGGGCGAGGGATCGGACTGGAAACTCAATGAAACTATGCAGCCTCTGGCTGAGTTCCAAAAAGACTTTCAGGTTATCAGTGGACTCGAGCACCAGAACGGGCGGGCAGGGAAGGATGGCGGCGGTGATCACGCTCGGGCAACGGCAACGATTCTGACTGGGGTTCGAGCCAAAAAAACGGCGGGGAGTGATATTCGTTTGGGGGTATCGGCAGATCAGGTGATCGCTTCCGCGCTTGGCGATAAAACACGCTTTTCTTCACTGGAACTCTCCTGCGATGGACTGAGACGCTCAGGAGCCTGTGACTCAGGGTATTCATGCGCGTACCAGTTCAATATTTCGTGGAAATCGGAATCGCTCCCTCTCGCGCCAGAATCGAATCCTCGACTGGTTTTTGAGCGCCTATTTGGAAGCGGAAATCAGACTTCGGAACGTTTAGCTCGGAAAGCCGCAGAAGACGCCCGACGAAGTTCTATCCTTGATTTTATTCGTGAAGACGCGCGCTCACTCCAAAAACAACTCGGGTCCAATGATCGCTCAAAATTAGAAGAATATCTCACTGGGGTTCGAGAGATCGAGCAGCGGCTCAAACGAATGAGTTCATTTGGACCGCCTCCTAGCGTCGATGCCACCACTCCCGCCGGAACCCCAGCGAACTATGAAGATCACATGCGGTTAATGATGGATCTTCTAGTCTTGGCGTTCCAGACAGACTCCACCCGCGTTTCCACATTTTTGCTGGCCCACGATGGAAGCAACCGAAGTTTTCAATCGATAGGGATCTCTGAAGGTCACCACGAACTCTCGCACCATCAAGATGATGCGAAGAAAATCGAAAAACTGGCACAGATCGACCTATTCTACACTCGTCAACTCGCCTACCTCCTTCAGAAGCTCCGCGACACGAAGGAGGCCAACGGAAAATCGCTCCTCGATAATTCCATGATTGTCTATTGCGGCGGCTTATCTGATGCAAATCGGCATTCCCATGAAAACCTTCCCGTGATTCTCGCTGGACACGGCGGAGGGCTTCTTAAACCCGGCCGCCATGTAAAAGCGGCCGCGACGCCAATGAGTAATCTACACCTGAGTCTGATGGCAAAAATGGGGGCTGCCATGGATCGATTTGGAGATTCGACCGGAGTCCTTCAGGGAATCTAAAATTCGAGCCGAGTGCAGCCCCTGATTGGGCTGATGGATGATTACTCTGACTGCAGAGTCTTAAGAGCTAATCGGGGGAGGGAGAATCGGATACCCACCCATACGGAAACGAGCGCCACGAAAAGAAGTGTTCCCACCGCAAAAACAATCAGACTCCATTTCATCGCTTCTCCTCGAAGGATCTGACCGGGCACCGTTGCGACCGCAGAGCAGGCGACGCCAATCACAATTCCCAAAACGACAAGGAGCACATGCTCCCACCCTAGGAGACGGCGTACTTGGGAAACCCTCCAACCTGTCGCCTCTAAAACAGCAAGTTCCCCACGACGATCTACAACATTACGAACGGCCACAACCCCCGCGCCAACTGCTCCAAGAAGAACACCCAACCCACCAAGAACCTGAAAAATAGAGAGATACGTATTCGCAACAGAATCCAACTCCTTCAACCTCTGCTCCGCTCCTACCAATTCAAGCCCTCGATCCGCCAAGGACTTACTCCATTCCTTTCGCGTTTCCTCCATCCCCTTTGCCGGGGTGTCAATGAGTAGAGCGCGGTAACCGCCCACATCCGGGAAAACGCGCTCGAAAGCTCCCGAATCAATCAAGATAGAGCCTTGGAGAATCGATCCGCTCAACGCTCCTACCAATCGTAACCGGACCGCCCCCCCCCGCCCGTCGGGAACCTGAATCTCATCTCCTAACTTTTTTTGAAGCGCCCACAGAACCGATGCTTCATCAGCCACTGCAGGCACCCATCCATCGCCGCTGTCCCTTAGCAAAGCCCAGTTCGCATTCCTTCTTGTGAAACGAAAGGCCCCCAACCGCTCAAAATCTCGAGATGGAACCCCCAGCACCCGAGGCTGCACTGCACGGTTTAGATTCAGACAACTCGCCTCATCCCCTTCCTTTTCACGAATCATCCAAGCCTGCGTTTCTAGATCCTTTGGAAGACCAAGATTATCGCGAACTTCTGGTTGGTTCAGATCTTCATAAATCGGAGAGGCCAGTCGGCCCAAAAACGCAAAACCGCCTGTTCCAGACGACCTCGGAAGCATACCCCCCTCATTAGGAACCTTGCGAAACACTTCAACCGAAAGAACCAGAAACGCTCCTGCGGCAAGGACCCCAGCCAAAACTAAAGCACGTCCAGCCCGCCTTCCTAAGTTCCTCCAAGCAAGGTGTCGAATCGCCGACAGCCTCCCTTGAGACAAAGTCCTCAAAAAAATATCCAGCAACGTCAAGGCGCCGACCAAACAGAGACTGCCTCCCCCAAAAAACACCGCTGGGTTGGGATCCCGAATCCAGATCGCCCATCCACACATTCCTAACCCTGCAACTCCCGCAATTCCCCCTAACTGTGACCATCTCCTCTTACCATCGGAACCCTTGCCACCCCCTTTTCTAACCTCCAACTCCATCGCTTCACCCGCCAATAGAACCCTCGCCGGTTTCCCCCAAATTCGGCGACACGCCAATGCCATTCCTGCAACGGCAAAAGCGGTGTTTAACGCCACCCCCAATAAGATGGACTTCGGTTCCCAATAAAACTCAACCCGCGCCCCTCCAGTCGCCCCACTCCATACACCAGCCAATGCCTCTAAAATGGCTCGGGCATACCCTACGCCAAACACAACCCCCATCAGCGACCCAATGACGGAGCTCGCAGCTCCTTCCCACAAAAAAAGCCGCCTCACCAAAGCAACAGGCCAGCCAACCGCCAAAAGAGCTCCAGCTTCCACAGACCTCCGTTCCACCATCAACCCAAACAACAGACCAATTAAAGAAAGCGCCGCGCCTATCAGGAAGAAGCTGAATCCTCCAAAAAGACCCGCAAAATCAACCGGAGCCTCCATGGCCCTGAAAGCCAAGTCCCTCACAGGAAGAAATTGAAAACCCACATCCGCAGGAGCTATCGCCGCTAACAACTCTGCCTCGCTCGGTCCTCCTAAAGAATACCTCACAGAGCTCACCTGTCCCCAGCGATTTTGCCAAATCCGCTGTCCTGCCTTTAGAGAGATAAAAGCCTTTGGAGTGCCTCTATCCTTTTTCCAGTACTGTTCGTCCTTGTCTCTGATCCGATCCAAGGCCAGCGCAAAACCAGGTTTCCAATCCCTGCAGTTTCCAGCTTCCGATAAACCCGGAAAATCCGGCATCCACGATCCATCCCACTGACTTTGCCCTGAGCCCACAATTTCGCGAATCCGAAATAACGCTGACCTCTCCTCCAGTTTTCGATGGTCTCCCATTACGTAATACTTCAGCTCCAAGGATTGTCCCGGATCGACCAAAAGATCCTCCGCTAACCACTGTGAAATAACCACCTCATCATCCTCAAGGTCCGCAGGCACGAAGGGCACGGCCCCCGGTGAAACTCCCGTCACCATGGAGTACGGGGTTCTTAAATCACCACTCCGGATGTCATTTACAAAATAAGTGAGGCTCTGGGATCCCTCCGGAATCTTTGACAACAAACGCGGTTCTAGAAAGACGCTCGGTGATCGCAGCTCACTCCCGAGGCCATCCTTCATCGCACGCAACTGCAACCCAGCGTCCTCCAAACTCCACTGGGAACGAACCGCCTTTCGCAAATCCTCAGAAACCATTGATCCACTTAGCAAAAGGTTCGCTTTCCCCTGAACGTCGAGTCGTTGCTGAAGCTGATCCAAAGGAAGGAAAACGGTCAAAGGAGGCAACTGACTGGCCTGCAGAGAAAACCGCCCAAAATGGGCGTCATCGAGGAAGGCAATCACACGAATTTTAATCACCTCGATAACTTCCTCCTCCCCAGAAAGCGGGGCGTCCCTGGAGAACATGGAAGGCTTTTCCATCCGCAGCACGAGAGTTTCTCCCAGCGAAAGACCCAACCTGTCAGCCATCGATTGGCTCACAGCCGCATCTCCAGCCTTCAGTTCTCGCCGATCTGCTGACTGAGAAAGCTCCCAAAACCGCGCATCCACCCCCAGCACCTGCGCCTGATTCACGCGCCCAGAGCCGTCTGGCGTGCTCAAGCTTCCCCTCAATTGGAGAACTGGAGCAGCCTCCTTCGACACTCGCGCAGCGAGATCGCTTCGAAAAAATCTCTCTCCACTCGAAAGAGCCGAAACCACCCGACCGATCCTAGCCTCCCCCTGATTCCGCAAAGTCCCTCGCAAAGAGTCAGAAATAAGCAAAGCACCCACTAAAACCGCGGCAGAAAGGGCTGCTCCCAAAAGGGCCCCAAAATGGGAGCGCCAATGAAAACGAACTCCAGCAATAGCCAATCCGAGCAGCGTCATGAAATCTGAACCAGCTTACCGTCCCTCAACTCAAACGAGCGCTGCATCCTAGCAGCCAGTTCCGATGCATGCGTGACGACCACCATGGCCACTTGATAACGACGGTTCATTTCGAGAAGAACCTCGCTCAAGTTGCTTGCCGATCCCCGATCGAGAGCCCCTGTCGGCTCGTCTGCAAGGAGAAGTCTGGGATTCAAAACCATCGCCCGTGCCACAGCCACCCTCTGACGCTCACCTCCTGATAATTCAGACGGTCGATGCTTCAAACGATGCGCCAGTCCAAGAGAATCCAACAAATCTCTCGCTCGCGGTTCAGCGCTTCGAACAACCTTCGATCCGCCCGCCAGAGCCGGCGTCAAAACATTTTCGAGAACCGAACATTGAGGTAAGAGGTGATGCATCTGAAAAATGAACCCCACCGTTCGGTTGCGGTAATCCGACAGCGCCTTCCCTTTCAACTCGCTCACCTCAATTCCTTCCACACGAATGGATCCCGCATCAGGAGAATCCAATGCGCCCAGAAGACTCAGCAGGGTGCTTTTTCCAGATCCAGACGGTCCCAAAATTGATACGGTCTCACCAGCTCCGAGAGCCAAGTCAACCCCTTTGAGTATATCCACCGGAGCACCACCGTCTGGGGCGCTGTGACTCTTTCTAACATCTTTAACTTCGAGAAGCATCGGATTGGAAAAACCAAGGAATTCGCACTTATCACTAAATCAGCGAGGAGAATTGTTCGAAAACGCATCCCGTGAAAGGCGGATTTTCGGATGAGCCCGGCGACCTCAGGCCCCAAGCCTTATTCCCAGAGCGTGACAAGGCTCCCCTGAGGGAGAAAAAGCGTAAAATCATACTCAACGCCATTCATCCGTGCCCCTTGAAAGGCTCCGACATCCGAAGAGAGAAATGTAGACTCCGTCGATTTGGCCTTGCAGCCGAGCACACAAACCAGTAATTCCTTCGCCTCTTTTTCTCTGAAGATGTCCTCTTTGGAGCAGGGGTTCTTACATTTATGCCTAGATCTAAACCAGCCAAACCCGCATCAAAAGTGTCGGGAGCCAAAAAGACCAAGTCTTCCCCAGGGAAGGCTGCTAAGGCTGCTGCGTCCAGTGCGTCTAAAAATAAAAAGACGCCTGACAAAAGCAAAACCGCAAAGAATCTCACCGTTACGAAGGCCTCTAAGCCGGCAGTAAAGACCCCAACGAAGACGGTCAAAACAGCCTCAAGAGTATCGAGCTTAAAAAAGCCAGCACCGAAGAAACCTTCTCTCGTTGCGCCGAAAAAAACTCCTGCAAAGGCCCCTTTGAAAACGCCTGCTAAATCCCAATCCAAGCCTCTAACGAAGACTCCACTCAAACCATCTAAACCAACCGCCGCGGCAGGAGCAAAAATCAAACAGGCGCCAAAAGCCCCCGTCAAAGCCACTCACGGAGTTTCAATTTCCAATCAAAAGAACCCCTCTCAAGGAGGAAAACCGGTTAAAAGCTCCCCAGCGACTCCAGTTTCAAAAGTAGATCCGCCTGCGAAGTCTACGTCAAAGGGTACATACACTCCAACACCCGCGCTTCCCACTAAGAAAAAAGTTCAGGCAAATCCCCAACTCATCCCAGACCAGACCCCAGTTATTCAGGGAAAACCTGGAGTCATGACGCCTTGGCTCATTTCCCAGAAACAGAAAATTTTAGATCTTCATGATTCCATTCTGGATTCCATGAACGGAGTTGCCAAAGACACTCTCCGTTCTCGGGCGGAAGGGAGCGAAGCTAGTGCGTTTGGAATGCATCAGGCGGACGCTGGAAGCGATGCTTACGATCGTGACTTTGCGCTTTCTTTGCTCAGCCAAGAACAGGATGCCCTCTACGAAATTGAAGAGGCACTAAAGCGAATTGAACTCGGCACCTACGGTATCTGCGAAATCAGCGGGAAAGAAATTTTGAAGGCTCGCCTAGAGGCCATGCCTTTTGCCCGCTACACCGTCGAATGCCAGGCCGAAATTGAACGCCAAGGCAAACTTCATAAATCTCGTCTCCCCGTCACTTCCTTGTTCGGATTAACCGACGAAGAATCGCAGGAGGGAGAAGAAGATGATCAGGCTGTCGATACCAAAGAATAAACCAAACTAACTACATCCCATGGCCCGCGATTTTATCATACTCGAGTGCACGGAAGCCCGCGCTGAAGGCAAACCCGTTTCCCGTTACATCTCCTCTCGGAACAAAAAGAGCCCCAATACGCCTAACCGGCTGGAAAAGGTTAAATACAACCCAAATCTGAAGCGACGGACTCTCCACCGCGAAACCAAGTAATCACACCCTTTTTAACGTTATGCAGCCCAAAACACCTGAACGCCGTTCCGCATTTCGCCGCGCTAATCGCTCGATGCCCCGTCGTCGTATCGACATCGCATTGGAAGCCATCGACTGGAAGAATCCAGACCTCCTTCGTCGGTTCGTTACCGAGAATGGTAAAATTTTAGCCCGCCGTCTCACGGGAATGTCGGCTCGCTACCATCGCAAAATCACACGGGAGATCAAACGGTCCCGTCAGGCTCTTCTCATGAAGTAATCGCAGGATCGGAAAAGTTCTGAAATCCGACTCGGGCGTGAGCTCGAAAAACTGAAAACCGCCCTTCTTGGGCGGTTTTTTTGTTTCTTCCTCTTACCTGGAATTTAGGGCATTCCTTCAGCCCACTTGGTCCTCCCCTCCACCCCTAAAAAACGGCTCTCGTGAGCGTTCCTCTTCACCAGTTGCCTCATCTCGATACGCTTCAGACCATCCCAGGATCGATCTGGATGGGAGATGCCTCAGGGGTCTGCGATTTTGCCAATGAATCGTTGGCTCGCTCACTCGGAGTCCCGTTAGAATCTATCCTTGGAGTCGGTTGGCAACAACTATTGCCCTCGGAGGACCGTGAGCCACTCTTAGCGCGCCTTTCTCAACTCGCCAGCCACCGTCAATCTTTTCGAACCCGCATCCGTGTACTCACCTCAGCGCGCATGCGAACCTTTAAAGCCAATGGCGTTGTTTTGAACGCCCAAGGCGATACGAGCAAACCAAAGATTTTAATTAGTCTCAACGACATAACCTACACTCAAAGAGCATCTTTTCGCCGCCAGCTCCGCGCAGAACAATTGCGTGTTTGCTTTGAACAAACACCTGTCGGGATGGCTTTTTTAGACACCTCTTTCCGTATCGTTAGAGCTAACCCTTTCCTCAGTCCTCTCCTCTGCGTCGGACGCTCTCCCGTAGAAGGACGCCACTTGGAAGAGATACTCGTCGGGCTCATTCATGCCGAATCTTGGTCCGAACTCCTGCGAGCCTGCTCACTGACACTTGAAAATGGGAGCCCTCACGTCCTCAGTGCCTGGCCAGTGGGAAAGCTCTCAGATGGGCGCATCCGGTTTACCGACTGGGAAATCCGACGAATTGAAACCACGGAAAACATTCCGATCGGTCTCCTTCTGACCATTTCAGACGTGACCCGAACCCATGAGTTCCAAGAAGAACTCTCCCGAGCGCACGAAAATCTCGAACAACGAGTTCAGGAAAGAACCACCGAACTCGCAAGAGCCAACACCATCATCAAAGACCGTGCCAACCAGCAGGCCACAGTGGCTGAACTCGGCGCCAAAGCGCTTTCCGGAGTTCCCAGTCAGACCCTGTTTGAAGAGGCCTCGCAATTAATTTTATCCATCCTACGCGTCGATTTCTGCTCAATCCGAGAACTGACGCCTGATCATCAACACCTGATCCTGAGGGGAGCCGCGGGATGGCCTCCAGAAATTCGCCTAGATCGGCTCAGCGCCGGCACCCGATCCCAATCCGGCTTCACAATCCTCTGCCACGATCCTGTGATTGTGGAAGACATGGATACAGAATCGCGGTTCGAAATTAGCCAGTCGGCAAAAAACAGCGGCTCCAAGAGCAGCATCTCCGTCGCTCTCTCTTTTGAAAAACGTCCCTTTGGCACCATCAGCGTTTTCAGCCGGGACCGTCGGAAATTCACCAAGGAGGATACAGACTTCCTCTTAGCAGTCGCCAATGTTTTGGCCGCGTCAATCCAGCGCCAAAGGGCCGAGGAAGGCCTTCGAAAGGCAAGAGAACAGGCGGAAGCAGCCAATCGGGCCAAGAGTGAATTCCTCTCGCGAATGAGCCACGAATTACGCACTCCGTTGAACGCAATTCTGGGATTTGCACAACTCTTGGAGATGGATGCCCCAAATCTGGGACAGAAAGAAAGCATCTCCCATATCGCTCGAGCCGGAAAACACCTGCTTGGATTAATTAATGAGGTGCTCGAAATCTCTCGGATTGAAGCCTCTCAGTTAGAACTACTTCTTGAACCGGTCGAACTCACTGGATTTATCCAGCCCTGCCTCGAACTTTTGGCACCGCTCGCCGCCCGAAATTCCATCCAAATTCTTTTCAACCCGTCCCCTCCCCCAACTTACGTAAGGGCAGACCGTCAGAAATTAAAACAGGTTGTGTTGAACCTTCTGTCCAATGCCATCAAATACAATCACCCGGAAGGACGCGTGAGCGTCGAAGTTAAACCGGGCAGGAGCACAACCCGTTTTCTTGTCTCCGACACCGGACCCGGAATCTCCGATGAAAACCGGGCTCACCTTTTCACCCCTTTCCACCGACTCGGTGCTGAGAAAAGCGAGATTGAAGGTTCTGGCCTTGGGCTGTCGCTTTGTAAACGGCTTCTAGAAGCCATGCAGGGCTCAATCGGACTGGAGACTCCTACGTCGGAGGGTTGCGTATTCTGGGCTGAATTACCCAACGCTCATCCCTCCGATCCTTCAGAAAAACGCCTCGAATCAGCACAAGAAGCCCCCCCCTTCTAGTCTTGTGAATTTTCCAAAAACCAAAAAAATCTCCTCAAATTTTTGAACGTTTTTTTCCCAACTGCGTCCAAAGGCATCAGTAAAACGCTCATTCCCAATGCAGTCTCTGAGAAAGATATTCCGCACCATTCTTGCGCCCCTTTCTCTGCCCCCCTCACACAAAGTGGCGGCCTGCTTTCGGCTGAATCCGATTCTAGCGTAAATCGAATTCAGCGCGCACTTTCCCCTGTCTCGTTTTTAATTACTCGTCTCAGAACCAAAGCACTCCTCACAGATCCCCCGAACTTTCACCCAAAAACGGTTCCCTCCTCTCTAAGACAAATCCCCTTTGTTTCCTATGATCCAAGTCGAACACCTTACTAAACGCTACGCGGGATTCACCGCCATACAGGACCTCTCTTTCGAGGTTTCAAAAGGAGAAATCGTCGGATTTCTCGGGCCTAACGGCGCAGGAAAAAGCACTACCATGCGAATTCTCAGCGGATACATGCCCTACACTTCCGGGCGAGTTTCTATCGCGGGCTTTGACATCTTTGAACAGTCCGTGGAAGCACGCCGCCACATTGGATACCTACCTGAAAGCACGCCCCTCTACCATGATATGCGCGTTCATGAGTACCTTCGATATCGGGCTGCCCTCAAAGGAGTCGATGGCCCTAAAATCACGGAGCGCGTCGGCGATGTTCTCGAGATGTGTAGCCTCCGCGAAAAGGAGCGCGCCATTATCGGCACCCTTTCCAAAGGACAGAAACAAAGAGTGGGACTCGCAGATGCTCTCGTCCACGACCCTGACCTCCTAATCCTTGATGAACCCACCATCGGCCTAGATCCAAATCAGATCCGTCAAGTGCGCGAACTGATCAAAAACCTAGCCCATCGACGCACAGTACTCATCTCGACGCACATTCTTCCCGAGGTGGAAATCATGTGCTCCCGCGTGATTGTCATTCACAAGGGCAAAATCCGAGCGTCGGACACTGCTGAAAATCTTCTGCGCAATCACCGCGCCGCTGGGGTGGTGAGAGTCGAACTCAGCCAACCTCCCTCAGACGTTTTGAGCATCCTCTCAGCCCTTGCCGGTGTTAAGGATGTTTCCGAGGAAAAGACCGAGTCTGGAACGCGTTATCACCTCCGCACGGATGCGGAGGCAAATCCGTCCGAAGACGTACTCCGAATCGCCCGCGAAAAGAACTGGCATCTCACAGAATTAAGCCGGCGAAAACCCTCACTCGAAGATGTGTTCGTGGACCTGACCCACGGCGACTAATCCTGCAGCAGTTCAACCAAACAACTCTCAAACTCAATAACTTCTATGCGTGTTTTCCTGACGCTTCTCGGCCGCGAGGTGAAGAGCTTTTTCTACTCTCCCATCGCTTACGTGGTGATTTTCTTCTTCCTAATCGCCAGCGGATTCAACTTCTACTCCGGCGTTTCCTTCCTCAACCAAAGCCCCTCCGAGGTGACCGTTGTGGAGGCTGCCTTTAACACCGTCCTGTTTTGGTTTCCGTTCGTACTTATCTTTCCCCTAATCACCATGCGGACCTATGCGGATGAATTCCGTATGGGAACCATCGAAACTCTGACCACCGCCCCCGTCCAGGACTGGCAGGTCGTGCTGTCCAAGTTCTTGGGATCTCTTCTCTTCTACGTCCTACTTTGGGCTCCCAGCTACCTTTACTTCACAGCCTTCACACAGATTACCGGCAAACAAGCCGCCCTAGCCGCCGGCGCCTTTGGGGGCAGCTACCTGCTCCTCTTCCTGATCGGCTCCTTCTATATTTCTCTAGGGTGTCTGGCTTCCGCTCTCACCAGCGAACAGATCAACGCGGCCGTGATGACCTTCGTTGCCATTTTCGGTTCCTTTGTCACAGGCCTCCTCGGATTCATCTTCAACTCGCCCAGCCAAGCGGTACGCGATTTGATTTCCTACTTCTCCGCGGTGGAACACATGTCGGACTTCTCTCGCGGCCTCATCGATAGCCGCCCGATCGTTTGGTACGTCTCCATGACCATCCTCGTTCTGTTCATAAACTTGCAGGTGTTCCAATACCGCAAGTGGAAAGCCTAAGCCCCTCGCATCAGTCACACATGGACAAGCAAAACGATTCCGCTTCCAACGCCACCCCCACCCAACCGAACTCCGCTCCCAGTATGAAACGGTTGACCATCGGACTCAACGTCCTCACCCAAATATTGATCGTCGCGATCCTAATCGGGATGATCAACTACGTCAGCTTTCGGCACTTCAAGCGATGGGACTTCTCGCGAAACCAAAAATTTGCGCTCGCACCCATGACCAAGAACCTGCTCACCAGCCTTAAAAAGCCGGTCAAAGCCGTGGTCTTCTTCCCCACTGCTCAGATGATCGCACAGGATGTCACCTCCCTGCTTCGCGAGTACGAATATGCTTCAGATAAAAAGCTCTCCGTCGAATTAGTAGACCCCTACCGCAACCTGCTTCGAGCCAAGGAGCTTTCCGAAAAGTATAAGTTCGGAAACAGCGATAACATCGTGATCCTCGACTACGATGGCAAAACGAAGTTCGTCAACGCGGCCGACATGGCTGAAATCGACAACTCAGGCATGATGATGGGACAACCCCCAACCGTCCGCGCCTTTAAAGGAGAAGAGGCCATGACTTCCGCTCTTTTGGAAATCACCGAAGACAAACAAAGTAAGATCTACTTCCTCTCCGGGCACGGTGAACTTCTCCCAACGGGCCAGGATATCTCCGCCATTAAAACGTTCATCGAGCGAGAAAACGTCAAACTCGAGGTTCTTAATCTCAACAACACTGATAGCGTTCCTCCTGATGCCGCCGCCGTTGTCATAGCGGGTCTTCGCACCGACCTTTCCGAGCGCGAAATCAAACTCCTGGCCGAGTACTGGTCGGACAAAAAAGGGCGTCTCTTCATCATGGCGGCCGGCAACGTCAAAACTCCAAGGTTGTCCGAGTGGCTAGCGTCGATGGGGGCCGCGCTGCAGTCTGATGTCGTTGTTCGCACCGCCAACATGCTCCAAATGGAAAACGGTCAACCCGTTGTCCGACCTGCAACCATCAGCACAGCGGTTGGAGTCGTTCCGCCCAGTGCAAAAGGCGTGCTCAAGGAGGTCGTCGGCTTCGACATGCAACTGCCTGGTTTGACTCAGTCCATCGCGATCGATCCCGCCAAGAGTGCCGCCGAAAAAATCCGAGTCACCGAACTGATGACATCCCCAGCCGAATTCTGGGGCGAAACAGAGTTTTCACCCCGAGATCCACGCACTGCGACCAAGGATCCCGCGAAAGATCACCTCGGCCCGCTCAAATTGGCAGTCGCTCTTGAAAAGGGGGGCATCGACGATCCTCGCGTTAAAGTGGAAACGGGACGAATGATTCTAGTTGGAAATATGGCATTCATCACCAACGAGGGCCTGCGCGTATCCGAAGCGGGTCTCGATTTCTCGATCAACGCGATCAACTGGCTTATCAACCGTGAGCATCTCGCTGGGATTGCGCCAAAGCCAAAACAGTCGGTTCGACTCAGCCTCAACGAAAAACAAATGAGCCGTCTGGCCCTCGTCGTCATAGGGATCATCCCCTCGCTCGTAGCCATCCTTGGCGTATTCGCCTGGTGGAAACGTCGCAACTAAACTCACCACCTTATCCACCGCGACTCGCAACTCGTCCGCACTTTTCTCCGATAATGATATGAAACCCCGCACGACCCTCTCACTTGCCGTCATTGCAGGAGGCCTCTTTGCTTACATTTGGTTCGTGGAACGCCATTCCGAAACCACTCGTCAGGAAACGGAATCCTCAGCAAAGGTCCTCAAACTGGAACAGTCTAAGATCAACTCGATCGCCGTCCAAAACGCCGAAACCAAAATCGAGATCCAAAAGAAGGATGGCATCTGGAGAATCGAACAGCCTTTGTCAGACCGAGCTGACACCAGTGGAATTTCTCAAATTCTGGGCTCCTTGGAGTCTCTCAGGCATGATTCCAAAATCAGTATCCCGTCCGCACAGGAAAAGGAAAAGCTCGCAGAATTCGGCGTCGCTGAATCCAACGTACGGATCAAAGTCAAATCAGACGAAGGGAAGGAAACCGAGTTGCTCATCGGAAAAGACAGCGCGGTCGATGGGAAAGTATACGCTCGAGTTCAGGGATCGTCGGATGTGTACGTCATTCCAAATACCATCCGTTCAATGATCACCAAGACGCCGGATGATTTCCGCGACAAGAAACTCTCCGATGCCACCCCTCAGCAAATCCAAAAGTTCGCCGTTAAGACGGCTGACGGCGAGATCGAAGCGGAGCGGAAAGGAAGCCACTGGGAGATCCTAAAGCCTCTCAAAGCACGGGGAGCCGACCAGAAAATCAACGATATGCTCGCTAGTGTACTCAACTCAGTGGTGGCCCAGTTTCTCCCCGAGAACCCCTCTCCTGAACAAGGCCTCGGCGAACCTCGCGGCACCCTCACCATGACCGTCGAGGGCATGAAAGAGCCAATGACGCTAAAGATTGGAAACGTCCCTGAGGGAGACGAAAATAAACACAAGTTCTTCACCAAACTCTCCAATCGTCCCGCCGTCACTGTTCTTCAAAACTCGGCTCTCGATCCCTTTCTCAAACTCCGACCAAATGACATCCGCGACAAGAAACTCGTTCGTCTGGAAAGCGACGTTATAGACCGAATTACAATTGAACCGAAAGATAAGCCGGCTCTCGTTCTAGTTCGCAAAGGTGAAAGCTGGGTCCAGAAAGACGGGGAACAGGAAATCAAAATAAACGACTCCCTCCCCGGAAAAATCCTCGCAAGCGTCCAGTCCACTGAAACGACCAATTTCGTCTCCGACGTAGCAACCGAGTTACCGAAATACGGTCTTGATCAGCCTCTTCTAAAATTGCGCCTCTCGTCGTTTGCCTCGGAAAACACCTCCGAAAGCAAGGCGGGCGAACGCCCCGTTGCCACGATCCATTTTGGCTCGGTAGAAGGCGACAGCGGATACGCAAAATTAGACGATGAGCCCTTCATCGTGGCTTCGCCCAAAACCCTTTTGGAATCGATTCCCGTCCACCGAGCCCAGATTCAGCCCCTCAACGTCTGGGAAGTGAAAGCCGATTCAACGATCGCCTTGGAAGTCACTAACGAGAGCGGAACGCTCAAGTTGGAGAAGAAAGACAATGTGTGGAAACTAGCCGCGGGAGAAGGGACCCTCAACGAAGAGAAAGTCACCGCTTTGGTCGGTGTTTTAGCAGGGATTCACACTTCCAAATGGTTTGCACCGGGAGAAGTGTCCAAGGAGGCATTGGATAAACCCGCGACCACCATTCGCATTACGCTGAAGGAGGGCGAGAAGTCCGACACGTTGACGCTTACCGTAGGGCAGGCACTTGGAAGCGAAGGGTTTTACTCTCAAGTCTCGAGTAAGGAAGGGACCTTTCTCCTCTCCATTGCAGATCAGATGACCGTCAGCCAAAAACTGCTCCAGTAATCTACAGCCTCAAATCTAACCTTACGACGGCCCCCCAGAAGTTAATCTCTGGCGGGCCTTCTTTTTTGCCAAACTCAGCCTTTCCCCACAGCCTTCGAGCCGTTGAGCCACCACGTCTTCATTTTGCCTCGGCCCCGAAGTTCAATCTCTCCGCGCGCCTCACACTCAAACTCCGTCTCGATCAATGAATGAGCCGTCTCGGTGAGATGCACGCGTCCAGGCTCTCCCTGGGACTCCATACGACTCGCGATATTCACTGTGTCCCCCCAAAGGTCGTAAGCAAATTTGTTAATTCCAATCACTCCAGCGATGACGGGGCCCGAGTGAATCCCTACGCGAAGTCCAAGTTCGAAACCCATTTGCTTCCGCGCCTGCTCAATCACAGGAAAGAGCTCGAGCGCAAATCGTGCAGCGCGTTGGGCATGATCAACACTCGCCTCTGACAACCCCGCGACCGCCATGTAACAGTCGCCAATTGTCTTAATCTTGTAGAGACCGTACCGAATCGAAAGCAGATCGAACTGACTGAAAACCTCATTCAGAAAGTTGATCACCTCTTCAGGCGTGTGCTGGTGCGCCACTCCGGTAAATCCCGCGAGATCGGCAAAAACAACCGATGTATTTTCATGCAATCTCGCGGGAACAGCCTCGCCATTCTTGAGCTGTTCGGCGATCGAAGGCGGAAGAATATTGTGCAAGAGAAGATCCGTACGGTCTCTTTCATCACTTAGCTCAGCAAGAAGCTCCTTCTGGGTATCCACCAGACTCTTCAGCTTCAAATGAACATCCACTCGCGCCAATACCTCCGCCATTTCGAGAGGCTTCGTTAAATAATCAACCCCACCTGCCTCAAATCCATCCGTCTTACTTTTGAGTTCACCAAGCGCAGACATGAAAATGATCGGCACATTCTGCATATGGTGAATCTGGCGAAGTCGCCGACAGGTCTCGTAACCGTCAATGGTCGGCATCACGATATCCAGCAGCACCAAGTCAAAAGGAACATTAGCAGCCAGCTTCAGAGCCGCTTCTCCGCTCGTCGCAAAACTTAATAAATAAAGGTGCGAGAGAGAATGCGCCAGAAGGTCCAAGTTAGCCCGAGCATCGTCTACAATCAGCATTCGATACCGTTTGGGCTGAAGAGCCATAGACGCTTTCGGCGTCGATGCAACTAATCCCGCGAGCCCCAAATTGGCGGCTCCTGCAAATCCTCCCGCGGAAGATCGATCGAAAGAAACTTGGGGTGTATTCATAGAAACCTTTGGCAATCAATGTTGCGGCAACTCAGCTGTCTGAAGAGCCTCAAGCGCAGCATCAAAATCATACGCATCCAGCGCCTCTTTGATCCTCGCCACTACCGCTCCTTTGAGTGGCTCCAAAAGCGATCGCGCCTGTATTGCATCTCCCTCCAACAGGGCCTGCCGCAATTCCAACGGAAACACGACAGCCTCCAAACCAAAATCATCGATGCTAAAATCCATCGCCTCAGGAGGCGGACTGCAGGCTCTGATAAAAGGGTCCGCCGCCAACTTCAGATCCTCCAGCAGGCTCCTCGATTCCTGTCCAGTCGGATCCTCCCCATGCTCAATCATTCGCGCTATATCTGAAACTTTTGTCATCCCAAATTGCGCACTCGTCCCAGCAATCGTGTGGGAAAAACGCCTCGCATCGCTCTGCTCGCCCCTTTCCTGCGCCTCCTCTAATTGTGCCACGAGCGATATGAGATCCGGAATGAAACGACGGGTCATTTGATGCACTGTCTCCTCGATCATTCCCAACCGCAGCGCCGCACCTTTCACATCCCAGCCCTCAATCATCGGAATGGCCTCATGATCGACGCCTCCCGCAACCCCAAATGAATTGGGATCACCGCCCACTTCCCGAACCACGCTCACATTGGACCCACGCTCACCTTCCACCGATGGCATCAATCGCTGAAGCACCTCAAACAAACGCTTCCGCTCAATAGGCTTACTCAAAAAATCATCCATCCCAGCATCACGACAACGCTCCTGATCGCTCTGGCTCGCATTTGCCGTCAACGCCAAGATCGGAATCCTCCTCTCTCTCCTCAACTCTCTAATCCTCCGCGTCGCCTCAATGCCATCCATCTTCGGCATCTGCATGTCCATCAAGATAAGGTCAAACTCCGCGTATCCCTCGCGAACCGCGTCCACCGCCTCCAACCCATTGCCCGCAAACACCAATTCCGCTTCCGATTTTGCCAATAGCTCACGAATCACCATCTGATTCGATAGATTATCCTCAGCTACCAAAATCCGTCGTCCGCGCAGATGAACTTCCGGCACCGCCGTAAAAACAGCCGTTCGGCGAGTTTCGGAACTGTCAATTCGCCCAAAGGCCATCAATAAGGCCTCCACAAATAGCGATCTTGTGATCGGCTTCTGTAAAAACGAACCAATCCCAAGCTCCCTAAAAGACGCCTCCGACGATGCATCTGTAAATGTGCCCATCATCACGATCGGCCACCCTGACAGCCTCGGTTTGCAGCGAATCTGCCGGACCAACTCCAGCGCATCGCCAGCAATCTTGCCCGATTCGATCAGGAAAAAACCCGTCCCTTTCTGCCCCTTACCCGCAGCAATCCACTTTTGGAATGGCTCCACCTCGGAGAAAGATTTCATGCTCATCCGAAATTCGCCGAGTAAAGATTCCAGCATCCGTTGTGATGCCTCGTGTGACTCCAAAACAATCGCGGTCTGATCGCGAAGCGATGCCATTGCGTCCGCGTGAGAAAGCACTTTTGCAACGTCTCCGACCGTCTCTGAACTTCCAATTCCAACGGTAAAATAAAACTGACTGCCAAACCCAAGTTCACTCCTGACTTCAATTTTACCTCCCATTGCCTCCACAAGCCGTTGGCTGATCACAAGGCCTAGTCCAGTTCCACCGAACCGGCGTGTCGTCGAGGCATCCGCCTGCGTAAATGCTTGGAAAAGCCTCGCCTGCTGCTCTGGCGTCATCCCGATCCCAGTGTCCTGAATGGTGAATCGGATCTCGTTCGAGCGGCCGCCAACTTCCACGACCCGCTCGACACGGAGCGTGACCGATCCCTCACTGGTGAACTTGATGCCATTGCCCACTA
The DNA here is from genome assembly GCA_947448395.1 of Chthoniobacteraceae bacterium. Classification (GTDB taxonomy): domain Bacteria; phylum Verrucomicrobiota; class Verrucomicrobiia; order Chthoniobacterales; family Chthoniobacteraceae; genus Chth-196. The sequence goes on from CANFNA010000028.1 coordinate 23,335, forward strand.
GATTGATCAGCACCTGTTTGAGCCGCGTACTATCACCGCGGACCACCTCTGGAACATCAGGCAGAAAATGCCCGACCAACTCGACGCCGCTCTCAATAACCTTCGCACGAAAAGTCTCTATAACCTCTTCAAGAAGCGAACGAAGGCTGAAAGAGGCCTCCTCCAACACCATATGCCCGGCCTCAATCTTCGAGAAATCGAGGATGTCATTAATCACCACCAACAAGTGCGATGCCGCGCTATAAACCGATTTAAGATACCGCTGCTGCTGACGATCCAAGGGGGTTTCCAGCGCAAGCTGCGACATGTTGATGATCGCATTCATTGGCGTTCGAATCTCATGACTCATCGAGGCGAGGAAGAGACTCTTCGCTTCGTTTGCAAGCCGCGCCTCTTCACTCGCCAACTTCAAATCCCTCGTGCGATCCTCCACCTGCGTCTCTAACTGCGAAAGATGTTCATCCAACCCATCATTGGCCGTTTGCAACTGGCGGATGAGCTCATCCCTAGAAGGCTCCGTAAGAACGTCTTCAGCGCTTTTCCAGTCCCTTGCCTCGGGTTCTTTCAGAAGGGCTAGATGCAAGTGAATCCATCCCTTCGACTCAAAACATTCGTCTGCCAAAAAATCGACTCGTTCTAACTGGCCGTGCCCCTCCCACGAAGACAGAGACAAAACGAGAAATAAAGTCCCTCCCGCTTCTTCGGAGGTCACCTGCCACCTCAACCGATGCCCTGCTTGCAGACTTGCAGACGCTATTTCTGAAAATCCAACGCAGAATCGGGATGCGCGACTTCTCGGAACGCCCAACGCCAAAATCGCCTTAAAAAGACGAAGCCGAGTGCTGGGAATCAATTCAGCGACCCGAAGATCTTCGGTGAACATTATTTGATTCATGGTGCGAAAAAAACGAGGCAACTGGAGTCGTCGTAATCCAGTTTATGTTCAAAGACCAACCGCCGGGCAACCTCGACCGGAGATCGCTCCATCTTATCTAGCACGAGGCTGTCGAAAACCGTCGCCTTCAATCCGTCACTCACCAAGACCAACATCTCTCCTCTTTTAACCTCGAGCGGTAGAGCTGACTGGTGCGAGTGCATCGCATATCCAACGATCCCATCTCCAACTGGCATCCTCTTAATTTCCTTCCCAGCAACCACGATTCCAACATCGCCAACGGCCCGATAACTACCCACCCACCCAAACCCGTCCAAACTTAAGCTGGCCACCACAACCGCTGCTCCCAGCGTCCCGTGGAGCCGATGATGCAACGCCTGAACGGAGTTCTCGGGAGTCTCACCTGGGGATAATTGACTCAGAACGTCCCGAGCAAGATCTGCCACTTCCCTCGCTGCTGGGCCATGCCCTGCACCGTCTATAAGTGCCACCGTCATGCGATCCGGTTCCCAACGAATAAAACAGTCATCCCCACACACAACCTCTCCCAAGCAAGGCAGTGCAAAGTATCCAAGGTAGTCTCCGCTTAGTCGAATCATCGCTTCAGTTCACATCGCACACGGGTGCCTTTGCCACGTGTAGACTCGATTTCAAATCGGGAAGACAGACGCCTCACCCCAGGCAAACCCATCCCCATGCTACCCCCAGTACTAAAGTGATCTTGCAGGGCCACCTTTACGTCCTCAATCCCTGGTCCCTGATCCAATGCCTCGATAAAAAGATTCTCCTGAGTCGCATCCACAAAGCCGCCAGTCACCACTCCACAGCGCGCGTATTTCACCAAATTAGTTCCCAATTCAGATGCAATCGTCATTAAAGAAGAAGCCACCAAAGGAGTGAGGTTGTTACGCGTCGAAAATTGCCGAACAGCCGCGAGAAGTGCCACGAGGTCGTCCTCAATCTCAACAGCCACATCAATGGGTGTGGGAACGTTGCGCATCGATTTCATCCAATGTGCCCACAAACTCGAGGGCCTTTAGATCAACGTCCAAAACCGCCGCCGTAAACGCAACCGCCGGCCGCAAACCGCACACCAGCGCGCTCCGCCCCATCATCCGCAGCACCTGCCCCATGCGTCCCAACTCCTCCAGATCCTCGCTATCCATCAGATCCACCGAACTGCAGTCAAAGACCACCCGACTGCGACCGGATTCAGAGACCTCGCGATACAAAGCCGTCGCTTCACGGCGCAAAACAGGAGCACTGACGCCCGCAGGAAGAGTC
>CANFNA010000029.1 GCA_947448395.1 Chthoniobacteraceae bacterium
AACACGAAGGCGCGTTCTTTCATTCGGAGGGCAATGTCTCGGAGGGCAGGGATGCGGTAGGGAGGCATCTCCATGAGGAGGACGGGTGTTTCGCTTCGCAGAAGGGTTTTCTTAAATAGAAGAGCCATTCCGAAAGCGGCGACAATTCCGAGAACATACATCGCAAGCATGATGCCGCTTTTTTCGAATGCAGATGCATCGGGCAACAGCACTGCGATCATCAGGGCGTAAACGGGGAGCCGCGCCGAGCAACTCATCAGCGGCGATACAAGGATTGTGACGAGTCGATCCTTGCGTTGCTCGATGGTGCGGGTGGCCATCACTCCGGGAATCGCGCAGGCAAAAGAGCTGAGCATCGGAATGAATGATTTTCCGTGGAGGCCCACGCGCGACATGAGGCGGTCCATCATGAATGCAGCGCGTGCCATATAGCCGCTGTCCTCGAGGAGTCCGAGAAATAGGCTGAGTATTAAAATCTGTGGGAGAAAAATCAGGACTCCAGAGACGCCGGCCAAAGCGCCGTCGATGACGAGGGATCGAAAATCGCCCTCAGGCAGTACGGATTGGAGCCAATCGGCGATCCCCTGGTGAGCACCATCGATCCAATCCATCGGGATTTTGGCGATGGTGAAGATCGAGAAAAACATAAGTGCCATTGCCGCCAGAAACGCGAGAGATCCCCATAGCCGGTGGGTGAGAATCCCGTCCAACCGATCTGAAAATGTCGGCCCGACGTCTCCTGTGCCACGGACGGCCGCTGCGCAGATCTCACCGATCCATTGGTAGCGAGCGTCGACGGTTGCAGAGGTTGGGTCGATCCCAGCGTTTTGAAGGCGCAGTTGAGAGTCCTTCACTTTAGTGCGAGCGTCGGACGAGAGATGCGGAGTTTCCTTCAGGGATTTGTCGGTGAGGCTCAGAAGCAAGAGTGCTTCTGAGTGAAGGGCGGCCGAGGGTGCGTTCAGATAGGGGGTGATTTGACGTGCCTCTTCGTCGAGGACGTCTGGCATGGGCGCTGTAAATTTTGGGATGGGAAGTTCTGACTGGGAAAGTGCCTGTTTGAGGGCGATGAGTCCGACTCGCTTAGTCGCCACCATCGGGATCACCGGAATGCCAAGCCGTTGACTGAGAGATTCCGGATCAATCCGGATCCCTGCGTCTTCAGCCATGTCGACCATGTTGAGAACGAGGAATGTGGGGAGGTGTAATTCTAGAATCTGCGAGACCAGGTACAGGTTTCGCTCAAGATTAGTTGCGTCGACGACGGCGACGACGGCATCGGGCACGGGTGTTCCTGGGATTCGCCCTAGGAGTACATCGCGGGAGATGGCCTCGTCTGGGGAGCGCGCTTGAAGGCTGTAGGTTCCCGGGAGATCGAGGAGGGTCATCGGTTCACCGTGGCTTCCGAAGAAGGAGCCCTCTTTTTTTTCGACCGTGACTCCGGGGTAATTTCCGACCTTTTGTTGGAGACCCGTAAGCGCGTTGAAAAGCGTGCTCTTGCCGCAGTTGGGATTGCCGGCAATCGCGATCGAGCGAGTCTTTGGAGAGGCGGTTTGGGATGGAATTTCCGTGTTCATGACCGCTCGATCAAAATGCCTTCGGCCTCGGCTTTGCGTAGGGAGAGATGATAACCGCGAACGCGCAGCTCCATTGGGTCGCCGAGGGGAGCAAAGCGTACGACTGTACAGAGGGTGCCTGGGGTGAGGCCCATTTCCAAGAGACGCTGGCGGATGTCGGGGGCCAGGTTGAGGGACTGAACGAGTCCCTTTTCTCCCGGAGCCAGCGAGCTGAGCGGGATGGGATCGCCGGAGCTCATGCGGCCACAGGTTCGACGAGGATGCGTTCGCCCAAGGATCGGCCGATGGCGAGGCGTGTGCCGTAAAGGGAGCAGATGATAGCGGAACCTTCGGTAACCTTGCAAACGACGGAAGTTTCGCAAAAGCCGAGCTCACGAAGGCGCAAACATTCGGCGCAATCGGACTGGATGGCGACAATTCTAAGCCGCATTCCGCACTTTGCGGAGCAGAGGTTGAAGGAGCCCGTGATTTTGGAGGTCACGATGGGGACGATACGCTTGTTGAGAATCTGTCGCAATAAAAATCGAGACTTAATCTCAAGAAGCTTGTGAGCCTCAGCGAAGGCAGCCATGACAGAGAGAGCTTCAACGGTTAGCGTCCCAGTTTCATGAGCCTGCGAACTTCCGACTATGATTACGCACTGCCTGACGCCCTCATCGCGGCGCATCCGCCCGAGCGTCGCGAGGATGCGCGGATGTTGGTGGTGCACCGAGCGGAGGGACGCTGGGAGCATCGCCTGTTTCGCGATTTCTCCAATTATCTCAGTGACGGAGACTTGGTGGTCCTCAATGACACCCGGGTGATTCGGGCGCGATTGTTCAGCGATGACGGAAGGATTGAGATGCTGTTGCTGGAGGCGCTTGGGGCTACCCGGTGGAGGTCTTTGGTTAAACCGGGGAAGCGAATGAGGGTTGGATCTGAAGTTATGGTGGGAGGTGTGGTTGGAAGGGTTTTAGAGGTTTTGGAGGACGGAGACCGGATCGTGGAGTTTGAACGCCCGCTGGATCTGGAGCGAGTGGGGCGCTTGCCATTGCCTCCTTATATGGAAAGGCAGGCGGAAGCGATTGATGGGGAGCGCTATCAAACCGTGTACTCTCGAGTGGATGGATCGGTGGCTGCGCCTACGGCAGGGCTGCATTTTACTCCTGAGATTTTAGTGCAGATTCAGCATGCGTTTTTGACGCTTCATGTTGGGGCGGGGACTTTTCGCCCTGTGCAGTCGGAGTGCATTACGGAACATGTGATGCACACGGAGCGGTTTGAGTTATCGGAGGAAACAGTTGGGGCGATTTTGCGTGCGAAGCGGGTGGTAGCGATTGGGACAACGACTAGTCGGGTGCTGGAGAGTTGTTGTGGAGGGGACGGTGGCCTCAAGGTTGGTCAGGGGAGGACAAACATCTTCATTCACCCGCCATACGAGTTTCAGGTGGTGGATATGTTGCTGACTAACTTTCACTTGCCGAAAAGCACGTTGTTGATGTTGGTGTCTGCTTTTGCGGGGCGTGAATTGGTCTTGGCTGCTTATAATGAAGCGATTCGTGAGAAGTACCGCTTCTACAGTTACGGAGACTGCATGCTCATTTTGTAAAAGATGCAAATAATTGGAGATTCGAGTTTTAGATCAATATAAGGGTCAATTATTGGTCTAAATTTAAAATTGAAGAGCATGGAACACGACAAAAGCTTCAGGGGTAATGCTAGCCAGTTCTTTGTCGCTGGTGAACTTTGTCGACGTAGTCATGGCTGAAAATTGAGGAACGTTGATCACTCCTCTCGAGGCCATGAAGATGTTTGGTGGCGTTTGGGCGGCTCTGAAAAGCGACGGTAGATCGCCCTAAATCTCGGGATGGGGATTCGTCATTTTGACGAGGGCGGAGCATTAGCCGAGCGGGGGAAGGCATTCACGTTGCCAAGGGAGGAGGGATTCCAGGGCGCCTTCTTCGTTCCGAGAGAGTTGCTCTAAAAGGGCCTTTGGAGCGATGAGGGTTGGATCAATCTGGAGACGTTCCGCGACGGTATCGCGGTGTTTCCGAAGTTCGCGGAAGCGGTGTTCTTGCTCCTGAGTGGTTCGGAGGCGAGGTTTGCGAATGATCTTTGGCCAGTCGGCTTCGGGTAGACGAATGGCGCCCTCCGCAGCCTCAAAAAAACGGGTCCTGCGCGAATTGCGAAGGTATCTCGGGTCAACGGATTCTCCTTTGTCGAAGCGTGCAGCGCATTCGATCAATCCGTCATTGTTCATCACGTGGAAGGCCGGACGGTCAGCTGATTGGGCCTCGTGATCACGCCATAGCCAGAGTTCTCGGAGAATAGCCATCCCCCGGGGGGTCAAATCTGCGTAACCGGAGATGCGCCAGATGGTATCCGGATCCTTCTCTTTGATGATCGAAGCGGTACGGATCTGGCGTTCGCACATTTGTTCGAACCATGAATATCGGCCCAGTTCCCGGAGTTTGGTTTCCTGAATATGTGCCAGTTCAAGCAGATTCAGGGTGTCATTAACCGCGTATTCGAGCATTTCACGCGGCAGCGGTCTCATTCCCCAATTTGCCTTTTGAGAGGCTTTGGCCAGCGTGACCCCGAAGTGCTGATGTAATAAAGCGGCGAGCCCAAACTCTCGAGCTCCCAAAAGACGAGCCGCAATCATCGTATCGAAAAGGACGGTAGGCCCTTCAAATCCTAGTTTTCTCAGAAGGCGAAGATCGTAATCTGCGCTGTGAATCACGACTGTTTTACCTTGGAGCGATTGAAATAAGGGAGCCAAGGAAATGCCCGATAAAGGATCAATGAGAAGATTCTTACCGGGAATGCTAATTTGGACGAGGCAAAGCTTATCAAAGTAGCAGTGCAAGCTGTCCGCCTCGGTATCCAGAGCGATGCGTTCGAGAGAGGAAAAGGATTGGACTTCCCGTTCAAGCTCGTCGGTCGCAGCGATCATTGGAAAGTCGGGGTCGTGTTCTGGTGGCTGGATTTGAGGTTTTTGGGAATGAGGACGAGAGCGATTGGATCGATCTGTGCGGGTGCGTTTGGACGAAGAAACAGACTCGGGATTGTGTGTTGTACGATGAGGAGTGGTCTGTTCTTCGGATTTTACACGAAAAGTGGGGAAGAATTTCCCGAGGAATCCAGTTAGCCAACCTTGTGCAGGATCTTCCGGAGCAGATTTTGGGAGGATGAGTTTCCTCGTTTTTGAAGGGCGATGGCTCATGGCCGAAAGCCGCGCAACAAAAGCTCCGAATTTGAATTGGAATTACGGAGGGCTTGGTTCAGCAGTTCGGTAGCCTCGATTGGAGGGAGGGCTGCGAGTTGGCGGCGAACGATGCTGATGCGTTCAAACTCTTGAGGGTGGTAGAGCAATTCGTCTCGGCGTGTTCCAGATTGGGGGATATTGATGGCTGGGAAGATCCGCTTCTCTGAAAGCGATCGATCTAGGCGCAGCTCCATGTTTCCGGTGCCTTTGAACTCCTCAAAAATGACGTCGTCCATGCGGCTTTGAGTTTCAACGAGAGCAGTTGCTAGGATCGTGAGACTGCCACCTTCCTCAGTATTTCTAGCTGCTCCAAAGAACTTCTTTGGTTTAACGAGGGCCTTTGTGTCGACCCCGCCGGACATGACTCGGCCTTTTCCGGGCTGGAGATTATTGTAGCCGCGGGACAGGCGAGTGATCGAATCCAAGAGGACTACCACATGCCTGCGGAGTTCAACGAGACGCTTGGCACGATCGAGAACCATCTCCGCAACTTGAGTATGGCGCTGGGCGTTTTCGTCGAAGGTGGAAGAATAAATTTCACAGTTGATTGCCCGTTTAAAGTCGGTGACTTCCTCAGGGCGTTCATCCACAAGCAAAACGATGAGTGTGGTGTCAGGACTACTTGAAAGGATGGCTTGAGCGATGTCTTTGAGCAGGATGGTTTTGCCAGTACGCGGCGGCGCCACGATGAGACCTCGTTGGCCACGGCCGAGAGGAGCAATCAAATCAACGGCGCGGGCTGAAATGGAACGGCTGCGAGGATTCTCTAAGACAATGCGCTCCGTGGGGTGCATCGCCGTGAGTCGCTCAAAGTCGACGGGGTCCTGCCACTGGTTGAAAGGAATTCCTTCGATTTCTATGATTTCCTCGGCGGCTAAAAAGCGCTCACGATCGCGAGGAAGTCGCAGTTTCGCGCGAATCTTTACCCCAGGTTTCAGTTGAAACTGACGCTCAAAATGGTGCGGAATTTGAACGTCTTGTGGGAGGGGCCGGAAGTTGTAACGAGGCCAACGGATAAATCCTCCGCCTTGGGCGTTCACATCCAAGATCCCATTTGCGAAGAGACTGGTCCCTTTCTCCAAAAAAGCTCGGCAGAGGTCAAAAACTAGATGATGTCTCGATTTATCGGGGTTAACGCGTACTCCCAGTGCTTCGGCTCGTTGTGAAAGCTCGAGGATACTCAATTCATGGAGTTCATCGATTTCCAACTTCGTGGGAAGTTCGAAGGGAGGGTTTGCCGGTTCTTCAGGCAAAGTGTTTGCGGAGCCAGAGGGCAAGGATTCGGGTCTGTCGGTCGAGGCTGAAGAGGGAACAGTCATTCCAGATGAGATGGTCAGATTGAGCGCATTTTTCAGACAAACTCATTTGAGCTGCCCTGATTTGCTCGGAAAGGCTTTCTGAGAGCCCACGGGTATGAACCATGCGGCTTCTTTGCGTTTCAGGCGAGCATGCCGTCACTACGACTCGGTGGCAAAGCGCTACTCCACCAGTCTCGTACAAAAGTGGAATCTCCGCAAACATCCATTGGTTGTTTTTTTGATATTTCTCAGCCAGTGAGCCCCAAGTGGACCGGATGCGAGGGTGTAAGATAGCTTCAAAAGGTCTTCGGTAGCCTTCGTCTGAAAAAACCAGTGTGCGCACTCGAGGGCGATCCAATAGCCCATTTTGATCAAAAATCGAGGGCCCGAAAAGTTGTGACACCGCTTTTCTCGTTGCGGGATCTTCCAAAATTAAGCGCGCGGCTTCTTGATCCGCAGAAAAAATGAGGGCCTCGGGGAACTGACGAGCAATGGCTTTTAGTGCCGAGGACTTTCCTGTTGCAACGCCACCTGTAATTCCGATGACTGGCACGGGTATAAAACCGTTCGGTGGAGACTACGGAGTGATTAATGGAAGATTCGGATCTGCAGGGCTTGGCGCCGTTAGGCTTGGTACGGGCGCGATGGAAGAACCTTCTTCCAATGCGTCGCTGGCATTCACGGGTTGTCCTGCTGCATCGATCAATCGAACTGAGACGAAGATGGTGAGGTTCTTTTTGACCCGCTGCTCAACGTTAGATCGGAAGAGTCGGCCAAACAGAGGGATATCCCCTAAAACAGGGACTTTATCGTTCACTTTTTGAACGTCTTCCCGAATCAACCCTCCTAGGCTGATGGTTTGCCCATCAAGAATGGACACCAAGGTCGTTACCCGACGTACTGAGAAGATCGGTTGATTGATGGTGTTCTCCGTGAGGGTCACGGAGCTCGGCGTCTGTGCTATGGAACCAACAGCGCTCGTGACTGCGCTAGACGTGGCAACGGCCTTGATAGGGCTTCCGTAGTTAATGAAGCCCTCAAACTCAACAACTTCTGGTTTGAGGTCTAGGTCAACCGTGTAGTTATCACCTTGAATCGTAGGCGTTACTTCCAAGCGCACTCCAGTCTCACGCATGTCCCATCCCGAGGGGGTCGAAGGTGTTACCGGAACGCTTGTTGGAGCGCCTCCACCCCCAGCGGCTCCTGCTGCACCTCCACCGGCTCCACCGCCAACCTGCTGCGGAATTTGCGGGGGTTGAAAATCCGTGGGGAATCGGAATTCACGCACGATTTGTATGGTTGCGAGTTGGCTATTACGCGCCGTGACGCTTGGACTTGAAAGTAAGTCGACCCCTTTGGATTGGTTTAGGGCTCGAACTACCAGTTGGAATTGCGGATCTGTGAAGGCGCCCGCGATAGAAAACGCAGCTGGGCCGAGACCACTTTGTTTTACTTGGGAAAGTAACGAATCAATTGCGTTGGAGCTGAGTGCTTGGGTTCCCATTCGGTTTCCAGCAGTCATCGGATTGCCTCCGATTGTTTGTCCTCCGTATCCCGGGTAGCCTTGAGGCCAAACGAATGGATATCGGGAGGGGTCTTGTTCACTGGATCCAGTGTTGCCCCCCCCTGTGTAGATGTTCCGACTTCCTGGCAAGTTGGACTGGCCTAGGAGCCAGTCGAAGGAGAGTTCCTTCAAGTTGTTTTGAGAAAATTCAACAAACTTCGCTTGAATTTCAACCTGAGTGGGTGCGAGTTGGTCGGCATCTCGAACCAAAGAGTCCACGACCTCCAACTGGTCTTGGGTGTTAAGAACGGTGAGCGTTTGAGCGCGGGGATTGTAAGTTGCAGTGGAATTTGGGGCGTCGAATTTCACCCCCTGCGACTGCAGCACTTCTTTCGCGTCAATCCGAGAGCGACCAGAGCGAGGAGCGGCGCCAGATCCTCCAGCCTTTGCGCCGCCCAAACTTCCAAGACCACCAGAGCTCAATTCCGCGTCTACTTTTGGGGCACTATTGAAAAACCAAGGGGATACCGGCCAAGTCTTCGGAATGACTCTTTCTGTCGGTGCATTCAGCGGCACGATCGCGACGTAGGAATCCGTAATTGTCCATTTGGTTGAGGATTGCGCGGTGACCGCATTGAGAATGTCGATGAGTTTAAATCCTGGGAGGCGGGGAATACTAACGCTTTTGGATGATCCCGAGTCGCCTCCTGGAGTGGGGAGATCGACAATACTAGTTCCTAGACCGGCAGGTTTAGGGGAAGGGGCGCTGCCCATTTCATCTGGAAACTGAACGATGATCACCACGCCTTTTTTATCATCGTTGCTCTTATCCGCCTTTTTCGACTCCTCGGTGAGCGCGTCCGCAACCTTTTTAAGAGGCAGATCGGTGAACTGCACCTCATCAATAGTGATATCGTTTAGTTTGCGACGAAGTTTTTCGATATTACTGCTCTCAATTTTTTGGGTGCTGGGAGCGGCTGTGTTTGCGGCGCCAAACCGTCTAATTGGACTAGCCCAAGTCTTATCAACCTTTGCCAAAGCCCGAGACCTAGCCTCGTTATATGATTCGTTTCCGTAGTCCGATATTGCCTTGTTGGCGCGCTCCTGAATTTTTCTAGCGGCAATGTTATAAGCATCTTTTGCAAGGATTTGATCTGCCCTTTTTATTGCTAAATCGTAACGGCCGCTGTCGTAAAATCCCTGCGCATCCAGAAGCCACTGTTTCACCTGTTCCACATCGGCGCGGAACGTAGGAGTGATGGTTTTATTATAATATCCAGGAGTTGAGAGTTGCTCTTTAATTCGGAGAGCAGCTTTGCAGTCAGGCTCTTCTTTGAGTAGCTCGTTTAGAAGTTGTTCAGAGGTTGCGTAACGTCCCTCTGCAATCCGCACCTTAGCCAGCTCGATGGTTGCGTCGCGGAAACCATACTTTGCCTCTGTTTGGAGGTCTGCAGTCTTAGGAGATAGGGGAAGAACCTCCAGGGCGCTTCGATAAGCTTTGAGCGCCGTTTCAAAGTCTCTGGCCGACATTGCTTTTCGAGCGGCTTTAAGTGCCTCGACCGCCTTACCTGTACTGCTTTCTCGCCGCTTGATTTCCTCTTTTGCAGCGGTAACCACATTTTCTGGAGTACTTTGATAATCAGCTTTATTATTCTGCGCCGCAGAGGCGCTGGAAAAGATAACCGCTATGCTAGTTGCCAGAATGAACGCTGGGAAAAGGCGGTTTTTCGTGGAATTCGAGGAAATAATCGTCATTGGGGGAGCGAAAAGGGCTTTGAAAACTTTCGACGGACTATGGCTGGGCGAGCTTAACTTCAATCTCAGTACCTGTGGCGGATCGGAGGCGTGCGGAGGTAGCCGAGGCATCAATCAACTCGTAGCTTTCTCCTTCATCGAGGGCAATCTTGTCACCCGGTTTTCCTGAGAATTCTTTCTCCAGCTTTGAATAATTCAGTCGGAAGTAGATCGTTCGGTCGGTGAAATTGGCAAACTGTTGGATTTCGGCGTGTTCAACCCGACCAGTCGTCTTTTCTTCAATGAAAATAACTGAGGCATCCAACGGAACACTGCTGTTAGCCACTTTGACTTTCCGAGACTCAAAAGACTTAAGGACGAAGTTGGTACCTGGAATTGTGCCTCCGACTTTTAGTTCCACTTGAGTGGCCGCTGCGATGTCTTCCGCTCGGACCGTTATTTTGAGATTCTCGGGTTTCGCAGGATTTCCGAGGTACTGCAGGAAACGAACGCGGTTGTTGATTACTTTTTGCGAAGTAAATTCAAGCTTGCCGACCAAAGGAGGGTGCGATTTCGGGTCATTCGGATCGGTTCCTGCGAGCCACTCTTCCTCATTCGAAAAGCCATCCCCATCAGTGTCTTCTAGCGGAATTCTGGCCGAAAAAAGAGGGAGTTTGTTTTGAATAAACCAAGAGTTTGGAATCGGTTGCCGAGTTTTGGAATGGGCGTGGATGCTTCCCTCCTTTGGGCGCTTGGGTTGACCGTCTTCCAGTAAGTAATGTTCAGAAACAAATAGGAGGCTGGCGTAGTCCGTTTTCCAGAGTGAGGGTTTTGAGATCCAGTCACTGGCTGTTTTCAGAGAGCTGAGATCTAGGGACGGAACTTCTTTTGATTTGAGAGGCGCCGGTTGAAGTTTCTTTAGGGCATCTGGTAAATCCTCTTCTGCCTGTTTCAAAAAGTAGCTGCCAGCAAAGGATGCCAATGCAACTCCTAGCAGGCCCACCCAGTGACCGTTGGTTTTGAGAAAACTCATGGCTGTTTGACGGGTTCCTCAACGAAGGAGACGAGTTCAACCAACATGTTGACCTCAATTTTCTCATCACCCACGATGAATTGAGAAACCTCTGATCCTGGCGAAGACGGATTGGTTCCGAGTCCGAGAGCGGCAGGCTCTGGCACAATTCCCCCGAGGATGTTGGGGTTTGGGCCCGTTGGTAGTCCCCCTCCGAGAGCGTCGAGTTCAGGTCCTTTCTTTGAAGGGCCTTTTTGCTTCTCATTTTCCACCTTTAGTTTCCTAGTCACCAAGATGCAGGACTTTTCGGATGCGACTGCATTAAGAAACTCGCGAAGATTGGCTGGACGAGAAATGAAGTTCAGTCGAAATAGAGAGCTCTCGAAGATTGGTTTAGGAGGGTCCTTTGGTTTGGATTTATCTTTAGCCTTATCTTTGTCCCCTTTATCTCGGCTTTTTTCTTTATCTTTAGCGGCTGCGGCTTCTTTTTCCTTTTCCTTGGAAATCGCCGAAGGGTCTTTTTCGAGATCGAGCTCCGTTCTTTCAAACGATTTCAACTCAAAAGGAACTGTCTGAATCAAAAGTTTGCACAATAGCTCGGCCACATGGAGCTGCCTTCCTAATTGGGGTGTGGCCGACTCTTTTGGAACCGATTTGGTGTAATTAGTGAAATTGAAGTAAAAATTCTGAGGAATTGTCACCGAATTTGCCTCGGCGAGTTTTGTGATGGATTGAGACTTTTCATTAAGAATCTTTTGAAAATCCGTTGGCTTCAAATCGGCCGCAACAAGGTTGAGGCCTTTTACTTCGGATGTTAGCTGCTCTAGCGCTTGAGTCGCTTCCTTGCGCTGTTCTGTCAGCTTTTCCAAGTTGTTCTCGTCAGGCGAAGGGGTAGACCCCTGAATTTTTGTGAGGTTGGAGCTAACTGTCTGAAGTTCCGCGAGAGCCGTTGAATTTGCCTCGGAAGCTTGATAAAGATAGTAGCCGCTTCCTCCCGAGCAGAGGAGGAAGCCGGCGCTCGCCAGAATAAAATTCCGGTGTTCCGTGAAAATGGCTTTCATGGCTGGGCGTTTACGGAGGAGGCGGGGGCTGATTTCAGGTACAAAGGGATCGCGAACTCTTGAGCCCACTCGGTGGGATTCACCACGTTATTACGCGTCCACTCTTGTTCGGGTGCAACGTCGTAAAGATCAGAGTTTTGCAATGCCTTTCCGAACTCTTCTACCACGGCTATCCCTTTTGGATTTTCAAGATAAAGCCCCTTGAGAACCAATCTTTCGCGAGGATCCTTTTTTTCAGGCGTAGCAGGAGTATTTGCTTTTCCACGCAGCCCTCCGCTAGGTTTTGTAGCCGATTCCGGAGGGGGAATCTCAAAACTGGTAATCCAGACTTTTTCATCCGGCAGTTTTGAGTGGATGTGATTCACCAGCATCGTCCAGTACTGGCGGTCGCGGGAGATCAGTTCCAGCGGTTTCGCTTTCTCGATCACAGATTGGATCTCGGATTGACTGGCTTTGATTTGCTTGTCGAGCTTGGTGAGTTTGTCAACTTTGGGCTTCTGTCGCTCAATCAGTTTATTTGCAAGCGCCGCACTATTGGAGAGGTGATAGCCCCAAGCTAGGAGAGGGGCGCATATAGCGACCCCTGCGAAGGCAATCGCTAATACCTGCTGTTTTTGAGTTTTGGCGACACCGACGGAAGGCGGCATCAAATCAAAAGCGATGGGACAAGAAAGATTCGATCGGAGGGCTAATCCGACATGCTCTGCCATTAAAGGAGCTAGTCGGTGTAAATGAGATTGGTCCACCCCATCACTGACTTTGACGCAGCGCAGGGGATTTAGGGTTTCCACGGCAACCCCCAGTTTTTCAACCAAGAAGTCTGAAACCAGAGCCATATTGGCCCCTCCGCCGCACAAGTAGACTTTGTTGGGCGCAGCCCCCCCTTGCTGAGATCTATAGAAAGAAATGGAACGCGCAACTTCAGCATGCAATCGAGTCAGGGTGTTGCGGAGCACCTTGGATAGTTTTGCTAGATCTGGATCTGGGTGGTCGGCGTGATTCGATCCCGGTGCCACAAATCCCTGCGTGCGTTTGCGGTTCTCCGCAGCGGTGAAGTTTTCGCCGAACTCTTTTGCTACGGCAGCGCTCAGTGCTGAGCCTCCAGTGGAAATTACACGTAGGAAAAACTTCCCCGGCTCTGCGAAAATGAGGTTGGTCGTCCGCGAACCGAGATCGATGATTAAACTGCACCCATCGGGCTCCCCGTAGTTGTAGCGGAAGGCGTTGTAAATGGGCAGCGGAGCTAGATCGAAACTCTCCGTGATCAAAGAGGCGCCTTTTGCCGCGGCTGTCCAGTCTTCTAAAAGGTCCTTTTTTGCAGCTACCAAGAGGATTTCCGGTTCTGGAGCCGAGTTATCACTCAGGTTTTTATAGTCCCACACAACCTCAGATAAAGGGTATGGGATGTTTTGTTGGGCCTCGAATTCGACCGTTTGCTTCAGTTTTCCCGGTTCTACAAAAGTTAGTTTTATCAGGCGGCTGAAGATCGCCTGAGCAGGCAGCGAGCAATGAACGGATTGATTTTTGAGCTTCAACGCCTCCGATAGTTCGCTGAAAGCAAGAGCAGCCTGAGAGACGCGGGAGGCATCTGCAGCAGGGTCTGCCAAGAGTTCGCGAGTCTCGATGGCGCGGAGGGTCAGTCTTCCTTTGCTGTCAGCGCGAAAATCAGCGGCCGAGACGGTTTGAGACCCGATGCTGAGTGTAATAATTCTGGGAGATGCCATGAGTCGCGGCGGCTTATCGGATGGGCGACTTAGCGAGTGGCCTTGAAGGTCTCAAAGTAGTCGGTGAAAAGAGGGGCGAACGGAGTCTGGTGTTTTCCTAGCAGCGCGTCGTTCACTTTTTCCAAGGCGTCTTTGCCGGCCTTCACTGCTTCAAAGGTGACTCCAGCGCTAGATTTAATCCCCACTCCGACTGATTCACCTTGGGAAATAAACTCAACCCAGTATGCCTTCACGTGGGTTTGCGGAGTGAACGGCTTCCCATCCCCCAGCTTTGTAAGCGTTTTTGGAGCTACGTACATTACAGAGTGACGATCCTTGCCCTTTGTGACATCGACGTGAGTCACCTCGCCTTCCACCAGTTTCGTCGCCTTCCCCGGAATGGCGATTAAAAGCCCGTATCTGATGGTGAGTTCAGGAAAGTCTTCCGCACATTCAAAATCAGCCTCGAATTCTAGCCACACCTTGCTTTCACCAGGGGCTGGGGGGCGAGGCAGTTTTGGGGACATTCCCGGAACGGTCACGTTCAACTGCGGATTGCCAATCAGAGTCAATTTTGGAACGGCGTTTCCGATTTTTCCACCGGCGGCGAAAAGAGGACTGGAAATCAATGTTCCTGCTACGAGGAGTGCGAAAAGAGAAGGTTTAGGCATGTTCTGTTTGGGGGAGGAAAAATTTCCTAACAAAATGCAGTGATCTCAATAAGGCCTTTGTTAGACGTTGCACAAGCGCGATTTGAAGAACTCGATCGTTCTCCCAATTCCCTCTTCAAAAGAAACTTTAGGCTCCCATCCGAGCACGCTTTTTGCTCGGGAAATATCGGGTTGGCGAACCTTGGGGTCGTCCACTGGCAAGGGGTGAAACTCCAGTTTTGAGGAGGTTCCTGTGTAGCGGATAATGTGTTCTCCAAACTCACGGATGGTCATTTCCCTCGGGTTTCCAATGTTCACGGGTTCGTGAAATTGGCTCTGCGAAAGCCGGAAAATCCCGTCAATTAGATCGCTCACATAACAGAATGAACGGGTTTGGGATCCATCGCCGAATACGGTAAGAGGTTCATTTTTCAGTGCTTGTCCAATAAAAGCAGGAACCACGCGACCGTCTCGGAGGCGCATTCGAGGACCGTAAGTGTTAAAAATACGGACGATCTTGGTGTCTACCTTATGGAAGCGGTGGTAGGCCATGGTCATCGCTTCTGCAAAGCGTTTGGCTTCATCGTAAACACCCCGAGGTCCAATGGGGTTTACATTGCCCCAGTAATCTTCTTTTTGAGGATGCACGAGGGGGTCTCCGTAGCACTCGCTGGTTGATGCCAGTAGAAAAGTCGCCTTTTTTGCTTTGGCAAGTCCTAGGGCATTGTGGGTCCCCATAGCGCCCACCTTCAGGGTTGGGATGGGGTGCTCAAGATAGTCGATGGGACTTGCTGGAGAGGCGAAGTGGAAAATGTAATCCACATCGTCAGGGACGAAGATAAAGTTGGAAACATCCTGCTTCAGAAAGCGATAATTGTCATTTCCGACTAAGTGACTCAGGTTGTCTGGGTTGCCTGTGATGAAATTGTCGATTCCAATGACTCGGTGGCCTTCGGAGAGCAATCGGTCGGTCAGATGGGAGCCGAGAAATCCGGCGCCGCCGGTAACCACTGTGATGGGACTGTTAGCAGAGCGAGCAAACATGGTGGGTACAGTCTGCGAGAGAGTTGGAAAAGGGGCAACCCGTAACCGCGCAGAGTGAGAATAGTTTTTTTCTAGGTCTTTCTCTTTTATAGACCGAGGGTTTTCTGAACAGACCCTAGGAAACGCAGGCCGGAGAGTGTGGGTAAATTCGGAGTAACGTTACTCATCGCAAGAACCTTGAATCGACTGCCCATGAGATTTGGGTCTGTGAGTGAACGGAATGCGAGCCGTTCTCGGGTTGCGGCGGGCGACAGGGCTGCTTCAGCATCTGAAAAATGGAGAGGGGCTAATCCAGTGAAAAATCGGCTTTGATCGCCGTAAGCTCCTAATCTCCAGCCGCATTCGCTCGCGAGTTTGGCCAGCATTGTAAAATTGACGTGGGCCGTTAGATCATTTTCCCCCGGATTGGCCAGAGGGTTGTCGACACGTTGATGACGTGCGTAGGCCGAGAGGGTTCCATTCGCTCGGTGTGGCATTCCGAATTCCTCGGCCGTCATTCCATAATCCAGTACCAGAAGCCATCCGGTTTTCAATTTCGAGAGAATGGTGGAGAGCCACGGTTGAATCTCCTCCGAAAGTTCCACGCAGAAGCCGTCAGGAACTGGGGGAAGCAAGGGGAGGATATTTTGAAAGGTGGGGCGCTCGGGCAGCCAAGAGACTTCGGTCCACCCGAAGCCTAGGGCTTCGTTTTGAACTCTCATTTCCACCCAGTCACTGCCTCGCCTTCTGAGGCGTGCGAAGGGGAACGCATCCAGAAGCTCATTTGCGTAAAAAACGCCCTCGAAGTCGGGGAGATCCTTTACGCAAGTTCGCCAATGGACGTGATCGCTGAAGGCATCGAGGGTCTTTGCCTGAATTGCCTGAAGAGCTGACAGAGGCTCAACAAGAATTAACTGGGTTGCGGTAAAGCATTCCGGACTGTGTTCCTGTAGTGCGCTTAACACGTCCAGAGCGAGTTGTCCCCGATCGGCACCCTGTTCCACCAAAGTCCATCGCTTTGGTTGACTGAGTGATGTCCATATTTCCGCGAATTGTCGGGCGAGTAGTTTGCCGAAGAGGGGGCCGATACTGACATTGGTTATAAAATCGCCTCCCGATCCGACTCGCATTCTTCCCGCTCCGTAGAAACCGTGGACGGGGTCGTACAGGGCTTCCCGCATAAAATCGCTGAATGAAATTGGACCTTCTTTTTCGATTCTGGAGTGCAACCGGATTTCAAGGGAGCTCATGTGAAAGCTTGGGCGGTGGATCGTCTGGAGAGGCGGCTTTCTATCAGAATCCCGAAGTGAAGCGAATTCAGAGAAGGGTTGTCACTCGCGTCAGCAGGTTTGCGGAAAGCGTTGTGGGCGGATAGAGATTCTTTTGTGCTACCTTGGTTTGAAAACCGATTCCCCCTTTATCTCGCGCCGATGGCGGGAGTCACGGACACGCTCTTTAGAACCTATTGCAAGGAGTTCGGCGCGGATGTCGTTGTTACCGAATTTGTGGCTGCAGAGGGCATTTTTCGCAGGAATGCGCGGACGTTAGAATATCTCGAGTTTTCAGAGCAGGAGAGGCCTCTTGGAGTTCAATTGTTTGGCGCCGACCCAGAACATCTGGGGCGAGCCGCGCAGATGGTTTTAGAGTGGAAGCGGCCGGACTTTATCGACCTGAACTTTGGGTGTCCTGTAAACAAAGTGGTCTCAAAAAATGGAGGATCTGCGCTCCTGCGGGACTGTCCGCTTTTGGAAAAAGTTGCCTCGGCCGTGGTAAAGGCAATAGCGCCACATCCGGTTACGGCAAAGATTCGAATTGGCTGGGATCAGAAATCAATTAACGCCACAACCTCCGCGCGGATTTTAGAGGATGCGGGCGTGCAGTGTTTGGCGGTGCACGGCCGAACTAAGGAGCAGGGCTATAGCGGCGAGGCCGACTGGGATGTGATTGCGGATGTCGTTCAGGCGGTGCGGATACCGGTAGTTGGAAATGGAGATGTTTGCAGCGCTGCGGACGTGGCTAAAAGACGTGAGACTGGAATTGCAGGGGTGATGTTAGGGCGCGCGGCGATGAGTAGTCCTTGGGTTTTCGAGGAGATTCGCCACTATTTAAATACAGGAGAATTGATTTCTCCGAGGCCGTTAGAGGCTCAGTGGGCGCACATCAAAAGGCACTGTCTTGAGGCGTCTGTTAAGTCTGGTTGTGAGTCGATCACGATGCAGTTTATGCGATCCCGATTGATGGCATATTCGAGAGGGATGCCAGAGGCGAAACTCTTGCGTTTGCGCTTCTCTCGGATCGCCTCGTTAACGGAATTGGCCGAGTTGGCGCATGAGCATCTTTTGAGGAATCCAGCAGAGACCTTGGCCGAGGCGGGGCTCGATTCTTGAATCGCCTTTTCCCAAAGGCGGACCCGAATCGAATCGGCCGTCAGGTTTTGGGAGAGCGGTGAATCAGGTTGAGAATTTCCTGAGGCAAGAGCCCTTGAACTCGAAGGTTTTTGAGGGAGCGGGAGTCGTTTCTTTTCGCGAGTCTTTGGCCGTTCTTGTCGCACAGCAGCGTGCAGTGGAAGAAAGAGGGCGGATTGAGATTTAGGGCTTGGTAAAGGAGGAGTTGTTGGAAGGTGCTGGTAACGAGATCGGCACCTCGGACCACCTCGCAGATTTGCATCGCATGGTCATCCACCACGGTCGCGAGTTGGTAAGAAGGGGCGTCATCTTTACGCCAAACTAGAAAATCTCCGAAGTCGACTCCGGCCATCGACGTTTGAGGGCCAAGCGATCCATCCACAAAGTGAAGGTGTGCGGGTTCAGGAATACGAAAACGCCAGTTGAATCCTTTGCGGGGGGATGCGGAATTGGATTTTGCCTTGGGCCGGCAGGTGCCGGGATAATTCTCTCGAGGCTGGGACTCATGCGGGGCGCTTAGAGCGAGCGCGACTTCTCTTCTGGAACAGAGGCATGGATAGATCCAGCCACCACTTCGGAGTTGCTCAAAGGCGTTTTGATACAGGTCTGCTCGGAGGCTTTGGCTGTATGGGCCATGGTTTCCGCCAAGGTCAGGTCCCTCGTGCCACTGGATTCCGAGCCATCGAAGGTCGTTCATAGCGGTTTCCGTGAAGTGAGGTTT
This sequence comes from Chthoniobacteraceae bacterium, assembly GCA_947448395.1. GTDB lineage: Bacteria > Verrucomicrobiota > Verrucomicrobiia > Chthoniobacterales > Chthoniobacteraceae > Chth-196. Next base: position 17,933 of record CANFNA010000029.1, read on the forward strand.
ACACCGCTCACGGTCGAGATCGTCGTTTCGAAAAACTAGGATGCCTCTTGCATGTTTTGCGCGTGCCTCAGCAATCAGGAAGGTGGAGGCATGCCCTAGATGAAGCAGTCCGGAGGGCGAGGGCGCTATGCGGCCCCGGTAAGGTTGGTTCGATGCCTTATCGGACATAGGGCGGAAATGGGAGGGTGTTGCGATTCAGGAAAAGCAAACTCCTCTCTTCAACCATGAAAACTCCTTCCGATGCTTCAAAAATTGGTGTGATCAAAAGCCGCATTCTTCTGGTCGATGACCATCCGTTTACTCGTATGGGGATGCGACATTTCATTAATTCGCATCCTGATATGACGGTTTGCGGCGAGGCCGGGGATCCGAGAGAGGTCATGGAAATTCTTGCGGAAACTCCTACGGACCTAATTTTGTGCGATTTGAATCTTCCGGGAAAAGGTGGGCTTGAGCTCATCAAAGACATTCGTGCCTTGCACCCTCAGATTCCTGTGTTGGTTCTCTCGATGCATGACGAACCTCAGTTTGCGCCAAGGGTTCTTCGAGCTGGGGCGCGGGGATATCTGATGAAGTCTGAAAAGATCGATTCAGTGACTCGTGCGATTCGGGAGGTGTTGAAAGGAAAGATTGTGGTGAGCGAAAGGATGTCGTCCTTGATCCTCGAAATTTTCGCGGGGAAACAGACGCAGGAGAGCGCAATTCCGGAAGCACGATTGTCTGATCGTGAAATGGAAGTGCTTTGCCTGATGGGGAGCGCATTGGGGACAAGGGAGATTGCGCGGAGGCTCTCCATCAGTATGAAAACAGTCGAAGCCCATCGGGCTAATATGAAGCAGAAGCTTGGGCTGGTTTCTTCGCAAGAGCTCGTGCGCTACGCCGTTTGCTGGGTTGAGGAGAGTGGGAGGGCGCAGTCTCAGGCGGTTCCCGTCGCCGTTGCGAGTGCATGAGGGATTCTGATGCAGATGGCGACACAAGACCAAGAAGTTGCCGAAATGCTAAGAGGTAGGAAGGGATTACTTTTCTACGATTTTACCTACGATTCCTAGGCACCTTGTGATGAGGGCGGTCCACCCCGTTTGGTGATTGGCCCCAAGGCCGCATCCCAAATCTCCATGGAAATATTCATGGAAGAGGATGTAGTCCCTCCAATTTGGATCGTCTGAGTAACGTGAGTTATCCCCGAAGCAGGGGCGTTTCCCTTTTTCGTTTAGGGTGAATATGGCGGAGAGACGTGCTGCGATTTCCCGTGCGACTGCTTCTAGATTGACGAAGTGTCCGGAGCCGGAGGGGAGTTCAACTTTGAACTCGTTTCCGTAGAAGTGGTGATAACGTTCGAGGGCCTCGATCAAGAGGTAGTTGACTGGAAACCAGATGGGGCCGCGCCAGTTGGAGTTTCCACCGAAAAGGCCGCTTTCCGATTCACCGGGTTCGTAGTGGATGGAGTATTCTTCCCCGTTAAGATTCACGCGGCAGGGAGTCGTGTGGATTCGCGACAGCGAACGGATGCCCCAAGGAGAGAGAAACTCTTGCTCGTTCAGGACATAGTTTAAGACGCGCTGGAGTTGCTCTTTGGATGGGACCGCGAGTAGGCGGACGATCTCTTCGCCGTCGTCCGAAAACTTCACAACGGAGGAAACATGGCGTGCAAGTTCGGGTCGGTTTTTGAGGAACCATTCCATGCGGGCTTTGAATCCCGGAAGGCGGTCGATGTGGGCTTGATCGAGAACTTCGACTGCGAGGAGCGGAATGATTCCGACCATGGATCGGGTTCGGAGCGGTACGGACCCCTTTCCATCGAGAAGCAGTTGATCGTAATAAAAGCCGTCTTCCTCGTTCCAAAGGCCCTCGTCGCCGAGGTCGTTCATGGCGTCGATAATCTGAACAAAGTGTTCGAAGAATTTTGAAGCGATGTCTTCGTACGCTGGGCGTTCTTGGGCGAGTTCCAGTGCCATGGAGAGCATGGCCCCGCAATAGAACGCCATCCAGGCGGTGCCGTCTGCCTGCGCTAGCGTGAGACCGCTCGGCAGGGGTTTAGATCGGTCGAACAGGCCGATGTTGTCGAGTCCGAGAAAGCCTCCTGCGAAGATATGCCTGCCGTGGACATCCTTTCGGTTGACCCACCAAGTGAAGTTGACGAGGAGTTTTTGGAAGCAGCGTTCCAGAAAAAGAGGGTCGCGTTCTCCGGAGCGCGCAGAAATCTTGTAAACCCTCCAGCAGGCCCATGCATGGACTGGGGGATTCACATCGTTGAAATTCCATTCGTAAGCGGGAATCTGGCCGCTTGGATGCATGAACCATTCCCTCAACAACAGTTCGAGTTGGCTCTTTGCAAAAGCGGGATCGATCCGCGACATCGGGATCATGTGGAAGGATAGATCCCAAGCAGCGAACCACGGGTACTCCCATTTATCCGGCATCGATAGAACATCCGAGGCGTACAAGTGGCTCCAATCCGCATTTCGGACGTGGGAGTGTCCGGGAGGCGGGGAAGGTTGAGTGGAGTCTCCCCGCAACCATTCGGGTACGATCAGCTGGTAATATTGCTTCGACCAAAGCAGACCGGCGTAAGCCTGCCGGACGACCAGCTTTTGATCGGTTGTGAGGTTGGGGGAGGTTTGGTACTGGAAGAATGCATCGGCTTCTTCGCGCCGATGGTCCATTGCAGAGTCAAAGCGCTCAAATACCGGTTTATCTTCCGAAAGCAGGCCTTCAGCACAAAGCCGAAGGCGGATGATTTCTTTTCCCCCAGCGGGAATGGTGAGTCGGTAATGAGGGGCTACTTTGGTTCCGAACGCCGCGCGGACGGCCTCGTGACAATTTTCGATGACCGCTTTCGCGATTCCGTCTTTGGAAAAGCCTCCTAGGACAGGAACCCCGTAAAGATCCTGGGTGTTCGTTTCGTTATCTGTGAAGAGCAGAGGGGCGCTTTTTTCGAAGTGGAGATGGTAACGGCCTAGGGTCTCGTGTTCGGCCAAGACGGTTTGGTCTTCGATCTGGGTGATATGAGGGCGTTTGGTGGGAGCACCGTGAACCTGCCCCCAGCTCCACGTGTTTCGAAACCAGAGTGTCGGAAGAAGATGAAGCGGGGCGTCCTCGGGTCCGCGATTTTCGATTGTGATGCGAATGAGCAAATCTTCGGGAGTGAGCTTTGCATATTCGACAAAGACATCGAAGTAGCGGTGGTCGTCGAATATGCGGGTGTCGTGGAGTTCGAATTCGCGATCTCCTTTTCCGCGTTGGCGGTTGGCCTGAATGAGTTCCTCATACGGGAAGGCCTTCTGCGGGTATTTGTAGAGCCCCTTCAGGTAGGAATGAGTCGGCGTGGAATCCAGATAGTACCACGCCTCTTTGGCATCTTCTCCATGGTTCCCTTCCGGATTGGTGAGACCAAAAATGCGTTCTTTTAGAATCGGATCTTTCTCATTCCAAAGTGCGATTGAGAAACAAAGCCGGCACTGCCGATCGCAGATGCCAAGGAGTCCTTCTTCTCCCCAGCGATAAACGCGTTTAGAGGCATGGGCATGGGGAAAACTGTTCCATGCATCTCCGTTCTCAGAATAATCCTCCCGAACCGTTCCCCATTGCCGTTCGGAAAGATAGGGTCCCCACCGTCGCCAGTTGGCGTGGCGTTCGCCATCTTCAGCTAACCGGACGTGTTCTGCGGTGGGATGGTGTTTCATGCTCGAAGAGCCCGCGAAGCGGGAATGTCGCATGGACGCCGTCCATCGACCGTGAAAACGCCGGTCCCTTATTTCTTAGCGGAAGGAGGGGCGATGGTGATGTTTCCGAGTTTGCCTGCGGTGCTGGTGTTTTTGTTGGCGTAACTCTGAAAATCAGTGTGTGCGACGTCTTTTCCCTCGGTGGAAAACTTGATTTCCGTTGGGCCGTAATAGACGTTTTTGATGAAGTTCACCATGCCGTTCTTCGTGGCTTGTCCCGTGCCAGGATCGGCGGCTACTTTCCCATCTCTGGAGGCAAGACTGATGAGGGACCCTTCGCCGAATTTTGTATCGGTGAGAGCAATCGTGGTAGCGGCTAGGGCGACTTTTTGAGAGTCCGTGAGATTTACGTTCTTTAGATTGAGCTCTTTTGCAGCGGTGGCGTCGAAAGTGCTCTTCGATGGATCTGTGGCATTTGTGGCCAGATTCGACATGTAGATACTACCGTCGGAGTTGATTCTCACGGCCTGAGCTTTGATGACTGTTTTGGTCTCAGTCACAGTTTGAGTTGTGGAGGTTGTTGCGTCTCCAGCCAAGGCGCCCTCCAACGTGACATCCATCGCAGCTTTCAGATCGATCTGGTCCGCATTGAGGTTTACGGCCTTGAGAGTGATCGATTTATTTTTCGAGGTGAGGGAGATTGAGTCCGTGGCGTTGAGAGCGAGGTCGTCGACACTCGAGAACGAGGAAGGAAGCGTAGCGCCCAATTTGGCCGTGTTATCAATGGCGAGGTCGTCGGTGGCATTGAGTTCAATCCTGCCCGCGTCGATGGCAGTCTGGTTTAAACTAATCGAGGGGGCCGTGATTCGGACAATTCCCGACAAGGGAGTGTCACTGGCCAAATCGACCGAATATCCGTTCACGATGTGAACGCCATTCCAGGAAATTCCTTGGCGGGTGGAAGTCGAGTTGGTTTCGGCGAGTTCAACATCGTCGGTAAAGGACGATCCTGCTGCGTAGATTTCAAAAACAGGAACGTCAGCCCTGACTTCACTTCCAGAAGCAATCGCAATGGTCTTCCCAGCGCTGAGCAGCAATTGGTCCAGAGGCCTCCATTCCTCCAGAGTTTGCGTCGAAACTGTACCATCTGCATTGACTACCTCAACGGGGTCACTATGAGGACTGGAGAGGCCTACAAACTCGAGATTGGAGGCAATATTGATATTGCCGAGAGAAACAATGGCCGCGTGGTTGAGGTCCGACGGGAGATTCACGGGCAGCGGAAGGAAGAATCCATCCGACGTTTTTTCGAAATTAATCTCTGACGCGATGAGAGTGGAAAAGGCCCCTTTTGTGCTCCCATCCTGTTGGAGAGATCGATTTCCTGGAATGCCTTTTGGCAACCCGTAGCTCGTGCCTTTGTTTGCGCCGCTTCCGTCAATGCCGAAGATATTTTCTCCGATGGCAAGAGTGGTTAAACTGAGAGGCTTTGAGACTGCTGCGACGTATCGCGGATCAAGTACGGAGCGAGAGGCGATGACTTCTTTCTCGGCCACTTGTTGTTGGATGGTCGTGACCGTCGTGACGGTTGTGGAATCCAGCTTGAAGGCCGTGTCAGGCCGATCGCCAATGGCCAGATCGGTTTGGGCTAGATCTCCCTTCGCAATCTTCGACTGTTGTTTGTCGATGGCGGCGTTGATTTTTGCGATTGAGGCGACGGGCTTTGAGAACCCGTTGACGAGCTTTGAACTTCCCACCTGACCCTTCAATTCGAAGTTCAGCGGAACTGACGGTTTTTGGCCCGGCATGGCGAAGCTCAATTGTCCCGCGCCGACCTTTACAGCACTACCTCCCGGGGCTTTGACTTCTCCTTTTCCCTCCAAAAGCATCACCTTAAAACCGGCGTCTTGATTCGCCCCTACAATCAGCGTGGTCCCCAGAACGGATGCAGTGGCGCCCGCACTCTTGATGGTTCCTCCTCCTTTACCCTTTGGTGAGTGGAATAAAACGCTGCCCTTGGAGATGTTCACGTCACGGCTTTCCGCTTCCACCGAAAACACGGTGTTCGAACCAATCCGCGTGACCGTTTGATCCTCTGCAACGAGTTCTGCTCTGGAATCCGGCCCTGTTTTTAGGACATTGGGAGGAACCAGTGTGTCTCCAACCTTCGCTGGTTTTTCCAGTTTGGTAGCAGCATCTAATACCATGACATCCTTGATCACCTCTGTGAAAACAAGGTTCCGAATTGGCGCTGAAAGAGCGTTGGCGCCTGAAAGCGCTAACAGAGTAATCCAGAGACGGGCTTGAGCGTGGATCATGACAGGCCTTTCTTAGCAGAGGTTTGGTCCTAGAAGGATAAAAAGTTTTAGATATCTGAGTTTTTTTATCTGATTAAAATTGAAATAAAACTTAAGCCCTACATGTAAGCGTGAACGGAAAGAATTGGCTCCCATCGTATTAATGGCAGAAGAGGGGCGTTTTTCAGAAGGCGGCTTTATGTTTTTTAGATGCAAAATGTAGTTTGCAGCTAAAAAGAATTTTAAGCGTTTTCTTGGGTTTGTGGTGGCTTTAACGGAGTCCTTTCTCCCATACACTTTTGAGGCAATTTGTCTCCTGAGAGAGGGCGGGTCTGAAGGGTGGGTTTGCGGGTCTTAGTTGCGGGGGGGGGATGGGTTCGCCTATGTTCTCGGGTTCCAACCTATCTTTTTGCATTTTCCATGAATTGGCTCCGCAAGCTCTTCCAGTTTCGAGAACAAACCCAGGGCGACGTCGTAAAGCCCTTCCTCGATCACCTTGAGGATCTGCGTTGGACCGTGGTGAAGATGGGGGTTTCGCTCGTGATCGGGATGGTTCTGTCCGCGTTTTTTGTGAAGGACATTTCAGCCATCGTGCGTCAGCCGATGGAAGCATTGGTGGGCAAGGATCCGCTGATTACTCTCGGGGTGACGGATGCGTTCATGATTTCGCTGCAACTGGTGTTTTACAGCGGCCTTGTGTTGAGCTTTCCGGGGTTAATTTATTTTCTCGCTGAGTTCGTGCTTCCGGCGCTCACGACCAAAGAGCGGAGGATCTTGGTTCCTGCGATTTTGGTGGGATTTGTGCTGTTTGGAGCCGGTGCAGTGGTGAGTTTTAAACTCATCCTTCCCATGACCTTAAAGTGGTTTCGTGACTACGCTGTGTCGATGGGAATGGATCCTCGATGGCAGGCGCGGGATTACTTTGGATTTGTCACCCATCTCACCATTGCTTGCGGTTTATTGTGCGAGCTGCCGGTTGGAGTGCTCGGGTTGGCTGCTTTGCGTTTGGTGAGCTACCCCTTTCTTGCAAAGACGCGTCCTTACGCGGTGACTGCTATTTTGATTTTGGTTGCCGTCATTTCTCCGACGCCTGATCCGCTTACTTTCATCGCTCTGGCTGCGCCTGTGGTTGCCATTTACGAGATTTGTATCTGGCTGGTCTGGTTCATGGATCGGCGTCGCGCGCGGGAGGAGGCCTCGGAAGTCCGTCCGTTGGACTAATCACCCGAGATGATTCCCAGAGGTCAAGCCGTGTTGGTGGCTTGATCCGAAAGAGGTGAGTTTTTGGAAAAGAAAAACCGCCGGTCTCTCCGAGAAGGAACCGGCGGTTTTCTATTGGATGTGCTGGCTGGGTTAGCGCAGGAACGCTTCGTGCAAGCCTCCGTCGACTGTTACGATTTGCCCTGTGGTCTTGCTAAGACGTTGGGTGATGAGCAGGAAATACGCTTCCGCTTGATCGGCTGGTGTGATGGGGCTCTTTGTTAAGGTGCGGTCTGCATAGAACTGCGCCAATTTTCCAACGAGGGAATCAGTCGCTTCATCATCGGTGTAGGGGAT
>CANFNA010000030.1 GCA_947448395.1 Chthoniobacteraceae bacterium
CTACATTGGTCGGGTGGAGAAGTGCCCAGAGATCGTTGTGTAGGCCACTCAGAAGAGATACCGCCACGAATCCGGCCAGCATCGCTATGAGGTTGCCAATTTCACTGCCCCGTTTTCGGGTGAGAAGCCCAACGAGAAAGACTCCGAGCAGAGAACCGTAAGTATAACCGAAAATACCGAGAACAATGGGGATGATCCGCGCGTGGAGAATGATTTTTGCATAGGCGGTTGCGGTGCCAATGAGCACAAGTACGACGGCGAATACGATGGTGCTCCAGCGAGCCGCCTTGAGGACCTGTTGTGAATTGGCGTTGGGACGGATCTTGGTCTTGTACCAATCTTGCGTGAAGCTGGTCGCCAGAGCGTTGAGGGCCGTGCTGAGGGATCCCATGGCTGTGGCAAAAATTCCGGCGAAGAGGATGCCGCGCACGCCTGGAGGCAGTTCATGGACGATGTAAAAGGCAAAAGGGGCGTCTTTTCCAGGTTGTTGGTAGTGGGTCCAAAGGAGCATGCCGACGAGGAGAAAGCAGAGGACGAGAGGAAGATCAGCGAGGCCTGAAAGCACGAGAGAAAGTCGGGAGCGCTGATGGTTTCGCGCGGTCAGCATGCGCTGAACCATGTCCTGATCCGTTCCATGCGTCGCCATGGTGGTAAAGGTGGAGCCGATCAGGGCGGCCCAGAGCGTGTATTCGCTTTCCACGATGTTTTTGACGTTCGCCCAGAACCCAGCGCCCTCGGTCAATCCGAGATCGATGATGGAGAAGTCTTTTGGGCCTGAAAGGACGGCTTTGACGCCAGTCCAACCATCGGGGATGCCGTGAAGGAGGCTCCAGATCGCGAATCCAAGCGAGCCAAACATGAGGGATGCCTGGATGAGGTCGGTCCAGACGACCGCTTTAATGCCGCCAGTGGCGGTGTAGAGAGCGGTGACAAAGGTGAGGATCACCAAGGAGACGGCGTAGATGCGGACTTGTTCAAAGGGTGAGAGGGACTGGCCGGAGGCGAGTTCGTAGCCCATGACGAGGACGATGGCAGCGACATAGAGCCGTGTACCGCTTGCCAGGGCTCGCGTTACGAGAAAGAGACCAGAGGCTGCGGTGCGAGTGTGGCTTCCAAATCGGAGGTCTAGGTACTCGTAAATGGAGACGACGCGAAAGTCGTAAAAAGGTTTGATGAAGACCCCGGCGATGATGATCCGAGCGAGGACGGTGCCTATGGCCAATTGGGCGTAGGTGAAGTTGCGGGTGGCGTAGCCTTCCCCCGGGGCTCCCAAGAAAGTCGCTGCGCTGATTTCGGCGGCGAGGATGGATGCCAGAACGGCCCACCATGGAATATTTCGGTCGCCAATGGCGAAGGATTCCATGCTGGAATCACCGCGGCCTGCTCGAAGGCCGATAATAATAATGGCAGCGAAGTAGGTCAGAACGACGAGGCCGTCTATCCAGAAGGAGGACATGGCGTGGGGGGCGAGGTGCTGCTAAGAAGGGTTTTGTGGGGGGGACTGTCGTGTTTGCAAAATTTCAGTGGGCTTTCGCATCACTTTGGAGTTCCTCCCGCTGGCTTCCCATTTCTTGCGACGTTCGGGCGGGAGCTCATCTGGGCTGACTTCGACAAAGCCGCCTTTCTGCTGGAAAAAATTGTAGGCTTGGGTGGAGAGCGCGAGCAGGTGTTTGGCGCCCTTCTTGGCTGCGAGCTGTTCCGCAAACGCCATCAGCTTGCGTCCATAACCCTGTCCCTCATGGCTTTTGGCCACATATAGGCAGGCTAATTCGGCGAGTTGCTGGTCTGGATAAAGATGAACGGCTACGCAGCCCACGAGCGTCCGATCGATTTCGAGAAGCCAGTAGTCGTCGAGCAGGCCCAAGAGTTCGGCGCGGGACCGTTTTACCAATTCTGCATTCGCTATGGACTCGCGAATGAGGACCATGATGGCGCGCACATCCTTTTTTAGGGCGCGACGCATCTGCTGGTACTCGTTCGAGTAAATCATCGTGCCAATGCCTTCGTAGCTGAAAATCTCGCTCAACAGAGCCTCGTTTTGGGTTCCGTCCAGAAGATGAACTCTAGGAATGCCTGATCGGCATGCGCGGGCTGCGTGCTCGAGTTTGGAAACCAGGGCCATGTCGCCCTCGGTTCGCCGCTTGCGGGCGACAGCCTCTGTGTCCGAAACGGACAGTTGGCGCACTAATTGATCCCCGATTCGGAGGGCGCCACTAGGCGCTAAATAGATGATTTTCACGGCCCTCATGGCCTCTGCGACTTCGACGGCGACGGCATCGGAATTGACGCGGAACGTTTTTCCTTCGCCATCGAAACCAATGGGCGGGATGACGGGGATGATTCCCTCGTTCAAAAAGGTTTGAAGAGTGGCGGTTTCGACCCTTTCGACTTTACCGGTGCAGAGCGTGTCCACACCTCCGAGGATGCCGGCGGGATGAGCGACGATGACATTGGCGTAAGCGGCGCGGAGGTCTACGGAGGCTAGGCCTTGCATGAGTTCTTGGAGAACGGCATGGGAGGCTTCAATGCCCAGTTTTAAGGTGCTTTCATCGGTGATGCCTGTTCCGTCAAAACTGGTGATGGGAATCCGGCGTTCCTGCGAGAGTTGGACCAATTGGGCTCCACAACCATGCACCAAGATCACTTTGATGCTCAGAGATCGGAGCACGGCGAGATCGAGGAGCAGGTTGCCTAGATTGGGAGAGGCGGCGACTTCTCCGTCCAAGGCGACCACGAAGGTTTTTTCGCGAAAACGCGGGACGTACTGAAGGATACCTCGAAGGTCGGAGACTTTCATTCGGGATGATGAGCCGACTACAAACGCTAAAAACGGCTGGGAGGCAAAGTGGAAGAATGAGAATCGGTGTCTGGAGCTTGTGGCTTGAAGGGTGAGTTGGGGAGTGTATCCACTCTTTCTTTCCACCAAACTCCCCCCGGCATGTCGCGTCCCAAAGAAAGAATTCCGGTTAACCGTCCTCAGGAGGGGCTTTTTAATGCCTTCGCGAATTTGGAAATGCCAAGTTTGCAGCAACATCCCGAAGCGAAGGAGGTTCTAACGGAGGTGCAGCAGGCAAATGCACCGTTGATAAAGCCTGGAAGGGTGAATTTGAAAAGGGAAACGGCGCATCGCGGGGGCAAGGTCGTGATGGTGGTGGAGGGTTTTGGCGAACAGCATACTGAGGAGGCGATTGCAGCACTTGGGAGGCGGTTGCGCGCAGCCTGTGGTGCCGGGGGCACCACCCATGCGAGGCGTGTTGAGGTCCAAGGGAATCAACCTTCGAAAATCCGTGAGTTTCTGGAGGCTGAGGGTTTTCAGGTTGGAGGAGAAAGATGAGAGCCAAAGGGAATCCAGACTTCAAAGGGGCGGTGCCTGGTGGCGTATTGTTGGTGGTGGAGGGGGTGGATGGAGCGGGTAAAAGCTCTGTGCTAAAGGCGCTGGGGGACTATTGTGAACGAGAGGGTTTTGAGTGGTTGGCTAGTCGTGAGCCAACGGATGGTCCAACAGGGAAAAAGATCCGCGCATCTGCTCAGTCTGGCAGGTTGTCTTTGGCGGAGGAGTTGGATTTGTTTCTTCAGGACCGGAGGGAGCATGTGTCGGAATTGATTCGTCCGGCACTTGAACGTGGAGTGGTGGTCTTGCTGGATCGTTATTACTTTTCAAATGCTGCTTATCAGGGGGCGCGAGGGGGGAGTCCGGAAAAAATTTTGGCGACAAACGAGATGTTTGCGCCCCAGCCGGATCTGGTTCTTTTGTTGGATTGTTCCCCTGAAGTTTCGTTGGAGCGGATTCGCAAGCGGGGGAGTGTGCCTGATGAGTTTGAGCGGATTGAATCTCTTGAGGCGGTGCGGAGGATTTTTTTGTCGATTCAGCGTCCATTTTTTAAACGTGTGGACGCCTCGCGGGAGGCGGACTTTGTGGCAAGGGAGTGCGAGGCGTATCTTCAGAGTACGATCGAAGAAAAGCGGCGCATGGGTGCGGCGCGGTAGGAGCTGAGAGAAACCCGGTCTCATGCTGGGTTTTGCGGTTGTTGAGCAGACGACCGGCTCGGTGTTTGTGCGCGATGGGGATGGAGACAAGGGCATTTCCGGAAGTGATTTCCAGAAAGGAGATTGGCGGAAGGAAGTGCGGTCTTAGATGCTGGGGCAAAGGTGCTTAATACGCACCTTCAACCCAGCCGCAACACACAACGCACACAGAAAAACCATGAACATGATTAAACTACTCGCGCTGGGAGTTCTCCTAGGAAGCGGCGGGCTAACCATTCCCAATCAAAAACTTCAGGCCGCCGAACCGAAGGCGGCTGCGGACGCCAAGGAAAAGGATGCTGACAAAGGGGCAGATAGCGCCTCCAAGGCGGTTCCTTTTCAGGGTAAGGTTTCTGCGGTAGATGCAGCAGCCCGAACGTTTACGCTCAATGGAAAGACCAAGGACAAGGAGCGGACTTTTAAAGTACCAGAAAATGCGCAGATCCTTCAAAACAATCAGCCTGTTGAGTTTAAGGCGATCATTGTTGGGGAGCTGCTGCGCGGGCAGGCCTATAAAAAGTCCGAGGGCTGGGAGGCAAAAAAAGTCATGATAGGACCCAAGGAGGACATCTCCGGAGCTAAGTAGGGCGGAAAGCTTTAGGCCCTCAGGAAATCAAAAGCCGCTGGAGCACCCGGCGGCTTTTTTTTGTCTGGATGGTAAGTGATAGCGAATGTTGTACATCCCTAATTGAAGTCCTTCGGCTTCTGATTCATCTTCTACCTCGAATTAGCACCCCAAAAAAACACTTCCTATGGACCACATGGACCCAAACTCTACATTCAACTGCTCTTTTGGTGCAGATAGTTCACCGCTCTTGCATCCCGGATCGATGATGACGTCGTCGAGGCGTGAATTTTTGGTTAGAAACGGGATTGGATTTGGGGGGCTGAGTTTGGCCGCTCTCTTCGGGATTAATCCTTTCGACCTGAATGCAGCTGAGGCTCCTCGTGGTCCGCTGGCTCCTAAGCAGCCTCACTTCAAAACCAAAGCGAAGGCTGTGATCCAGATTTTCGCAGGGGGAGCGCCGTCGACCGTCGATACATGGGATCCGAAAAAGGATCTTTCTAGCAACGATGGTAAGAAAATTCCCGGGTACGAGGGGTTGGCGTTGGGATCGCCTTACAAGTTCGAGAAAAAGGGCAAATCCGGGGTCGAGGTTTGTGAGATTTTTCCTGAAATAGGTAAGCACATTGATGATATCGCGGTCATCCGCTCCCTGTTCGCAGAAATTCCTGACCACAATATTGCGGCGAAGATGCTGATGACGGGTTCTCCGCAGCTCAACAAGCCAAGCGTGGGTTCTTGGACGGTTTATGGTTTGGGGACGGAGAATCAAAACCTTCCTGGGTTTATCACTTTGGGAGGGGATTCGACCTTCCGCCAGGCGGCATTCTTGCCCGGTATTTATCAGGGTTGTAACGTGAATTACAATCCGCAGGCACCTCTTACCGAGATCCTTGCCAACATCAGCAGTCAGTTCAGTACTCCGGAGCGTCAGCGTCACCAGATTGATCTGGCGAAGGAGATGAACAAGATGCATGCAGCTCAGTTGCAGAAGGATGCTCAGCTTGAGGCACGTATTGAGGCCTTTGAAATTGCTTTCAAGATGCAGAAGGAAGCCATGGATGCCTTCGACATCAGCAAAGAGCCTCAGGCGATCAAGGAGCTTTACAAGCTAGAGGGTGCGGGTGGGATGCGCGGCCGCGGAGCAGGGGCGAACGGGGCAAAATTGCTAGTGGCTCGCCGTTTGGTGGAGCGGGGCGTGCGTTTCGTCCAAGTGGCCACCGGCGGATGGGACACTCATAACGACATTGGAACTTCTGTGAGGAGCGCTGCTGAGCAAATTGATGGTCCTGCGGGGGCCTTGCTCGCAGATCTCAAGCAACGTGGGTTGCTCGATTCGACTCTGGTGATCTGGGGCGGCGAGTTTGGTCGCACGGTGACAGCGGGGGGTGGAGCAGGGGCTCCTGGCCGAGACCATAATGGTCGCGCCATGGTGTCTTGGATGGCCGGTGGAGGCGTGAAGGGTGGAACAACTTACGGTGCGACCGATGAATTTGGGGGACGCGCAGTGGAAAACAAGATGCACGTGCATGATCTGCACGCGACAATCCTCCACCTGTTGGGCTTCGATCACACTAAGCTTGTCTACAACTACAATGGCCGCGAATTCCGTCTCACAGACAACTTCGGTAACGTTGTTAAAGACATCATCGCGTAAAATTTAGTCTGAACGGGCGGAGCTCTTCTTCCCTGAGTCAGTAAAAGGCGGGAGCTCTTGAGATCCAAGGGCCTCCCGCCTTCTCTTTGGAAATCTATATTAATTCCCCATGATCCAGAACCCCCGCACATGGCAGTTGATTGGGCTGCTGGCCTTATCTGCTGGAAATACGATTTTCGCTGCAGCAACGGCGCAGATCTCGCCGGAAGGGCAGCAGTTTTTTGAGAATAAGATTCGTCCAATTCTCGCGAATCACTGTTTGGAGTGTCACTCGATTGAAAAGGGGAAGGTGAAGGGTGGATTCAGCATGGATTCCCGAGAAGACGTTTTGAAGGGGGGGGAGAATGGCGTCGCGCTCAAGCCGGGAGATCCCAAGGGGAGTTCGATGATCAAGGCGGTAGAGTGGAACGATGATTTGCAGATGCCGCCGAAGAAGAAGCTGAGTGATGAGCAGATTGCCGATCTGAAGCAGTGGGTGGCGATGGGGGCTCCGGATCCACGGGAAGGCTCTGGGGGGCCGCGCGTGACGAAGAAGGATCACTGGGCTTTTCAGCCTGTTGGGCGGCCCAGCCGGCCAAACGTGAAGAATGCTGCATGGTGTAAGAACTCGATCGATTTTTTTGTCCTCTCCAAATTGGAGGAAAAGGGGATGCTGCCCGCGGATCCTCCAGAGACAGGGAGTTCAGAGGATCGTGTGAGGAAGAGAGAAGCGCTTTTAAGGCGGGCTTATTTTGATGTGATTGGGATGCCTCCAAGTCCGGAGGAGATTCGGAAGTTTGTGTTCGACGAGTCGCCAAAGGCGTTCGAAACGGTGGTGGATCGGCTACTGGATTCGCCTGCGTATGGAGAGCGCTGGGCTCGTCATTGGATGGACACGGCCCGATACTCCGACACGACCGGAGTGGTTGGAAATGCTCGGGGGAGCGACTACCGCTATGCTTACGCTTGGGGATATCGCGACTGGGTGATCCGGGCGATTAACGAAGACATGCCGTACAACGAGTTTGTGATGAATCAGTTGGCGGCAGATAAGATTCCTGGAAACCGGAAAGAAAACTTGGCGGCTCTTGGATTTTTGACGGTGGGCCAACGGTTTCGGGACTTGGATGACATCATCAACGACCGGATTGATGTCGTTGGGCGTGGGTTCCTTGGGTTGACATTGGCTTGTGCCCGCTGCCATGACCACAAGTTTGATCCGATCAAACAGGCTGATTATTACGCGCTGAGAGGTGTCTTTGCGAGCACGGTCGAGCCAAAGGAGGGGCCGATTGTTGGAGGGGATCCCAATTCCCAGTCTTACAAAGAGTTCGAAAGCAAGCTCGATGGCATGTTGAAAAAGGCCTTCAACACGGTTCATCAAATGCAGAAGGAGGAATCTGAAAAGTTTAGAGCCAAGGCTTCGGCTTATTTTCGGGCGGCTTATGATTTGCGGGATCGAACGGACGTAGAGGGTAAAAAGCGTGCGGATGCCTTAATTCAGGAGGCGAAATTGGACGGTCGTTACATTACCGATCATTTGACGCGCCACTGCCGCCCCAACGACCCATTCTTCGGACCATTCATTCAGTTATTCACTGTGAAGGACAACAGGGATCGCGTTTTGGGTGAAATGGTGGCTGGTAAATCAAAGACGAAATACAATTCGGAGGTATTAGAGTTTTTGAAGACCGCAGGCACCCTCCCGAGTGACATGACGACGGCGGCAGTGTTGCTCGAAAAATTCTGTCGCGACAAAATTGATCCATCTGCGGCCAATCTTCTCAAACTGATTGCGGATCCGAAAACGGAGGTCGCGAAGGCTCCTGAGAAGGGGCTCATGGAGCTCGTGTCTTTCCCATTGGATTTAGTTTCGGGTTCTCAGCTCAAAACAGAGGAAGATGTGAAGAGTTTGGTGGGTCGCTGGGGTTTGCGGTTGGGAGGGGAGTTGGATCGTCGTTCGGGTGTCAACGAGATGAACGAGTTCAAGTTGACGGCGAAGGGTGGTCCGGTTCGTGCGATGGTGGTTGAAGATCTTGCGAAACCGGTGGACTCGCAGATTTATCCCCGAGGCAACAAGCCCAAGGGAGGCGAACAGGCTGCAGTGGTGCCTCGGCGTTTTATCGAAGTTCTGGCGCAAGGAGGATCGGCAACGCCTTTCAAAGAGGGTAGTGGGCGTTACGAATTAGCGCAGGCCATTGCGAGTGAAAGGAATCCGTTGACTGCAAGGGTGATGGTGAATCGGATATGGATGTATCATTTTGGGGAGGGGCTGGTCCGTACGCCCGATGACCTTGGAAATCAGGCGGGAAAAGCGACGCACCCCGAGTTGCTCGACTTTCTGACTGCTTGGTTCATGGATGACACGGGTCCAAGCAAGCCGGGCTGGTCCGTTAAGGCCTTGCATAAGGCGATCATGCTTTCCACCACCTACCAGCAAGATAGTCGGACCCCGCATTTAGCGCGGCAGCAGTCGATGGATGCGGCCAATAGCCTTTTATGGCGTTCAAATGTGCGGCGGCTCGATTTCGAGTCGTTCCGTGATTCGATGCTCACGATGGCTGGGACCATGGACAAAACGATGTTTGGGCCGCCTGTGAATCTAGTGAGCGAGCCGTATTCTTTCCGCCGCTCTGTTTACGGATACATCGATCGCTCGCAAGTGCCCGACTTGCTGATGCAGTTTGATATGGCGAGTGCTCTAGAGCCCAATACGAAGCGTACCAACTCGATCGTTCCGCAGCAGGCGCTTTTTCTCATGAACAGTCCCTTCACGGTGGCAGTTGCTCAAAAAGTCATTCAGCGCGCCGAAGTGCTTCAAGCATTTACGGGAGGCGAACCAACGCTGCGCGACCGGAATACGATTCGAGCCATTTTTCAAATTGTTCTCCAGAGAACTCCGACTCGAGACGAGTACGAGATGACGCTCAATTTCCTGCGAAAAGAAGGAAGAATGCAGGAGGGCGTCAAGGCAGCCACGGCGAAGTTGGCTGAGGATGCCAACAAGCGGGCTCAAGAGGTTCTTGATCGAGCCAAAAATGATCGCAGTAACCGCAAAGCAGTGATGAACGAGGGTGAACTTGTGCAGCGCAAAGCGATGTCGCCTTGGGAGTCTCTCGTGCAAGCCCTGATGTTCTCGAACGAGGCGGCTTACCTCAACTAACGGTGCCGCTGGGCATGGATTCGGGAAGCTTCCGAAGACGTGCCTTGTGGATCGGCAGGCCTTGCGCGAGGAATCGGGCTTCAAAGTTGGTAATCGGATAGGAAGGGTCATCGGGCCAGTCGATACGTTCCCATCCTTTGGCCCGAGCGATGACTTTCTCCATCCATTGGAAATAGGGAAGGTCATCGGTCTTCAGGCGGAGTTCCCCCTCAGACATCAAAGAGAGGCGCACCTCTTCGAGAAAATCATCCTGCACTAGGCGTCGGGCTTGGTGGGCTCGCTTGGGCCACGGATCGGGAAAGGAAACGTAGGCAATGGAAACGGCATCTCTCGGGATCAAAAACCGGACGGTGTACAGGTTTTCGAGTTGGAGAAGCCGCACATTAGAAAGGCCTAGGCGGGCGGCTTTTGAGCAGACTTTTTCTACGCGGCCGACCAACCGCTCTGTCCCCAAAAAGTTTCGTTCTGGGAATCGGGCCGCCATGGCCAGAAGAAATGCCCCCTCGCCGCACCCAAAATCGACTTCCAGAGGCCCCGAGCGACGGAAAATCGCTTCCGTGGAACTTCTTTCCAAAATGGACTCCGGTTTCCAAAGGATCTGGGAGGCTTCGGGTGAGAGCGGTTTGGGGCGGTCTAAAGACATTTTGTTTCTTTAGCACTGAAGTCGCCTTTTGGGCATCTCTGAACGTGAGCCCTCTCTGGATCTGCGCCTAAGATAAGAATCGATCTATGTTATCGTATTCTCGGAGATTGTTTGATTCAAAATGGCATCCCTCATGAACTCTTGGCATCTCCTCGCAGTACCGGCGGCCCTTGTTGCGGCCCATTCTATTCAAGCGGCAGAACCCACTTTTGAGATCCGTCGCGATGATCGCGTCCTCATCATGGGCGATACCCTTCTGGAGCGCGAAGGATCTGCAGCGGCGCTCGAGTCGCGTTTGCTCAATGCATTTCAAGGAATCCCATGCACTTTCCGTAATCTATCGTTTAGTGCGGATCTCCCAACGGGAGTTTCGAGGGCCAGCTTTGATCCTGCATCTGCAGGCATGGAACGGATCCGGGAAGAGTTGGCTCTCGTGAAGCCCACGGTTGCGATTCTCGGTTACGGGATGGCGGCGAGTTTGGAAGAGATCACTTATTCGACCAAGGATCCGAATCTCAATGCGGACCCAGCGCGTTATGGCAGCGTGTTTTCGGCAGATAAGTTCAAGGCAGACCTGGCCTCTCTGATGGATGCCATTGTGCTTTCAAACGACGGCAAGCCCGTCCGATTTGTGCTTTTGGCGCCGCTGCGCCACGAGGATTTGCGAGCGAAGAAGCCCGGACTTCCGGACCCTACCAAGCATAATGCCTTGCTCGTTCAATACACGACTGCCATCCGGCAGCTTGCGGCAGAACGCGGGGCGCGGTTTGTGGATTCTCCCGCTTTAGTTCAGGCGCCGGGAGCCGAAGCGCTCACGGATAACGGAATTCACCCATCGGCAGACGGGTTGGAACGTTGGGCGGAAAAGGTCGCTTTGGAACTCTCAGGCAAAGTGAGTCCTCCTGAAGAGCGGAGCTCAAATCGGGCAGTGGCTCTGCGGAAAGCTCTTCAACGCAAAAATGAACTATTCTTTCACCGCTGGCGGCCTGCCAATCACACCTACATCTTTGGCTTCCGAAAGCGCGAACAGGGGCGCAACGCAGTGGAGATTGAGCAATTTGACGCCCTCATCAAGGAGGCGGATGCGGCCATCGCATCTCTGCGAGAAGGAAAGCCCGTTCCGCCAGAGCGCGTCCTTTCGCCGGATCCCGTTGAACAGTCGCCGATTCCGAAGCCGGAGTTTGAGGTAGGTGATGGACTGGAGATCAGCCTTTGGGCGGAAAATCCGCTTCTCTCCAAACCAGTGGAAATGAACTGGGATGCAAAGGGGCGCCTTTGGGTGGCATCGACTCCGATTTATCCGCAAATCCAGCCGGGAGCGTATCCGACGGATCGGATTTTCATTTTGGAAGATACGAAACACGCGGGCAAAGCAGACAAAGTGACCCTCTTTGCGAATGATCTACTCATTCCCACGGGGATTGAGCCGGAGCTTGGGCCCGGGCGTTCGCAGAGCGCTTATGTGGGTGCTTCGACGGAATTACTGCAACTTACGGACGCCGACGGAGACGGAACCGCGGACAAGCGACGTGTGGTCCTGAGCGGATTTGGAACGGAAGACACGCATCACACTTTGCACACATTGAAATGGGGCGTGGATGGCCGACTGTATTTCAGCCAGAGCATCTACATCCATTCCCACATGGAGACCCCTTGGGGTGTGGTTCGTCTAAACAGTGGAGGTGTCCTTGCGTATGACCCGCGCACAGAACGGGTCGA
Organism: Chthoniobacteraceae bacterium; assembly: GCA_947448395.1. Lineage (GTDB taxonomy): Bacteria > Verrucomicrobiota > Verrucomicrobiia > Chthoniobacterales > Chthoniobacteraceae > Chth-196. Next base: position 11,753 of record CANFNA010000030.1, read on the forward strand.
GGTTTTTGCAAAAGGGCTTGTGAACAATTGGGGACACCAGACCAACCACGAAGGCCAATCGTTCCTCACAGATGGGGCTGGAAGTAACGGTTTGAGCTGGGCATTTCCAGGCGCCACTTTTGCGCCCTTCGAAGGCTCCTCCGCGACCATGCCTGGAGTGAGCGCCGGAAGTTATCCCAAGTTCTGCAGTTTGGAGTTAATCCATAGCCCTCTCTTTCCAAAGGAATGGCAGGGGCATGCTATCACCTGCGACTTTCGAGCACACCGGATGGTGCGATTTGCTATCAACGACTTAGAAAAAGCCGACCCTCCACGCAGCGCTTACGCCACAGCGGACCAACCGGATGTGGTTAAATCGCCCGACCAAAGTTTCCGTCCGATCGACGTCAAATTCGGCCCAGATGGCGCCTTATATGTCGCTGACTGGACGAATCCAGTGATCAACCACGGGGAAGTGGACTTCCGCGATCCTCGCCGAAACAAGACGCACGGACGGATTTGGCGCATTGCGGGCAAGGGCAGCACGCCAATCGATTGGAAACCTCTCACGGACCGTTCGACGGTTCAGCTTCTCGACGGCCTGCTTTCCTCCAGCTCATGGGAACAGCAGCAGTCACGGCGATTGCTCAGTCAGCGGTTGCGGACAGAGGGCGTGGATGCGGTCACCAAGTGGCAGCAAGAAAAGGGCTCTGCGGATGCTGCCCGGGAAGCCGCTTTTGCTCGCTCTGCTGCTTTAGGACCCGTGGCGGCTCTGGAAAATCTCTCCGCAAAAGACTCGGGTGGGCGTGCGTGGGAAGCGCGCTGGATTGGATCGGGGCTTCAAAATGGATCTCCCGCGACTCTACTGACTTTGCAGAAGCGGTTGGCCGATTTGTCTCGTGATGATTCACCACGGGTCCGTGTGGAAGCGATGCGAGCACTGGCGCGTGTTCCGTCAACGGAGTCCGTTAATCACATCTTGAAGGCCGCTGTGACTGCACCAAAAGACGACCCGCAGTATGCGTTCGCGGTGAAACGTTCCATCCGAGAGGTGTCCAACACGTGGGTGGAATCTGTGCTCTCCGGAAAATGGGACTGGAAGGGCCGCGAGAATGAATTGGCAGCCGGCCTCCGAGCATTGGATCCTGAAGCTGCGTCCCCTGTCTTGTCGTTTGTGATGAAGACGATGGATTTGCCATTGGATGGCTCTGGCCCCTGGCTTGATTTGGTGGCTCACGCAGGGTCCGCGGCGGAGGTGGAAAAGGTGTGGGCCTTGGGACGGGCTGATGCCACCAAAGGGGCGGTGCGCGTCGCGGCCTTTGAGGCGTTGCGTGCGGCAGCGGTCCGGGGCGCCATCCCGAAAGAGCAGCTTGCCTCGCTGGATGCATTTTTTGATTCGAACGAAAGTTCCGTTGTTCGAGCGGCAGCGCGCCTTTCGGGGGCGTGGAAACGTGCGGAGCTGGCCTCTAAACTAGGCAAGCTCGCGGCCGGAAGTGACGTTGCCCTCTCAAATATCGCGGCCGAGGCACTTGCTGAAATTGGAGGTGAGGCGGCTCTCAAAGAGGCGAGGCGCCTCGTCGCCCCAGAACAGACCGTCGAACTCCGGCGCAAGGCGTTGGCGATTCTTGTCAAATTGCGCCCCCAAGAGGCGATTTCCGTCCTTCAAGAACTGTTGGCCGCTCCAGCGCAACCGAACCAACTACTCGCGGTCTGGCGTGTCGTAATGAGCAGTAACCTTGGGTTTGCGGACAGGATGGCAAAGGAGTTTGGTTCCAAAATGACTCCGGAAGCGGCCCGGGCAGGATGGAATGCGGCGCAAGAACTCGGCGGGCGGGGCAGAGGGGTAGCGGCCACTTTTGGCGCGCTGGTTAACCCGGGCAAAGCGCCGACCGGTGTCGAGCGGAGCATCACGGATTGGGCAAAATTAGTGCAGGAGCGAGGCAACGCGCTCAAGGGGGAGCGGATTTATCACAGTGCGATGATGACCTGCGTGCAGTGTCACGCGATCGGCGGCGCCGGTGGAAAACTGGGCCCGGACATGTCGACGCTCGGAGCCAGTGCGCCTTTGGATTACATTATCGAAAGTGTTTTAGTCCCTTCTGCAAAGGTGAAGGAAGGGTATCATGGAGTTAGCTACTCACTCACAGACGGAGGTGCGGTGGTGGGGATTCCGTTTGAGGAAAACTCGACCAGCATTCGGGTTCGCATGCCTGGTGGAGTGGAGATGGAAGTTGCCAAGGCGAAGATCAAATCCAATGAGGTACTCGGATCGCTGATGCCACAGGGGCTGATCGACTCTCTCTCTGAAGAGGACAAGCTTCACATGTTTGCATTTCTCGGATCGGTGGGGCGCCCCGGAGCATTTGACGCCAGTAATGGCGGAGTCGCTCGTGCGTGGAAGGTGATTGCGTCGCTGGAGGCTTTGAAAGCTGAGGCTTCATTGCTGAGCGCCCCAGCCGCTTATTCGCTCACGGATGGACGTTTGTTGCCAGAGCATCTCCAGATGCCGCTCGCGGCGGTTTCGGGTGCTGACGCTGTTTACGCCGTAACCAAGTTGGCGGTCAGCGCATCAGGCCGCGTGAGGATTGATCTCGAGGGTGTTTCGGAATGTTGGATTGATGGGGAAAAGCTCTCTGGCTCCTCGTTGGAACGCGAACTGGCTTCAGGCAACCACACGCTGGCGGTTTCCCTTAAACGTGCAGCATTGCCAGAAGCGCTCCGCGCGAAGACGGCACAAGCTAGGTTTATTGCGCCATAGCACTTCGACAAAGCGTCCTGCGTCTGCAGACAGTCTTCCGGTTTCATGAAAACGGCACTCCTTTTAGCGCTCTTCTTCGCTTCTCCGAGTTTCCTCCCTGCAGATGCTTTGAGCGTCTCCAGCTCCGACGATGCGGAATGGTTAAAAAAACGCGGAACACTTTTGTTTCATGATGCCTTCGAGCGTGAGGAAACAGGCAACGGATTGAAGGATCTCGGCAACGGTTGGGAAAGTGCGACCGCTGATCGTGTTCCCCAAAAAAAGCAGGCTGATTTGGACGAGGGCATCTTGAAGGTGAGCTCGGCTCCTGAAGCGAAACATGCGGCACACATTCACCATGACGCTGGGTTTGAGGATGGCGGGGTGCGGATCCGATTTAAGCTTCCAGGGCTGAGCGACCAGGAAGATTTGACCGTTGGGTTTGTAGATCGGGAATGTAAGGGAGTGCATGCTGGGCATCTCTGCTACGCCATCATCCGGGGACGTCCCGGAAGCATCACCCTGACGGATCGGAAAACGGGTGTGATGGATCTTACTAATAGGAGTCGTGCTCAGGAGGCGATGGCCAAGACGGGAAAAATCCCGCCGGACTTAGCGGAACTCTACAAAACGAAAGAGGCCAGTTTTTCTTGGAGCGCAGACCATGAATGGCACGAGCTAGTGTTGGTCACCGAGGGAAACGAGATGCGCGCGACGTTGGATGGGAAACGACTAGGGAGTCACCGATCTGAGGGGTTTGCGCATCCGGTGAAACGGTGGTTGGGCATGCTGATGGGGACGACCGCCTGGATTGATGATGTGGAGATATGGAAGGTCAAGTGAGTGGATCTTAGGGTTAGCCCAGCGTTTTCAGGCCTCAGTTGCCAGTTTGTCGTCTTTGCACTAATTGAAGCGTATGGGAATTCTTCTCCACCCTGTTCGGGATGCTCAGGTTCTTTCTTTAGCGGCGCACAATCCTGCGCGATCTACAACATTCCAACATTGGCTAAAAAGGGTAGGGATGTGGGTGTTGGGTGTGTGTTTGGTGAGTCTGGTAGTTCAGGAGCGAAGCGCCTTTGCAGCTTCGGGGCTTCAAGATGCGGGCAGCTTTTTCTCGGATCGCGCGCGTTCTGAGGCCACAAAGCTGACGACTCAGATTGAGCGATCCTTCAAAAAAGAGGTGTACGTTGAAACTTTCGTAGAGCTTCCTGCAGAGATCCGCGCGGGGGTGAACACGCAGGATCGAGCGGCGGTTAAAAAGATGTTTGAAGCGTTTGCGCGCAAACAGGCCGAGCGTCATTCGGTGAATGGAATTTACATTCTAGTTACCAAACAGCCGGGGCATCTCGAGTTGGAGGTGGGAGCCGATACGATGCGCCAAGCTTTTACGAAGGAAGATCGTGATCAGCTTGTTGGGCTGATGCTGTCCAAGATGAAGCTCAAACAGTATGACGAGGCGCTGATCGAGGGCGTGCGTTTTATTGGAGCCAAAATGCAGGCGCATGCGCGCGGCCTTAAATCAGCCGCTCATCTCCCAGCGGCCTCTGGAGCGGCTGTGGCAAATACCACGGACACGGCGTCGGATTGGAGCTGGCTGGTTTACGTTGGCGTTGGGATTGTGGCGTTGATGATTATTGCCCGCATTCTTGGTGCTCTATTTCGAGGGGGAGGCGGTGGATATGGGGCTGGGGGTGCTCCAGGAATGGGATATGGCGGCGGCGGTGGCGGTGGGTTTTTTCAATCGATGATGGGGGGGATTTTCGGGGCGGCTGCGGGGATGTGGTTGTATGACCAATTTTTTAGTCACCACGGAGGGACATCGGCTTTTGGATCTGACTCTTTCTCCTCCCAACTCGATGATTCTCAATCGGGTCCTTTTTCGGGGAGAGACACTTCGTGGGAGGGGTCTGGGGGCGACTTTGATACAGAAGGAAGCGGCTCTTCAGGAGGAGGAGACTTTTCAAACGATTCTTCCGCGGGCGGTGGTGACTTTGGAGGCGGAGGCGATTTTGGTGGCGATGACGTTTAGGGGAGTAAGTTGCGCAGCAACTAAACTGGTTCAAGTTCTGGATCTGTCTGAGGGACTGTGCGGTTCATGGCGCAAGCGGATTTAAAACGCCTCCGAGAGTCGGTGTGTTGGGATTCGGATTCTTGATGAGGGGAGCAAGTGAAAGGCGCCCACAATGACCGCGCATGGAGATCGGGTCATCGCGATCGGGCGCGGGCCTACCGAGGAGCTCCGCTGTGAAAGTTGCGGTCTTTCTGATCGGTTGCGGCGAGCCGCAGCCTTCGAGCGGCTGCTAGGAGGCATTAGGGCTGCGACTCGAGTTTGTAGATTTCAGCAATGTCCGAATCTGAGAGCTGGACGTTGTAGACCCTCAATTCATCCATGGCTCCCAGAAATCCGCTCTCCCACCAAATGACGCTATCGTTGGTGATACCACCCTGATCGGAGTAGGTGCTAAGGCGGAGTTTTGAGAGTTCGGTAGAAAAAGGCCCTGTGTTTTCTCCAAAGCCTTCGACCGCCTTTCCATCGACGTAAAACTTGGTCCCTTCCACCGTCCCAGTTGTGGATACGACTGCGTGAAACCATTGGTCGATCGGGATCATCGTCTCAGCTCCGCGATCAGCCCAGCTTCCATGGAGTGCCAAGTCCCCTGTGTCGTGGCCGCTGTTTCCGGTGAAGATGAAGCTAAATAAAGTGCCCGTGCCGCTCTTTCGGCCATGCTCTACAATCACCGGATTGGGAGTGACCTGACGGGTTGGGATTTTGAGCCAGACTGAAAAGGTGCGGGGCTGCGAGCCCTGAATGGGGAGGTCGGCCTCGCTGATCATCCAGTTGGAGGTCCCATTGAATTGGTAGGCGCGGTTGGGGCGGTTGAAGCGGGCCGTGGTCGGCGTGGCTCCGGTGTTGAGGAGGTTGTTTTTGAGGAGGCCCTTGTCGAGGGTGTCCCCGTCGAAGGGGTAATAGCTGAGCGGCGCTTTTCAGTTTATTTCCTCGGAGATGCGTAACTCATGCCAGGCCGAACTGCCGTCGTAGTCCTTGAGCATGATACGCAGAGTGAAATTATTGGAAGCAGCCGGTTGTTGAAGGATCTCGGCGAGGTTGCTGCCCGAGCGCGATGAGAGGACGGTGACTTGGACAGGGCCGCTGAAATACTTGGTTTTGAAAGGTGCGTATTCCGAGAAGCCGCTGGACCCATTATCGGAGTTGGAAGGCCACGTGGCCCACCAGTCGATGCCATCGACTTGAGTTGCGACGTAGCCCGTGCCATCCAAAGTGCCAGGCCGGTTCCCGCTTACATGTTCCCAGCGGAGCCCGTTTGGAGAAATCTCGAGAATAGACTCGTGGTCGATGTCGGCTCGCAACGTCAGGCCGCTGCTGGTCGTTGGGCTGAGCGTCCCGACCGCCACACGAAATCCGATGCATGGATGTCGGTCCGAAGCTTCGTGCTCAACAACTGCAGTGGATTGTAAGAGATCAACGGCGAAGTTTTCCCAAGAGCCACCGCGAATATTGCCATTGGATGTCCACTCCCAGACGTTACCGCCGAGGTCGTATAAGCCGCATGAGGAGGGTTTAAAAGATCCGACCGGGGAGGTGAATCGGAAGCCGTCGATCGCTGGATCGTTGCCCCCGTGGAAGCCGGGACTGAAGTTTCCGGAGTCTTGGGTTGGAGGGAAGGTGTCGCCCCATGGGTACAAGGAGGAGCCGGCGGCCGCGGTCCACTCACTGTCGGATGGAAGCCTGCAGAGGCGCCCTGTTTTCTGGCTGAGCCACGAGCAGTACAGTTCTGCATCGGCCTTGGAGACACATACAACCGGCTCAAAGTCGGTTTGTGTAAAGGGACTGCCATCGTGAGTGCTGACGGGGTTTGCCCACTGTTGGGAGGCGCTGTAGCCGGTTTCAGCCACGAATGCTTTCCATTGCGAGAGGGAGGTTTCGTACTTCGAGAGAGAGAAGTTTTTGCCCGGGAGGTCGACCCACTCATGGCCATTGTCGGGAATCCACAGAGTTCCCGATTGCACGGACGCGAGGCTGTTAGAGACGGTGACTTGAAAGGTGCCCCCAGCGAGGCCTGGCCTGCGGATTTGGGGTTGTTCGAGATGGTTTTGTGGGATGCCGTTTCGTTTCCAAGCGTAGGTAAGGTTTCCGAGGCCGACGGCTGTGACGCCGATGAGCGGGATGCTTCCCTGAGAACTCAGAGCGAGGGGTGCACTGAGCTTGGGTGTGATGAGATTTTGGAGCGTATCACCGATGATTTTCGTGGCCTGCGGTGAAGTGAGGAGTTCAGTGCCAGATCCCTCCCCGTTGGATGAGTCGCCCCCGAGGATTTCAACTTCGAGGGTCGCGGGGAGCCCGGTGAGAATCCCTTCTTTTGATGGAGTAGAAAGCCGTGTGCCTGCGCCGGCGAGCACGGCAAATCCCTCGTTCGGGAGTGATCCGTCGAGCCATTGATTGAGGGTATCGGTCACGTTGAAAGTGACAAAGCGTTTGGACGCGATTTCGGAACTGGAGACGGAGGCAATCGGGTTCGGGTCAATCGCGGGGGCCTCGCCCGGTTTTGACTCGTCCCAAGCACCAGTGACTCGGTGGAGTCGAATTCCATCTCCTTTGGCTCGGACGGAGGAGAGGAACAGGCGCAAATGTGCGAAGCGGGCGACGGAGCCCTCGGGAATTTTGTCGAGGCTGAAAAAAAGAATCGGAGTGCTGGAGGAATCCACGGAAAGGGAGGATGCCGCAGCACTGATTGAAGAGATTCTTTTGGATTGGATGCAGGTGTCTTCGGCGACAGGAAGGCTGAGGGCGAGGGCGAGATTGGGGACGAGAGCGAGAGCGGCGAGGGTTTTCATAGCAACTACGAATGTTGTTGCAGGTATTAACTACACATGTAGTTTTGTGACGAGAGTTTTTTGAGTTGCTTATGGGATGGGGAAAGTAGTCCGGCGATTCCCTGAAATTCCAAGCAAGCCTGAGCCGTCCTACCGTTCGGTGTTTGAGATTTATCTCGCGCTCGGTAGGGAGTTGACTGATCCAGTGGCACCGGTGCTGTTTTTTTTGGGCCGCAGCCCTATCCGGCGGTTTCAGGCGATGGCCTTCTGGGTTTGCTGCCGGATCAGCCACCCCTTAACGTTAATCAAGATGACTCATGCTTCCAGGGTGCTGTTCGTGGCGGTCCTTTTGCAGTTAGCGCCCATATTGCGTGTGGAGGCAGTTTCGTCGGCAGCTGATTTACTAAAAGAGCATAAAAACAGCCTGGTGTTTGTAGAGGGTAAAACCGGCCAAGGCAGTGGCTTTGTGGCAGATATCAAAGGACAAAAGGTTCTACTCACAAATGCGCACGTGGTTGCCGGGGTTCGGCCCCCCAATTTTACGCTCCTAGATCGAACACCCGTGACTGTTGGAAATGCATCAGCGGCCGTGGGACACGACATTGTAGCGCTTTCTGTGGTTTCGGGAGGCACTGCAATTCGGAGCTGTGAGTCCGTTGAAACTGAGGCGTCTATCGGGGATGCCGTTTTAGTGTTAGGAAACGCAGAGGGGGCCGGAGTTGTGAACCTTCTGCAGGGTTCGATCGTTGGGATCGGCCCGAATCTTGTGGAGGTCGATGCACCATTTGTTCCGGGAAACAGCGGCAGCCCGATCCTCCATTTGCGATCTGGAAAAGTGATTGGAATCGCAACCTATCTGATTGCGCGTCGCATTGGCTCGGGCCAGCAACGCATTCGTCGCTTCGGCTATCGGATTGATAGCGTGCAAAAATGGCAACCCATCGACTGGTCTCGCTTTTATGCAGAGGCGGACGCGATGAGTCGGATTGAGAAAACTTCAGGAGAGCTGGTCTCATTGTTGGAAGATTTCAGCCGGAATGGTCGGCCGACGAAAAGCTATGAGGCCCCCACGATTCGAAGCGCGCTGGATCAATTTGACAGACTCATGCGCCGCCAAAACCCGACTAAATCGGAAGCGGATCGAGCCGCCGAGACGCTGATGACATCTTTGCGAGCCGCGAGTGTGAGTGATGTCAGGGATTCTCGTGCTCGGATAAAGTACGACTTTTTTCTGCGTCAGCTAGAAACGCAGGAGAGAGATCGTGAGGAGATTTCGAAGGTGTTCGAACAGGCTGTTAAACAGCCGCAGAAGCGGTGAGGCGCGTTGTGAGCGTTTACTCCGATAAAGAGCGCGTCTTTTTGCGACTACTCACTGGCAGCTTCTTTCCAATTCCGTGCCTTGAAGAAGAGCGAGGACTTCTCCCACAAGGTACAGAGATCCGCACACCAGTTTGACTTTTGCCGACGTCTCGACCAGTGAGTGGCCAAGATCACGAGCGGGTTGGATCGGCAGCCACGGGGCGATGGATTGTGCTAGAGAGGTCAAATTTGAAGCGGAAATAGCTCTTGGATTTTGAACTTCTACAAAGCGCACTTCTGAAGCGATCGGTAGCAATTCACACAGCACACCCCTCACATCTTTATCGGCCATCGCTCCGAAAATCAGGGACGCTTTTTGGTGGGGAAATTCGGTTTTCCAAGTCTCGGCTAACGCCCTTGCCGCGGATGGATTGTGAGCACCGTCAAGAATCAGGGTCTCGTTGATGCGTTGAAATCGACCGGGCCAGGATACGGAAGAAAGCCCTTTGGAAACCGTTTCCATCGGGACATGGAGGTTGGCGGCTTTAAGGGCTTGCACGGCTAATGCGGCGTTCCACTTCTGAAAGGAGCCCGATAGTCCCAAGGGGCTTGCTTCCCAAGGGGCTTGGACCCAGTCGATGTGACACCCCTGTTTAGAAGCTTCCAACTCTAGAACAGCGCGTACTTCCGGGTCTTGAGGGGCGCTTACGACGGGGACATTTGGTTTAATAATTCCAGCTTTTTCTCGAGCAATTTCGGCAAGCGTGTTCCCGAGGACTTGGCGGTGATCCAGCCCGATCGGAGTGATCACGCTCACGGTGGGGAGCACAACATTTGTTGCGTCCAACCGTCCCCCCAGACCAGTCTCCAAAATGGCCACGTCGACCCTTTCTCTCTGAAAATAATCCAAGGCTAAAGCCGTCAGGATTTCAAAGAATGTGGGTGGCGTTTCCCAGTGTTCGCTGAGTTTTCGAATGCGCACCAGTCCCTCGAATGCGTCTGCTTCAGGGATTGGGATTCCGTTGATTTGGATACGTTCTCGAAAGGAAACAAGGTGCGGAGAGGTGTAGAGTCCGGTGCGCAGCCCCGAAGTCCCGCAAATAGAGGCTTGGAAAGCGCAGGTAGATCCCTTCCCGTTGGTTCCAGCAACATGAATCCAGTCGGGGCTGGACGATGTGCTTGAAGCAGTTTGGATCTCCAGAGCCTCGACAAGGCGCTTCATGGGATCCAGTCCCAGCTTGATCCCAAAAAGCTGCGTTCCGTAAAGCCACTCGAGGGCCTTGCTGAAGGTTTTCAACGCCGGTCGGTCAGGTGAGAAAGGAGCTGGTGGAGGGTGTCGCGCATCTGCTTGCGATGGACAATGCGGTCTACCAAACCGTGCTCTTGAAGAAATTCAGCGGTTTGAAATCCGTTGGGCAGATCTTGATGGGTCGTTTCGCGAATCACGCGAGGTCCGGCAAAGCCAACCATCGCACGAGGCTCTGCCAAATTAATATCACCCACAGTGGCGAAGCTGGCGCTGACGCCGCCTGTGGTCGGGTGAGTCATCACTGAAATGTACGGGAGCTTTGCTGCGGCGTGACGAGCGAGTGCCCCACAGGTTTTCGCCATTTGCATCAGGGAAATGGCGCCTTCGTACATACGCGCACCGCCTGAGGCTGAAAAGATTACCACCGGAATTTTCCCTTCTGTGGATTTCTCAATCACACGGGCGAGTTTTTCTCCAACCACAGAGCCCATGGTTGCAGCGATGAAGTTGAAATCCATGACCGCAATTCCAAGTTTGAGACCTTGGATCATCCCGATGCCTGTGATCACAGCGTCTTTGAGGCCCGTCTTTTTCTGGTAGGTCTTCAGGCGATCGGTGTAGCTCGATTGACCCGTGAACTTCAGGGTGTCCACGGACGTCATGTTTGGGTCGTGCTCTTGGAAGCTCTCTGGATCCAACAGCATTTCGAGGCGCTCGTAGGCCGTCTGGGTCATGTGATGATCACAACGCGGACATACTCGGTAATTTTTTTGGAGTTCCAAATTGTGGATGAGCTCCGAGCAAGAGGGGCACTTTTGCCAGAGGCCAGATGGCAGATCGGTTTTCTTATCAGAAAAAAATAAGGGACGGTCGAAGATGCTCATGATTTCGGAATGAGAGGCTGTAAAAAAGAGACGCGATCGTTGCTGTAGCCCACACGGTGGACGGGTGAGCTTTGCAGGCCACAACACTATCCGCTACCCCCGTGCCACCGCAAGGGCACGAACCGATTCCGCCCCGGCTCGCTTCAGAACCGAGGCACACGCGTCTAGTGTGGCCCCTGTTGTGAGGACGTCGTCCACGAGCACCACATGGATCCCTCTGATCCTGCTTTCTACTCTAGGACGGATTCTAAAAGCCCCTCGAAGGTTCCTCATGCGCTCGGAACGATGAAGTCGCGTTTGGGTACCAGTATCTCTCACCCGCTCCAAAGCCTCTACAACGGGAATGCGACATCTAGGTGCGAGCGCCCGAGCCAAAAGAAGCGACTGATTGTAACCTCGTCTAAACTCCTTCCATCGGTGCAAAGGAACTGGGATTAGTGCCCCTGGAGGGGGATCGGCCAGTCGCGGATCCTTCCATGCCTTCTCCATCCAACCCGCCAATGTCGGGGCCAGATACCAGCCGCCTTCGTATTTGAAGCAATGAATGAGCTCTCGCACCACGCCGCTCGTCCTTTTGGCGGCTACCGCGGATGTAAAGGCAGGGTTGCGGCTTTGGCAGTCGGGGCACCGTCCAGGGAGCGGAGCCGCCCCATCGAATGGTCGCGAGCATTGCAGGCACACAAATAAGCGCGAAGTGGGTGGCCCGTCCCGTGCACGGCCTCCACAAGTCGTCCCGTGTAACAATGTCCCAACAGAATTTGTTGGAGAGCTTGCTTCGCCTATTTCTTGCGGCAGCAGAGACAGCGATTGAGCCTCCTTTTGACAGGCCATACACAGGTGAGTGCCGAGTGGCGCCTCCTGTTGGCAGGCCGCGCAATGCGGAGGATATAGGAGACAGCCAAGCCTTTTAAAAAGGCCTTCGAAGGAGTGCCAGAATGCGTTCATTCGCTTCCCTAATGGCACCCCTAATTTCCACCGTTCCCCTGTTGTATTCGCACGCCCATAGTAGCCCTCCATTTTTCTTCGAAAGAAAGGGGGTCGGAGGGGGTCGGATTACCCTTTATTAGGCCCTAGTCAGTCACGCGGCGTGCTCTTAAGAGGCAGGCTGATCAGCTTGGATGGAGTTCTAGGCCGACTGGACAGTGGTCGCTGCCCGTGACCTCTGGGAGAATCCAAGCCCTCTTCAGCCGCGGGCGCAGCCCGGCTGTGGTGAGAAAATAATCGATTCTCCAACCGATGTTTCGTTCCCGAGCCCGGTTCATCTGACTCCACCAAGTGTAGTGTCCTCCGTTCGGTTCAAACTCGCGGAACGTGTCCACAAATCCAGCCTTCACAAATGCTTCAAACCCTGCGCGTTCCTCAACGGTGAATCCGTGGTTTCGCACATTATCCTTGGGCCTCGCGAGATCGCGCTCCTGATGGGCCACATTCAGATCCCCACAGAAGATGACCGGCTTGACCCGTTCCAGACTCTGGAGATAAGCGAGAAAATCGCGGTCCCATACCTGTCGGTAAGGAAGCCGTTCCAGCTCGCGTTTTGAGTTTGGGACGTAAACGTTCACCAGAAAAAAAGAGTCAAACTCTCCCGTGACAATCCGCCCCTCTCTGTCGTGTTCAGCGATGCCCATTCCAAGTTTGACCGATAAAGGGGGTTTCTTGGTGAGAATAACCGTGCCTGAATATCCTTTCTTCTCTGCGCTATTCCACACGGCTTCGTAACCTGACCAGACTGGCTCGACATCTGTGGCCGTGCACTTGGTCTCTTGAAGTGCGAGGATATCCGGCGCCTCAGCTTCCAGAAAGGAGAGGAAGTTTTTGCGGAGCACCGCTCGGAGACCGTTCACATTCCAAGAAACCAGCTTCATGGCGCATCCTTGCCACAGAAGGGGCGGAAAACGGAACGAAATCCACAAAGGGGAGGAAACTAAACATCCGGGCTGGTCCTTAAGGTGCTTCGGGATTCGAAAACCGAAAGTTGCGGGAGGATAAGGGTGTGGATACTTTACAAGCTGCATTGTGAGCACCCCTGCCATCTCGATTCGCAATCTAAGTAAGGAGTTCAAAATTCCGTTCAAGCGAGAGCGTCTTGTGGCGGTGCGGAACCTCTCACTCGAAGTCCCTCAGGGTGAGGTCTACGGTCTTCTCGGACCAAATGGGTCAGGAAAAAGCACGACCATGAAGATCGTACTCGGCTTGGTTAAGCCCACCTCGGGAAGCACCGCGATTTTCGGATGTGATTCACAGAGAGTGGAAAGCCGCGAGAACGTCGGATTTCTCCCGGAAAACCCTTATTTTTACAAATTTCTCACGGGCCTGGAGACGGTTACTTTCTTTGGCAAGTTATGCGGATTTCGAGGATCCGAACTGAAGGACCGAGCGCACGCATTATTGAAACTGGTGGGGCTCGAGCAGGC
>CANFNA010000031.1 GCA_947448395.1 Chthoniobacteraceae bacterium
ACTCCCTCGACAACCGCGCCTCCCGAAAGACCCACTTTGGTCGGTGAACCGATGAAGCGCCCTACCGTGCCCTTCACCCTCAAGTTAACCGACAAAAGCCCAGCCAATGCTCAAGGCCTGTCTCCGCTTCGTCCCGCCAGCGCTCTTCTGATTCGATCCAAAACCATTCAGTTGGAACGCGTGAAACTCGTGAATGGAAAAGGACACGAAATTTGGAGCGTCGGCCCACTCTCTTTTATGGGAGATGCAGATGGCGAAACCGTCCGCCCCTTCTATGCCGGCGCAGACGTGAGCCTCGCAAATCTCCTCGAGTTCAGTTGGATCAGAAAAGAGATGTACCGCGGGACCATCACGCTCGGAAGCGATCAACTCCTCATTTTTATGGAGGATGATCCGGAGGAAATCCGCGAAAGAGAGATGCAAGCACTCGTTGCTCAGGTGGCCGCGCAACAAGCCGCAGAGGCTGAAAAGGCCGGCAAGCCCGCACCCAAAACCCCTGCAACCAAACAGGCCGGAGCCCAAGCTTCCAAAGGCGCGAAAGCCGCTCCAGCAGGCCCTCAATATCCCCCCGGTCCGTTCGGCGGCATTCCCATGAAACCGGGCATCCGAGTGGCCGCCGTAGACGAAAGAACTAGGCTCCCAAAATACATTCAAATTGGTCAGGAAATCCGCATGTACGAATTCGGCGTACCCACAGCAGAGGAACTCACCATCCCCCAAAAAGTGGCGCGAATGATGCAGCCCTCACAGCTCCCCAAAACTCAGGCTCCAAAATAAAACTCTGCGTACAATAAGCACCCGATCCCTGCGTCATCGGACATCCTGACCCAAACACATCCTCGCGGCTTTGGTTCGCTCCAACTTTCCGCAGGTTTTGGACTGAATCATATTCCATTTACCCTCCATCAAGACGCTCCCCGGCTATCCAAACCGCAGCCAAAGGGAGCGGTAAGCCTTCACCGCCGCGCCTAAATCAGGACAGGGCGAAAGAAGTTCCCCACTGAGTTGCTGCTGAAAGGCCGGATCACGAAAGGAAGAACGCCCCCAGAGTAACAACGCCATCGCGTGCAATAATCGCTGCCTGGGATGCCTGAACAACTCTCGTAAAGCAAACGGCCGAGCCGTTCCTCGACACCCGCAGTTTAAGAACAAATTCTCCCATCGAGACGTTTCAGGACACTTGTCCACCCCTCCAAACACATACTCCGGAATTCCCGCAAACGGAATCCCCAGCCTTTTCCGTTCCTGCCACAAAAAAATCCCCCCAAACGCCGTCAGCACCCCGCGCAACCTCTCCAAAAGCCCCTCCGGTCCCTCACGGCAAAATTGTGGATGCAGCGTAAATGCCGCACCCTCAGCGTGGTGTCTCAACACCTCCTCGACCCCGTCACAAACGGGGGGCGCCCTCAGCCTCTGCAGCCGGCTAGCCCGAACGCGAACGCTAAAGTGATACAGCCCATTCGAAGCCAAAAACGCATCGCCTAACGCCAACTTCGCTTGCGCCGTCGTTCGCAACACAAACTCGCCGTCTTCGCGACGAAATGGCTTTTGCCGAAGCCGATCCAGCGCAAACAGTAATCCCGCCCCGCGGCTCAATAACAGCCGCGTCGCCTCATGCAAAGGCAGCGCCGACGCGTCCGCGTGATGCGCGCACCCTGAAAACAGATCCGGAGGCCCCAACACGGTCCGATGGCCGCACACCAAGTCATGCCGAGCCAAAGACACCTCTCCTTTTCGTAGCCTCCTGCGACTCATCAAATGAAAGCCTACCTCCACTCCAGCAAAACTTTGCAGAGATCGACCCAATCCCGCTAATGCCGCAGAAAAACGCCGCCTTGCCAGCGCCACACTCCCATGGATTAAGACAGCGAAAGGAAAATCCTCGTACGGCATGTCCCCGTCTGGCGTTCGCAAGACTCCGCCCTCCCCGCGACCATAACTGCCGCCAAGCAGCACCCCGTGCAACCCCGACTTAGGAATGATTTGAGTCAACCCTTCCTTCACCCGCTCGCACACCGAGTCCACGTGTTGCTCCAACGCATCATCGCCATCCACCGTGTACCGTTCGTTAGCCAATCCTTTCAGCACTTTCCCTCCTCCTAGCTCCCTCTCAATCTCCTAAAATCCGCTCAGAACATCCAAGAATCCCATCAATCCATCCTCATTCCCGAGCGTCTTCTCCCCGCCCCCACTCCTTCCATCGTCTCCCTCCCACTCTTTGGTCCGATTTCCCTTTTGGAAAGTTGCCCCCCCCTTGGGAAGCAGGCGCTCCTTCCCTTGCGATTCACGAAGTCCGATTCCCCAAAAGCAACTCCCTCCGAAAAATCTCAAAATCTGTCATTTTTCGTCCCTCAAAAACCTCCTCCACGCCGAAAAAAAAGGCTCCCGACATCCGCCCTCATCGACAATGAGACTAACAATCAAGCTATCATATATAAAACGAATACGTATTGGAATTGTCCAACATGCAACACCGCTTAATACAAACGCTATGGGATGATAGACGATTTTGCTATTTTTCCATTTTGCCCTTTTTTCCTTCTATGAAACACAGCGCACGCGTGTATGTTTAACTCTATGAGACAGAAACCGAAAAGGAACCGTGAAAAGCTCTACATCACGATTTCCCCAATCATAAAGAGAAGGGCGCAAGCTCTAGCTAACACTCTAGGGATTAGTGCATCTCGATTGATCGAAGATTCCCTTAAATATTATATGGAGAAAAAGTTTGGCGTCCGTTCGGACCCTACCGTCGAAGAGATCACCCGCGAGATCGAAAAACTGGACGCTCTATAAACAAAACCTCAACAGGATCGCAGACTTTACTGCGAAGGCATTCAGAAGTTCCTCTCTTGTGATTTCTTTCCCAAACCCACCTCAAGAGATTTTCAGCTGAAAGTCCTCCCCCCAAATTTAGGGGACTCCACCTTCGGTTGTGGCGTCCCCCTTTTTTTGCCCCCAAATCGCCCCCCCTCAGGGTTCAAGCACGGCCTTCGCCATTGCTCGAATCAACTCCTCTCCAAATTCGAGACGATCTGACGATGTTGGAAAGTGGCCTCTTCGCTTTTGCGAATCCGAAATGCGAAGCTCCATCAGCGCCACTGGAATCCGATGACTCCACCACAAGTCATTCGCAGTCCCCCCTGAAGCCGGCACAAACGCAAGCCGACGCGACGGCACGAATCCATTGCCCTCCGACAAACTCGCGAACAATCGGATCAATGGAGCGCTTGCAACCTCCTCATCCACACAACTCTCCAAGTACTCCGCCGTTTCTGTGTTGTGCATGTTGATCATCAAATCAATGCGATGTTGCGCGGAATGAAACTGGGTCACGGCTTTCTTCACATACCAAATTTCCGGCATGCGACTCAGTGCTGTTTTGCTTCGTAAATCCACCTCATCCCAGTGCCGATTCACATCGTATCCAAGCGCATTGAAACGCACCTTGCCACTCGCGCATCCGTCCGGATCCACCATCGGAGTGAACTTAAATAGAACTCGATCCCGAAGACGAATCGCATCCGGATTCTGCGAGACCATGAAGCGTAATGCGCCCTCCATTACCCACGATGTGCCTGCTTCCCATGCATGCTGACGAGCCTGCAACCACACACATTTTTTCTCCGAATCCGCAATCGCAGGGTTACTCACAGTCAGCACATGCAACTCGCGGCCCTGGCACGTTTTCCCAATCACCTCATCAAACACAAAATCCTCCAAGGCAATTGTTTGAATCAATCCAGTTAATCGTGAAAACGGATAGGGCGGCACATGCGCGACAAAAATCGTGTCACTCTCAGGGCTCAGGTGAACCGTCGCCTCCTTGGCCTGGGCATCCCACTCCATCGCCTCAAAATGCGTCCACCGCTCTCCATCCAAACTGTACACGGGCCGCAACTCGCCGTTCATCGCGCACGCCGGCCTCCCATTGTACTCCCCCTCGAAGTCCGTCAGCGTCAACGTGAGTTTCCGACCACGAACATGGTCCATCCGAAAAAAATACCACGTAGCCTGCCGATTGCGCCCAAACTCGTTCGATTGCCCCTCCACATGCAACCGGAAACAATCATCACCGATTGACTCAACCTTCCCAAGCGATGCGCCCTCAAAATCCGTCCGAATCAGCACCGGAGACGCCCCTCGTGCCGCGCCGAGAAACAACCATGCCAACGTCAACAGCCAAGATAGGAGCTTCTTCATAAGTTCAAAAAGCCCTCTTAAAGAGGATGCTCCATGGGTCTGGAATGAGAGATAAAAAACTCTCCTAAAAGAGTTTCACGGAGCGAATTCGAGGGGGTAAGAGGAAGTGCGCCCGACGGGAATCGAACCCATAACCTTTGGCTTCGGAGACCAACGCTCTATCCAATTGAGCTACGGGCGCAGCAGCCTCTGACCCTCTTTCGGAGGGGGCGCCCTGTCCAGTCAAAACCCTGAAACCCAAAGTTTGTAGCGAGGAATCAGAACCGATTTGACGGTTCCTAAATTAACCGATTGCCCGTCCCCTTCCCGTGTGTTGGATATGCAGTCATGACGATCCTGTTTGCCGCCGGCGAGGTGGCTCCTCTGGCCTCTACCGGCGGTCTCGGTGACGTAATCGCGTCCCTTCCCAAATTCATCTCTCAACTCGGCCACGACGTTGCCGTCGCGCTTCCCGGCTATCCGGCACTGATGGACAACGCTACCCCGATCGGGGTGACCTTCTCAATCCTGCTCGGGGATACCGCCCATTCCGCAGAAATTTTTGAGCGAATCGCACCGGACGGCACCCAATGGCTGATCATCCGGAATGATGCGTTTTTCAACCGCTCGGGGTTGTATGGAAATCATCAAGGCGCTTATCCAGACAACGCCTCGCGGTTCATCTTTTTCTCGAAAGCAGTCGTCGAACTTGCTCGGCGTCTCCAACCCAATCCGGAAGTCCTCCATGTGCATGACTGGCATACTGCTCTGGTTCCGGTCTTGGTGCGCGACCAGCACCTCCCGCTCAAAACCGTGCTCACGCTCCACAACGTCCAACACCAGGGAGATTTCTGGGGCCTCGACTTCGGTTTCACCAACCTCAAACCCCATTGGTTCTCTCCCAGCGGCCTCGAATTCTACGACCGCATGAATCTCCTCAAAGGGGCCATTCTCTGCGCAGATACCCTCACAACGGTCAGCACCGCTTATCGCTCCGCAATTCTTTCCGGCCCCGAGGGATTTGGTCTTCAAGAAGTCCTAAAAAGCCGACAGTTCGAACTCTTCTCAGTCGCTAACGGTGTCGACCCAGATCTTTGGGATCCAAACTCAAAACAAGATCTCGCATCGCCTTTTTCGAGCTCTGATTTTTCCGGAAAAGCCGCCTGTAAAGCCGCTTTGCTCAAAGAAACCGGCCTCAAACCCAATCCCTCTGGCCCAGTCTTTGCGATGCTTGGAAGGCTCGCTGACCAAAAGGGTTTCGATCTGCTCTTGCCTTTGCTACCCCGTCTCCTTTCTTCCGACTCAAGACTCATTGTCGTTGGAGATGGCGAACCGGCTCTTATGCGCGATCTCGTGGCAGCAGTCCGTCAACACCCCTCTAAAATGGCGTTCTGCAACCGTTGGGAAAACTCCTTTTCCAAACGTGTTCTGGCCGGCGCAGACGTTCTACTAGCCCCTTCGCATTTTGAACCTTGCGGCCTAAGCCCACTCTATGCATCCCGTTACGGAACGATTCCCGTAGCCCACGCAACCGGTGGAATACTCGAAAACCTCCTCGACTACGATCCCGTCACCCAACAAGGAAACGCCCTGCTTTATTACAACGATTCGCAACCCGCTCTCTGGGACGCAATCCAACGCGCTCAACTCTATTTTCAAACCCAAAAAGAGTGGGCCGCCATCATGACTCGTGCAATGACTTCTCATCCCTCATGGGAGGACGCAGCCAACCATTACGAAGCCTTGTACCGCAGACCCCTGAGAGGCTCATAATTTCATAGGCCAGAGAGCTCCAAAGCATATCGGCTCTCGCCATCCACCCACTCTCAGCGCCCTCCGCATGAGCCCCCCATCCCCTCAAGAATCAAAAACCAGATCACGAAAACACGCAGCTAACCGAGCCACCACGCTCCTCCTCGGAGTCGCTGCTTTCCTTGCTTTGCTCCTCGTCGGCGCAGTCTTCACCGCACAAGCGTGGCTGGAAGCCTACCTCAAAAGCGATGACTTCCGCCACAGGGTCGAATCAGCAATGTCACGAGTCCTTAATTCCGAAGTGCGTCTTTCGAAACTTCGTCGGGAAGGATCTTCGCTCTCCTCGGAAAGCCTCGATGCGGAGGGTTCCGCCGGCGCTCGCTTCAAACAACTAGAACTGCATGGTCTTCACGCCGAAGTCGATCTAGGGGGACTTTGGAAAAGAGTTTGGCGCCTCGACCACCTGAAGATCCAAAATCTGCGTGCGAATTTTGATACTCCCGAGGCATCCGCGGCGCCCGCAGCCAACCTCTCACCACCCACCTCGCCCCCCGCATGGCTTTCCGCAATTTTGCCAAAGCGTGGTGAGTTTGGAACGCTGCAGGCAGACCTTTGCGATTTGCAAAAGGGTTCGCTCGACGCGCGTCAAATCCGCCTCACAGCCACCCCTAGCGGAGTCGACTGGGAGATCACTGCAGAGAGCGGCGAACTCCGTCTTCCCAACGCCCCAACGCTCTCGCTCGTCTCAGCAAAGCTCGTGCTTCGCAATCACGCCCTTGCACTGAGGAACTCGCGCTTTCTGGTGCCGGGAGGCGGTGAACTGACCGCTTCCGGAGACTGGAGCGAGAGCGACGGAACCGACTTGCGTGCCCAGCTCAAAAATGTGCCTTTAGATGGCATTCTCCATCCATGGTGGCGAACTCGTCTAAAAGGAAATCTCCAGGGAGAACTTCGCTTTCAAAAAACCGCCGCTGAAGGCTCGTCTCAAGAATGCTCAGGCACGTTGGAGTTACAGTCGGGGCGCTTAGAAGCACTCCCTATCCTCGCGCATTTAGAAACATTCCTCGGCAGTTCCAGGCTTCGATCCATTCCCCTCAAAAAGGCCTCCGCCAAAATCCATCTCACCCAAGACCGCAAGACCTTCCAGAACATCGATTTCGATGGAGACGGCCTCATTCGCATCCAAGGCACGGTCGTCATCGAAGGCGAATCGCTCCACGGCCAACTGCAACTGGGACTCTCCCCTTCGCTCATGCAATGGCTCCCAGCCGCTCGCTCCTTTCTCTTCAAGGAACAACGAGATGGTTACGTCTGGACGCCCATCGAACTCTCAGGCTCCCTCGCCAATCCAACCGAAAACCTTTCCGAAAAACTTCTAGATGCATCGAAAGACTCCGTTCTAAACGCAATTCAGTCCGTCACGCCAGTCGTGCCCCCAGCAACTGCACCCGCAGTGGACACCCTCAAAAATTCAGCAAAAGGCGCGCTCGACGCACTCAAATCAGTGCTTCCTGGAAAATAGAAAGAAAAGGACCCGCCGTCGAAAATCCCTGGTAAATGCGCCCACCCGTCTTTTCGGGCTTTTCGCGCCTCCAAATTGGCCGCAGGCTTGGAATGATTACCTCCATGCGATTCCTCCCCATTCTCGCCGTTTTTCTTATGACAGCCACCTCCGCCCTCACCGCTGACGGCCCTCTGCGGCACGTCGTCTCCTTCAAGTTCAAAGCCGGAACTCCCGTTGAAGAGATCCGCAAAATCGAGACCTCTTTCGCAGCTCTCAAGTCCAAGATCTCTCAGGTGCAATCCCTCGAGTGGGGTACTGATGTCAGTCAGGAAGGCCTCGCTAAGGGCTTCACTCATATGTGGGTGTTGACGTTTTCGAATCCCGCCGACCTCAAAACCTATATCGATCACCCCGATCACGTGGCTTTTGTGACGCAACTCAAACCGATTCTCGATGACGTGTTCGTCTTCGACTTCCATCACAAGCCGTAACTGGGAGACTGCAGCCTGTTCCGTGGGTTTCTGATTTTTCTTCCCGAAGAAAGGCTGCACGGAAACAATCCCCTCCCTTATCGTCATGGCCCTTATTGTCCAGAAATACGGCGGCACCTCCGTCGGAAATCCAGAGCGCATCCTGAATGTAGCACGGCGCGTCATCGCCACGCAGGCTCAAGGCCATCAGGTAGTCGTGGTGGTCTCCGCCATGAGTGGCGTGACCGATAATTTGATCAAACTGGCCAAGGAAGTTGCTCCCAATCCAAGCGAAAGGGAGATGGATGTCCTTCTAGCCACTGGCGAACAAACGACCATCGCATTAACGGCGATGGCCATCAACGGCTTGGGACACAAAGCCGTTTCTCTCACAGGCGCTCAAGCAGGGATCATCACCAGTAAGGTTCATACCAAGGCAAAAATTGCGACCATCACGCCGGAGCGAGTCCACGCGGAACTTCAATCGGGAAACATCGTGATAGTCGCTGGCTTCCAAGGTGAAACCCAAGGCGGTTCCATCACGACCCTCGGCCGCGGCGGTTCAGACCTGACCGCCATCGCGATTGCAGCGGCCATTCGAGCTGACCTCTGCCAGATTTTCACTGACGTAGACGGCGTTTACACCTGCGACCCACGCCTCGTTCCGAGCGCAAAAAAAATCCACGAAATTTCGTACGACGAAATGCTCGAGATGGCCTCAAGCGGGTCCAAGGTCATGCAAAGCCGCTCGGTCGAATTTGCAAAAAAATTTGGCGTCATCTTTGAGGTGCGCTCCAGCTTCAACCAAAATCCAGGAACCATCGTGAAGGAAGAAACCGAGAGCATGGAGGCCGTGGTCGTCCGCGGCGTCAGCATTGAGAAAAATCAGGCCAAGGTGACCATCGCCAACGTGCCCGATCAACCAGGCACCGCCGCACAGATTTTCACCGCCGTAGCAGGGGCGAATCTGATCATCGATATGATCGTACAGAACGTCAGCGTATCGGGTACCACAGACATTTCATTCACCCTTTCCAAAGACGAATTGCCCAAAGCAAAAGCGATTTTGGAGCCGGTCGTCAAAGCAGTTGGGGCACGCAATCTCCACGCTCAAGACGGCATCGCAAAACTCTCCATCGTGGGCATTGGGATGCGCTCCCATTCAGGAGTCGCAGCCAAACTTTTCGAAGCGCTCTCGGCCGGAGGAATCAACATCCAGATGATCTCCACGAGTGAGATCAAAACAGCCGTGATTATTGAAGAGTCGCGCATCGCTGAAGCTGCCGTCCTCGTGCACGACGCTTTTGGATTAGGCAAGTAAATAGCCCGTCTAAGGAGGAAGCTCATTTTCAGGAACCGGCAAGCCCATGCCGCTCTTGCGATGAATTTGCGCTTTGCTAGTGTCTCGCCGTGTCTTCGCGCTTCACTCCCAAAACCACCCTCGCGCTTCTTTTCTTTCTGCAATCTCTGCCTGGCACCGCGCAGCAGGGCGATTCCATTTCTGAAGAAGAGAAAAGACGCCGCTTTCTAAAAGCGCGCGAGGAAATGCAGACCTCCCCAGCACCCGCTCCCCAACCCACTTCGCCAGCCACCGCAAACCCCGCCTCCTCTCCGAAGCCGAAGCCAAAGGCATCTCCCGTCCAAGCACCTCCTCAGAAAAAAATCTCCCCTCCCGAGCCTCCTCCAAAGCCCGCTGCCCCTCAACCGGCCCCCGTCAAATCTCCTCCCCCTAAAGTCTCGAACCCAGCTCCCCCTCCTCCCACAGTATCCGCTCCCAAGACCGCTCCAATCGCGCCTCCTGTTGCCATCCCAGCACCCGCGAAGACTGTAGGCAAAGATGAGCCGGCTCCTTTCATTCCAGATCCAGATGCCCCAGTTGTCATTGAGAAATCCGGGGTCGAATTGAAGGTGGAACAACTCAAAGCTCCGTCTTTCTGGGAGCGCGTCTTCGGTCGACGCCGCTCCTCCAGTGGAAACTACAAGTACCTCACCCAATCCGTTCGTAACGAAATCGATCGGGCTAAAGTCGCCTCCGGACGCTGGAAATACATCGTCGTTCACAACAGCGGAACGCGGCAGGGAAATGCAAAGGCGTTCGATTATTACCACACGCACGTCCGCAAAATGTCCAACGGACTCGCCTACCATTTCGTCATCGGAAACGGCACCTCCTCTGGCAACGGTCAAATCGAAATCGGTCCCCGGTGGAGTAAACAGATGAGCGGAGGTCACGTGCACAGCGATTATCTGAACAGCATCGGAATCGGGATCTGCCTCGTCGGCGATTACAATCAAGACCGCCCCCGTCAAGAACAGCTGGATGCGTTGGATGAACTCATCCGTTACCTTCGCGAGCGCGTCGGAAAGAGCGATGGCAAGTGGGCTATCGTAAAGGCACACCGCGAAATCAACCCTCCGCGCTGGCCCACAGATTGCCCCGGGAACGACTTCCCTTACCGCTGGCTACACTCGCGCTACGATTGATCCCTTTGAGCTAGGGTGAGTGATAGCATCTGAAAGCCACTGCTCCGACTTGCGACTAAGCTCCGAAACGAAGGCCCAGAGCCAACCGCAACATCAAAGGCCGGATGTGATCACTCGGCAACCAAGCCGACTCCAGCGCACCCGATCCTGTCCGAACAACCTTACGACTCTCGAAGCTTGGAAGCGCAGAGAGCCGTCTCTCTGAGGCTAATCCGCTTCCAAGCACCGCAACAGAATCAGCGGCAAATCCTACGACTTCCTGTTCGCTTGGGCTCGCTGCTCAACGATCTCTTTCACGCGCGAATCAAACTCAGGATAACGCGTGCGCAGCTCCTCGAAAGATTCGCGTTGCAGCGTGTAAACATCGCAGTAATCCACCGCCTTGATGCTCGCCGTACGCTTGTCGCCTGAGACCAGAGCCATCTCTCCAAACGGAGAGCCACTCCCAAGCTTCGCTACCGAATTCCCATTCACCAACACCTCAGCAGTTCCTGTGGATAAAAAGTACATGCAATCCCCATGCTCCCCTTGGCGAATGATGAAGTCATCCGGCAAGAACACCTCGGTGTGCATCATGTCCACAATCTCACGGATGAAGATTTCGTTCGCGTTCTTAAAGAACTCCACCTTC
The DNA here is from genome assembly GCA_947448395.1 of Chthoniobacteraceae bacterium. Lineage (GTDB taxonomy): Bacteria > Verrucomicrobiota > Verrucomicrobiia > Chthoniobacterales > Chthoniobacteraceae > Chth-196. The sequence goes on from CANFNA010000031.1 coordinate 11,024, forward strand.
TGCAAAATATCTCGGTTGATGTGAATCATCACATCCACGGCCAGACTGTGCGGAAGTTCTTTCAGCACCAACTCGTCAGACACGTTGTGCCGAGTCTCCCACAAGTAATCATAGTAATCGCGAACCCGCATCTGCATGTCCATGGGCAGCTTCTTGATGCGCATGAACTCATTCACCTCCTCCGTTCGCTTCGTAAACGCTGCCTTCGCAGCGTCCAAGTTCGCAATTAACCCTGAGACGTTACCGACGATGTAGCCGTACATCGACACCCCAACGATCTCGATGACGATCGTGTAAATGATCTGAACATTGTTATCCTTACTCGGGCTGTAATCCCCATAGCCGACCGTACCCACCGTTGTCACAGTCCAGTACAATGCACGCAGATAAATCTCAGAATGCGTGAAAGCCCTCTTCTCCGCATCCGTGGTGACTTGCTCCAAAGTGCCATCCTTCATCACCCACACAGTCTTTGCCGGTGATGTCTCAATATCTTCAGGAGAGCCACCCACCGCAACCCATCCAATAGCCATCAAATGAATGGCTTGCGCAAACCAATACCCAAAGGTGGTGAGACGCATAATTGCAGGGTTCAAATGCAAATGCCCCTGCAAATCACTCAGCACTTTCGCAACCTTGAATGCTTTGAAAAGCGGCAGAATCCGAAACACCCACAACACCCAGTGTTCGCTCTCAGTCTTCGCCGCGATGAACTCAAACGGAATGGCCGCAAGTAAATCCACAAATAACCAGCCACGCGTGTAGATCAACGCCACCTCTTTCCACCCATGGATCACCTTCAACCGGCGCTTCACCGTGGTCGTGAAATCCAAAAATAAATCCACCCACATGAAGCTGATGAATGCCCAATAAACAATATCGCAATGCCGGTCGTCCCACAGCAACCGGTACGAGAGTACCATCACAAAAATCAGGTTCAGCGGAATCAGCGCAATTCCCCATGTGAGCCGGATGGTGCTGTCGTGACGGATGAGTGGCATGGCGGGTGAGTAATTTCGAATTTACAGAACCAAAGACCGTGTCGTGTTGCCCGAAGTCTCAGGCGATGGCAAGCCTTGCTAAGATCAACCTGTCTGCGACTGACGGACAGGATCACTCGAACGCGCAGCCGCCTTCTCCACGTAAATCGCCCGAGGCGGGTTCGGCATTTCAAATCCCGCTTTGGCCAAGTCGTTCCAAACGTTGCTCTTTACAGCATCCGAGATGTCCACCAGCACCTCTTCAGCCGCTACCCAGAACGACAGTTCATAGTGAACCGCAAAATCACCAAAATCCTTCAAAACAGCTTTTGGTGGGGGCTCCGTTAGCACGCCAACCACACGAACCGCCGCGCTTTTCAAGCAGGCTTTCACCCGCTCAGGATCCGCACCGTACTCAATGCCAACCACAAATGAAGTCGCCCTCTCCCGAGTCGGCGCCGACAGATTGGTAATCATTCCACCGGCTATCGTCTTGTTAGGAACCTCCACCAGCACGTTGTCCGGAGAACGCATGCGGGTAGCCCTCCAATTCACTTCCAAGACCTGCAAACGCCGCCCATCCAACATCAACCAATCCCCCGGCTTGAAAGGACTCCCAATCTGCAGCGCCATCCCCGAAAGCAAATTTCCAAGAAGATCCTGACTCGCAAAACCAATCACCGCTACAGAGACGGTCGATCCCAACTGCAGTACGCTCAAATCAAAGCGAAACACGAGCTTGGCCACCACCAACACCGCCACTCCAACGATGAAAACCCCTCCAATGTCCGAAATAAAACGCGGCGCCTTCGTTTCCTGAGTCCTCTCAAACCAGCCATCCCAAAAGTAACGGCGCACGAGTCCAACCGCCAAAAGCGCCCCAAACACGATCCCAATCGCCAGCAACCCTTGGAGAATCCAATCCGGAAATAGCACCGGCTTAATCGGCGCAGGCGCACCTTCAACCCGAACTTCGCCAGCCCCAGAATGAGTCATGAGAGCGGCCAATCGCACCCCCATGAACCACTGGTAGAATTGAAGCGGCACGTAAGCCGCCAGTGCCATCGCGCAGATTTTGAATCGGAGACGCAAAGCAACCCCCGTCCGTCGACTCAGCACGCGCCCAAGCCAAAGCGCCAAGAAAATCAAAATCGGCACTGCGGCCAGAGCACTCAAAAGCTCAAGGGTGTAAATCGAAAAATCCATCTGTGTCGCTCCTCCAAAGAACTTCGGGAAGCTTCCCCTAGGCCAGTCCTCCCTCCAAGAAAATCCTTCCGCCTCGACGCCTCGCGAACCATCCGCTGGGGAGATTCACTCGCGCCGGTTGAACCCTCTTCACCAACCCCAAAACCAGTTCCACCTCCACAAATCCCACGCCAGCAACCCCAGATCGCTTCAGCCAGTTCAAAATCATCCGGCGCCGAAGTGCCTGTGGCGCAGATTTTAAAGTCTCAACCTCTAAATCCTTCGCTCCCTCACTTCCCGAAAACGCCTCCATCTCACGCTCCTTCGCCCAAGCTCCCTCAACCCTCAATAATTCCGCCGCCCTCCATAAAGCATCCCCCACCGGTCGCCCCATCACGCGCTCCATTTCGGGTAACAACTCGTGCCTAATCCGATTCCGCGTCCAGCGCAGATCCGCATTCGAAGCGTCCTCCCGATATTCCGCCCCCGCCCACTTCAAATAACCGTCTATCTCCCTTCTCCAGATCCCCAACATCGGACGTAAAACCCCCAAACGCCCGCCCTGCCGCCAACTCAACGGCCCCATGCCTCCAAGTCCCTCCATTCCCGCTCCTCGCAACAAACGAAACAAAAACGTCTCCACCTGATCATCCGCATGGTGCGCCAAAACCAACCGCCCCGTTCCGGTGCCTTCTGCCACCTCCTCAAAAAAACCATACCGCACTGCCCTCCCCGCCTCTTCCAATCCACACCCTCTCACCTCCGCCTCCCTCCCCACATCCACCCGACAACCACGAAACGCCAACCCTCGCAAATCTGCCCACCGCTTGCACCAAGCCGCATCGTCCACGCTCTCCTTGCGCAACCCATGGTCCACATGACACAGCGTCAGACTACGAAAACCCACCGCAAGAAGCAGTTCAACGAGCGCCACAGAATCTCGCCCCCCCGAAAACCCAACCAACAGAGCTTCTTCTGAGCCCACGCCCGACTCCTCCAACGCCTCCTTCAGACGGTTCCTCAGGGAATCAATCTCCTTCATCATAGATTCCCTCCGGCTGCGCTCAGAACAATCCAATCGGATTCTACCCCATTTTCGCCGCCCCGAAATAAGGACGCAACGGTTCCGGAACCATCACCGAACCGTCCGGTTGCTGGTATGTCTCCAGCAACGCGACAAAGAGCCGAGGCAATGCCGTGCCCGAACCATTCAACGTGTGGCAAAACCGATTTTTCCCCTCCGAATCCTTGAACCTGAGATTCATTCGCCTTGCCTGAAAGTCCCCAAAATTTGAACAACTCGAAACCTCCAGATAACCCTGCTGGCCGGGCGCCCACACTTCGATGTCATACGTCTTGCACGCGCCAAAACCCAAATCCCCCGTGCACAACTCAATCACACGATAATGGAGCCCGAGAATTTGCAGCACTCGTTCCGCATCCGCCGTTAAACGGTCCAACTCCTCGAAGGACTGCTCCGGTTGCACAATCTTCACCAACTCCACCTTGTCGAACTGGTGCATCCGAATCAGTCCCCGCGTTCCCAACCCAGCCGAGCCCGCCTCGCGACGGAAGCACGGCGTATACGCCGCATAACGAACCGGCAACTGATCCAGCCCAAGCAACTCTTCCCGGTGCAAATTGGTCACAGGCACCTCCGCAGTCGGAGCGAGATACAACTCGTCGCGATCGCATCGATAAAGCTGCTCTTCAAATTTCGGCAACTGCGACGTGCCCACCAACGCCTCCGGCTTCACCACGAACGGCGTGCTGACCTCCTGATAGCCATGCTGCTGCGTGTGCAGATCGAGTAGAAAATTCAAAAGCGCTCGCTCCATTCGGGCCCCAGCCCCCGTGAAGCATACAAAGGCACTCCCACTAATCTTTGCCGCACGCTCAAAACTGAATAACCCGAGACTCTCTCCAAGCTCCACGTGGCTCTTAGGAGAAAAAGAAAAATCAGGGCGATTCCCCCATGTCCGAATCTCGGGATTTGCAGACGCATCCTCCCCCAATGGCGCTGCGTCATGCGGCAAATTGGGCAACTGCAAAAGCAGATCCCGCTGGCGCTCTTCCAACAATGCGCTTGCCTCGTTCAAGCGGGCCACATCTTCCCCCAATCCCCTCACCTCGGCCTCCACCGAAGCCGTGTCCTCGCCCTTCGCCTTGCGCGCACCGATCTCCTTACTGATCCGCTTCCGATCGCTCTGCAACTGCTGCAACCGCGTCTCAGTGGAGCGGCGCTCCCGATCACACTCCAAGATCTCTTCCACTCGCAAATGCGCCTCCCCTCCTCGGGCAGCTAAACGGCTACGGACAAACTCGGTCTGTTCTCGAATGAGGCGGATATCAATCATGGCGAAGGGGGGAAACCTTTAGGGGGTCCATCGACCTCGCTCAAGCCCAAGGGCATTCAGAATCCGCTAATGGCAAAATCTGCCCCAAAGCTTAGCCCGGTCCAGCCCCCGTGCTTTCCCTCTCCACAAACTCTGTCGGAAATACCACACTCCGCGGCGCCCCAGCGTCGCTGCCAGCCTCGATCCGACTCAACACCAGCTCCCAAGCCTTGGCCGCTATCTCCGCAATCGGCTGCGAAATAGACGACAAGTTCACCGGAAGAAAAGTTCCCAACGGAATATTATCCACTCCGACAACCGACAAACTCTCCGGAACTCTCAAACCCGCATCCACCGCCGCCCGAATCGTCGCCAGCGCCGCCAGATCGTTCATCGTCAAAATCGCCGTTGGACGATTTCCCGCCTCCAAACGCTCTCTGGCTGCCCGGTAGGCACTTTCCACCTCCGGCCCACACCGCAAAAGCTCGTGTTCAACCCCTGCCAAGCGGTGCTCCCCCATCAACTCCGTAAATAGCCGAGACCGATGCCCGTCCGACTGACCTTCCGCTAGGGCGCTTAAAAAAGCCACCCTCCGGTGCCCCCCGCGAACCAACGCCTCAATCGCCTGTCGAAGACCCACCTCAAAGTCTGAAACCACACAATCCACAGGAAGATCAGCCCCTTTTGATGTCCCAAAAACAACAAAAGGCGTCCCAGAAGTAAACCGACTCGCCAAAAACGCCGAGTGCGTCGTCGGATCGCTCAGAAAAGCCACCACCCCATCTAATTGCCGGTTCAAAATCTCCTCCAAACACTTCCGCTCCCTTTCCAAATCACTCCTCCAACTCTCAATCACCACATCGTACCCCGCCTTCTCAGCCTCCAACGCCAAATAATGAGCAAACGTGGTGTAAAAGGGATTATTGAGGTCCGCTATCAGAAGCCCAATCGCGTGAAATCGGCCAATCCTAAGCCCCAGTGCGGCTCGGTTGGGACGGTATCCCAGTTCCTCCGCAGCCTGAAAAACGCGATCCACAGTCTCCTTGGAAGCCCAGGAATTGGAACGTCGGTTTAGAATGGTGGAGGCCGTATTCACAGCCACCTTGGCTCGGGCAGCCACGTCCTTCAGGCGAACTCTCATGCCCTTAGGAAACCCTCGCTTGAAGAAACCCGCAATTCCCTAGTGAAACCTCCTCCCTTTTTGCCCCCTGCCTCAGAACCATTCCCCAGAGTAAAAGGAGCCAAAAACGACAATTTCGAAAAATCAGACAAAAAAACCTAATCCCGCATCGGAAGTCTTCCGATCCTTCCTTTATGGATGCTAATGGGATTTTTCCCATCGGTCCCCGGAAACAAAGACCGGCATCTAAAAACAAGGAAGTTAAACAGACACAAATAAAAAGGAAGTTATGGCTGTATCTATCAATACCAACTCTTCTGCGACCCTCGCGTCCCAGAATTTAAGCAAGTCAAACGCACTGCTCCAAAAGAGCCTTCAGCGTTTGTCCAGCGGTTCCAAAATCGCCTCCGCCTCTGACGACGCTGGTGGTTTGGCCGTCTCTCTCCGCCTCGAAGCATCCCTCCGGCGGAATCAATCCACTCAGTCCAACGTAGGAAACGCAATTTCCTTCCTACAGACTCAGGATGGAGCGCTCAATGCCCTCTCGAATATCTTGGCTCGCATTGCCGAGTTGAAGACCCTCTCGACGGATGTCACCAAGACCGCCGATGACAAGGCTAACTACTACACCGAATTCGCCGCTCTTCAGGCTGAATTTGTGAAAGTCTCCAACGACAAGTTTAACGGCACCAGCCTGTTCGACATCACAGCAGCGACCGCAGCAGCTGCAACGACCTTGACCGTTGGCTTGTCTGAAGACGGTTCTCAGTCCATGACGATCACCCAGTCGGGTGTGTTCTCTACGAATCTGAAAAATGTCATCGATTCCGCAACGATCACCAGTTCGACGGATTTCACAGACACACTGACCGTCGCGCAGATTACAACGGCCATCTCCGAAATCGCCACAGCGCGTGCAACCAACGGAGCTCAGAGCTCCCGTTTGCAATTCTCTTTGGACGCTCTGGGTTCTAACGCAACCAACATCGAAGCTGCCAACAGCCGCATCATCGATGTCGACGTTGCCGCAGAAACTACGCGTCTCGCTCGGAACAACATTCTGGTTCAGGCAGGCACCGCGATGCTTGCTCAGGCCAACGCCTCCAGCCAGATCGCTCTCAAGCTCCTCCAGTAGTTCCACGTCTGATTCGAAACAAACTCTATAAAATTTTAATAACCCCTAAATATGGCTATCTCTATTAACACCAACACTTCGGCTACGCTGGCTTCCCAGAATTTGTCGAAATCCAACAGCCTCCTCCAAAAGAGTCTCCAACGGCTCTCGAGCGGATCGAAAATCGCTTCCGCCTCGGATGATGCTGGTGGTTTGGCTGTTTCCCTTCGCTTGGCCGCCGCTCTCAAGCGGAATGAGTCCACCCAGGCAAACGTCGGCAATGCAATCTCCTTCCTCCAGACTCAGGACGGAGCCCTCAACGCCATGTCCAACATCCTCGCACGGATGGCTGAACTAAAGACCCTGTCGACGGATGTCACCAAGACCGCTGACGACAAAGCCAACTATTACACAGAGTTCGCCGCTCTTCAGGCTGAATTTGTTAAGGTTTCCAACGACAAGTTCAACAGCACCGCCCTCTTCGACAACGCAGCAGCGACCACCGCAGCCGCAACGTCCTTGACCGTTGGCTTGTCTGAAGACGGTGCTCAATCCATGACGATCACTCAGTCCGCTGGATTCACCACGAATCTGAAGAATGTCATCGACTCCGCAACGATCACCAGTTCGACGGATTTCACGGACACGCTGACTGTTGCGCAGATCACAACGGCCATCTCCGAAATCGCCACGGCGCGTGCAACCAACGGAGCACAGAGCTCCCGCTTGCAGTTCGCATTGGACGCTCTGGGTTCTAACGCGACCAACATCGAAGCAGCCAACAGCCGCATCATCGATGTAGACGTTGCTTCGGAAACAACCCGCCTCGCTCGCAACAACATCCTGGTTCAAGCAGGCACCGCGATGCTCGCTCAGGCCAACGCCTCCAGCCAGATCGCTCTCAAGCTCCTCCAGTAATAGTAATCTGGAGAAGTCGAAAGACTCCTTGTTTAAAAACCCCCTCTGGAAACAGAGGGGGTTTTTTTATTCTATTCGGACCGCACTCGAACAACCCTCCCTCTCGAAATCAAAACCGCCCCTCACGCCAGCACGTCGCGAATCACCTGACCGTGCACATCACTTAGCCGGAAATCCCGGCCTCCGAATCGATACGTGAGCTTCTCGTGGTCCAACCCCAAAAGATCCTGCACCGTCGCCCATAGGTCATACACCGTAGCAACCTTGTCCACCGCGTAGTACCCAAGCTCATCCGTCGCTCCATACGCCACGCCGCGCTTCAAACCGCCACCCGCGAGCATCACACTAAATCCCATCGGATTGTGATCCCGTCCATCGCTGCCTTGCGAAAATGGCGTCCGCCCAAATTCACCGGCAAAAACAATCAGCGTCCTTTCAAACAACCCGCGCGCCTTCAAATCTCGGATCAGGCCCGCCACTGGTTGATCCACCTGCTGCGCCATCTGGCCATGCCCCTCGCGCAACTTGCCATGTTGGTCCCATGGGTTCGCCGCTCCCCCAGCGCCCAACCCCACCGATAGACAGCTCAACTCCACAAAGCGCACGCCTCGCTCCACAAGCCGCCTCGCAACCAGCGCCTGCCGCGCATAGGCCGCGACGTACTTGTTCGAAGAATCCAATCCATACAACGCCTTCGTCGCTTCACTCTCCCCTTTGATGTCGCACAACTCCGGGACCGATGACTGCATCCGGTACGCCGTCTCATAGTTCTCGATAGCAGCCGCCACCTTCGCATCCGGGGCCTCTCGTAAAAAACCTTCATCCAGCGCCTTCACAAATCCGAGCCCTGCACGCTGTCTCCCGTCCGATTGCCCAGGCGCTATGAATGCTAATGGAGACGCCCCATCGACCTTCAATATCGAGGCCTGATGCTGCGCCGGCAAATAACCGGAACTAAATACCCCGACTCCTCCATGCGGCACGGTCGCTTCACCGCTCTGCAAAACGACAAACGACGGAAGATCCCGATTTCCAGAGCCCAAACCGTAACTCATCCAAGCACCGGCGCTGGGATGACCCATGAACGGGAATCCCGAATGAAACATATAGTTGCCCTGCGCATGCTCATTCACCTTCGTGGTCATTGAGCGAATCACAGTCAGATCGTCAGCGCACTCGGCTATCTGAGGGAATAGATCCGTCATCACCAACCCGCTCTGGCCATACGGCTTTGCGCTCCAAGGGCTCGGCATGATGTTCCCGTTATTATTGAACATCGTGGGCTGCACCGGCACAGGCATCGGTTGCCCCGATCGCTTCGCCAACTCCGGCTTCGGATCAAACGAATCCAAATGCGAAAAACCTCCGCTCATGTAACAAAAAATCACACTATCCACCCGTGCGTTCCGACGCCGAATAGCGCCCCCTTCAGCCAAACTTCCTTTTGTCTCCGAAACCGCCATTGCGTCTCCGCCCATCAGGTGACCAAGCGCCAAAGTGCTGAAGCCTAAAGAACAACGCGAAAGCATCTCTCTACGTGAAAGGAAAGGAGTCTTCATAAAATCATGCTTGGACCACTCAAATGGATCAGCGGAGGTAAACGAACTCTTTCAAATTAAATAATGCGTGCGCCAGCGGTTGCAGATTCCCCATCGAACCGTCCGATTCCAATAAAGCTCGCGCAGCCATGACCTCCCCACTCGATGGCGCACGGCCAAGCGCTTTCCAAAACATCGCATCTATCCGAGATTCAAAAGTCGGTTGCTCATTCATCACCGACTTGGCCCACCGATCAGCCATCCCCAGGATCGCCGGATCATTCAATAGAGTGAGCGATTGCGCAGGCACCGTCGTCACATCCCGACGACCCAACGTCGTAAACGGCTTCGGCGCATCAAAAGTCGTCAGCAGCGGCGGTAGACTATTCCGCTTCTGCGCCAAATACACGCTTCTGCGCGGAACAGCCAACTGAACCGAGGCGCCAAACTGCGTCGTATCCAGCGCGCCAGACACCGCGAGCAATGCATCCCGAATCGACTCCGCTTCCAAACGCCGAACGTGCGCGTGCGAAAAAAGCGCATTCCCGGGATCCTTTTCCGAAGCCACCTCGGATGGCACTGAACCACGCTGAAAGGCGTCCGTCTCAACCAAAAATAAAATCATCCGCTTCAGCGACCATTCTCCCTCCTGCAACTGCGAGGCCAGAAAATCGAGTAACTCCGGATGACTCGGCCGTTCACCCATGCGTCCAAAATTATCCAACGTCGGCACAATTCCAGAGCCCATAATCCAATACCAAATCCGATTTGCCATCACCCGCGCCGTCAACGGATTCGACTTTGAAAAAAACTGCTCCGCCAACTCCAAGCGACCGCTCTGCATCCCTTTGACAGATCCGTCCGCGCCAAATACCTCCAAATACCCACGCGGCACCGGATCGCCGGGGCTCTTGTGATCGCCTCGCTTCCGAAACACCGCATCGAACGCCTGATGCTCATAGACTGCAGGAACCATCGTCGGCGCAGGCACAGCGCTCAGTTCTGAGCGGTATGCCGCCACCTTCGCTGCTAAAACCGGTGTCAGATCACTCCTAGTTTCCAAAATCCCAATTTCCACGGCAGCGTCAATAAGCTGCCTCTGCGCATCATTCGTGGACTTTTTGCTCCAAGCGCTCACAGCCTCATCCAAACAACTCCCAACCGCTCTCAACACACTCTCCCTCTCGAGGGAATTTAAGCGTCCGAGCATCCACTCCAAGCCTGGACGCTCTAATCGCGGCGCTTCTTTGCCTTCGTGAAATACCACCCGCTCCACCACAAACGATGCCTTCTCAGGATTGAACGCAGCCTGTCCTTTGTCTGGAGACCCCGTCCGCGTCTGAAATCCCGGAGTCGTAAACTCAACGTACGCGCTGCTTCCAATCCGATACGCAGTGTCTAAACGGATCCAATCCGGAGAAGCTCGATCAAAAACCGCTTTTGCGAAAATCGAGCCATTATTCCCAAGCGGATAATTATCTGGAATAACACGCACCATCGCACCGTCCGATCCAGCGACCTTCACGCTCATCGATTTTGAAGGCAAGATGAACTCTGGGGACGAAAGCAACCCACCGTATCCGGCCTTGGAGAAGAGGCTCGAAGCCGCCATTCCAGATGGCAGAAGCCGTTCAAAGATCCGTTCCCCATTTGGGCTCACCCGAAAATCTCCACATTCAATCCAGCGCAGATCCGTTCCTTGCGTGAACCAACCAGCCCCGCCTCTCTCCTTCAAATTCCACGCCTCTTCAAATCCCCCCGATTGGTTGAAACGCCGGTCTTCCTCTAATTTCGCCACCATGCGTTCCCGATAACTCGCGGCATATTTCGAGAATGCCTTCGCATCCATCGATGCCGCCTTCACCGCGAGATGCAGAACATGCTCCGGTTTCGACGCTCTTTCCAAAGCACTGTCTCCAGCGCCCGCCGCGCCGCTTGACGCTAACGCCGCTCGTAGTTTTTCCACGTCCTTGCGTAGCGCTGTCAATGCGATGTCCGGCTCTCGGATCGCTTGAGAGGAAGGCCTCTTTTCGGCCACACCCAAGGTCCCCGCACCGAAGGATACCGCCACCTCAGCGGCCGAGAGTGCGCGGTCGTACAAGCGCGCCTCGTGAATCCGCCCTTGAAAGAATCCATTTCCCGCGCCCGTATGCCTGAGCCCGATCAGCAAACGCCCTTTCCCAGCCGCATACGTGTGGAGTTCATCCTTTCGATACGCCTTTCCGTAGGGGACACCGTTTCGGTAAACCGCGATCGTTCCATCCGTTTGATAGACGATCGCTACATGCACACGCTCATTTGAATCACCCGCCTCCTCATCGCCTTCCGGTTGCTCGGTTCTCTTGAAATTGTTACTCCCCGGAAGCCACTTCTTGGGGCTCTTTTCCCCAAAGACAATCGTGTCAAACGCGTGATCAGAGACGCTCTCAATTCCAAACACCCCGCCTCCACGCTGCCCTGACTGGTCCAACGTCAACCAACACTCCAACGTGCGTTCCCCGATGGTTTGAGGCAACGTGCTGGTCTCCAAAAACGCACCTTTCCCGCTGAGCACCAACGCCCCATCCTTCACCTCGGCACCACCCTTTAATTCCGAAGTCATTCGCCCCAGAAGATCTTGAGCGCCCACCCCAAAATTCCAAACCGCATAGGGTGCAGCACCAGCACGCTCCCGTTCTCCACAAATTCGAGCCCACTCCTTTGATGCAAGCTCCTCACTGAGCCTTGCAAGACGAGTGCGCAATTCCGTCTGCTCTTGGCCCTCCGGCGGCCGCACCAATCGCTCCATAGCCGCTGGAAATCGTTGCGCAGTCTTCAGCCAATGCGAGGCCATTTCCACTCGGATCTCTTGCTTGAGCACTTGCAAGAGCTCTTGACGCTCCATTCCGAGTCGCTTCTCCGAATCCACCGCCAGTTGCCCTGGACGCACGCTCGCAAAAATCCCGTAAAGCGCGGTGTAATCGCGCTGACTGATAGCGTCGAATTTGTGGTCATGACAGCGCGCGCAACTCACCGTTAGACCCTGAAAAGCCTTCGTCACCACATCAATCTGATTGTCCACTGCCTTCAACTGGTCATCCAGAGTATCCACCGGCTGAAACCCATGGTCCACCATCCGAAAATGCGCCGGACCAATGCGCGACTCATTGAGTCCTTCCGCAGACACCCTCGGCTTCGGAAGCAAATCCCCAGCCAGATGCTCCCGAATTAACTGATCCAAGGGAACGTCCTGCTGAAACGCTCGAATCAAATAATTCCGATAATGATAAACCCCCGGAATCTCCGGATCTCCCTCGCTTCCGTGAGATTCAGCATATCGAACAAGATCCATCCAATGGCGCGCCCAGTGTTCTCCAAAAGACGGCTCGTTGAGTAACCTCTCCGCACGCTCCCGCAACGCACGCCCCCGGCCAACCCCATTCTCCCCACACGCCTTTATAAAGGAGCGCACCTCTTCAGGACTGGGCGGCAGGCCGGTCAGCAAAAAGTGAAGCCGGCGCACTAAAACTCCGGGCGCGGCCGGCGCGCTGGCTGAAATACCCGCCTTCACAAGAGCCTCATTCAAAAATCCATCTACGGGATGCCCTGCAGCAACGCCCCCAGGAGGAGAGGTTTTTTTCACAGGCTGCAAGGCCCACCAATTCCGACGCGCCGCGAGCAAATCAGGCCACGAACTCTTAGCTCCTTCACCTACAACCACCAACTCAGCACGCGGATCCGGAGCGCCCATCGCGATCCACTCCGAAAATCGACCGATCACAGCGTCATCGAGCTTTGGCGCCTTTTCCGGCATCTTCAAATCAGGATCCTCATGTCGGATCGAGCGGAGCAGCAAACTCTCATCCGGCTTTTGGGGAATGATGGCAGGCCCCGATTCTCCCCCCTTTTGCCAGCCCCCACGCCAATCGAGCCGGAGTCCGCCCTTCTGCTTTTGAGCCCCATGACACTCGATACACTCGGAGATCAGTACGGGTCGGATGTAGGTCTCAAAAAAGGCAACTTGCTCCCCAGAAAATCCACCCGCTGCAGGCTTAGAAGCGTCTTTCCCATCGGGAATGCCTGACGACGCACAAACAACGCACGCCGCCCCCAACAAAACAGCTGCTAGGACTGGGAGGAATCGGTTCATAAGAGCGGGCAAGAAAGTCGTAAGCGCGTAAGCGAAACTTAGAGCATAAACTGCAAAGCCGCCTCCGCAGCCGCTTCGCGGATGACGACACCCCATGATTCAAATTTTGACTCTGGGATCCGAGAAGAGGGACCAGCAATTGTGATCGCACCAAATGGGCTTCCATGCAGATCCAACAAAGGCGCGGCCACACAGTGAATTCCATCAAAATGCTCCGCCCTATCCACCGCAAATCCAGAAGCTCGGACGACGTCCAATTCGCGCAATAGGTGAGTTTTGGAACGAATCGAATTCTTTGTGTATGCCGAAAATGAGAGCTTCCCAATCACTTCTGAGAGCTGCGACTCCGGCAAGAAGGCGAGCATGGCTTTCCCAGGTGCGCAGCACTGCGTTGGCGCTCTGGATCCCAAGTCGACAAAGTACTTGAAAGGGTGCCTAGACGGGAGTTGCTCAATGATCACACACTGCGACTCCGCTAACACGCAAAGTTGAGTCGTCTCATTAGTCACCTCGAGAATGCCACGCATTGAAGGCAAGGCGGCCTCAATCAGGCTTCTGCCCCCAGAGTGAGGCTGCCCCAAAAGGAGCAGCTTTTGGGTGACC
>CANFNA010000032.1 GCA_947448395.1 Chthoniobacteraceae bacterium
CACGACGGGAGCGTGGTGAAACAGTAACCAGCGTTCTTGTAATCCTCTTTCGTTTTTATGATGCGCACGGATTTTCATTCTCTGCTGAGTAAGCGGCACTTTTTAAAGCACTGCGGCTTTGGACTTGGGGGAATCGCGTTGGCGGATCTTCTGAAAAAAGAGGCTTTTGGTTCCGATAGCGTAAAGCCTCCGATAGATAGCGGGGAGCATGTGCCGCATTTTGTCCCGAAGGCGAAGCGGGTGATTTATCTATTCATGTCTGGGGGACCCTCACAGTTGGACCTTTTAGATTACAAGCCGCTGCTGGTGAAGAGACATGGGGAGCAATTGCCTGATTCGGTTCGGGGCGGCCAGCGTTTGACTGGGATGTCTGGAAATCAGTCCTCCATTCCGATGGTCGGCACGCCGTTTGAGTTTAAGCAGCATGGTCCCTCCGGAGCGTGGATGAGCGCGTTATTGCCGCATACGGCGTCCGTGGCTGGGGAGTTGTGTGTGATCAAGTCGATGTTCACGGAGTCTATCAATCACGGGCCGGGAGTGACGTTTATTCAAACTGGTTCGCAGGTGCCAGGTCGTCCAAGTATGGGGTCTTGGGTGAACTATGGATTGGGTTGTGAGAATTCAAATCTGCCGGGTTTCGTCGTACTCATCACAAAAGGAAAGGGAGGGCAGCCGCTTGGAGCGCATCTTTGGGGGAACGGATTTCTTCCTTCCGATCATCAAGGCATTCAGTTTCGGCCATCCAAGGATCCGGTTTTGTATTTGAACAACCCGCCTGGGATGAGCGCGGAAAGCAGGCGGATGATGATGGACCGTTTTGTGGAATTGCATCAGCACCAACTGGAGCAAGGGATTGAGCCACAGATTTCGGCGCGTATCGCCAACTACGAGATGGCATATCGCATGCAGACAAGTATTCCGGATGCGACGGAGTTCGGGCAGGAATCGGATGAGACGTTTGCGCTGTATGGTGAGGATTCGAGGACCCCAGGGACATTTGCGGCGAATTGTTTACAAGCGCGTCGTCTTGCGGAGCGAGGTGTGCGTTTTATTCAGTTGTATCATCAGGACTGGGATCACCATGGCGGGTTGCCTGGGGCGTTGCCGAAATTGTGCCAAGAGACAGATCGGGCGTGCGCGGCGCTGATTCTCGATTTGAAGCAACGGGGGATGTTGGATGACACGCTGATTGTCTGGGGCGGGGAATTTGGACGAACGAATTATTGTCAGGGGAAGTTGAGTGCGAATTTTGGTCGCGATCATCATCCGCGCTGTTTCAGTGTGTGGCTGGCTGGCGGAGGTGTGAAGGGTGGGATGGTGTACGGGGATACTGACGAGTTTGGGTACAATGTGACGGAGAACGGCGTTCACATTCACGATTTGCAGGCGACGATTTTACATCTGCTTGGGATGGATCACGAGGCTTTGACGTATAAGTTTCAAGGCCGTCGCTATCGGCTCACGGATGTTCACGGCAAGGTGGTGAAGGCGATACTATGATGTTCGATGACGAGCCGAGAGAGATGTGGTTTCCGGTATGATTGTCGCCCCATTACCGCCACAGTTTGAGGAGGCGGTTGCTCGGTTGATTCACCGTTCTCTGGTGAGTTGGTACGAGAGTCATCTGGGCCAGGGTGCTCGGTTTGGAGACAGGTACGAACCGTTTCTATTGTTTCCGCAGGTCTACGAGGCGTTGGATCCCGGCGAGGCCTTGGTAGCGTTTGAGAGTTCCGAACAACGCCCTGAGGAACTCATCGGAGTGTGTTTTGTTCACGAGCGTGAAACGCACTTTGCCTTGGGCATTGTGGCGACAGACCCTTTAAAAGCAGGGAGCGGAGCGGCTCGGAGGATGGTCGAAGCGGCGTTGAATCGAGCGAAAGAAAAAGGGAAGCCGGTGCGCCTGGTATCGAGTTTGATGAATCTCGATTCCTTTTCCTTGTACACTAGGATGGGTTTTCTGCCGGGACGCATTTTTCAGGATCTTGCGATTTCTGTTCCCAGCGATGGACTAGAAGGACCCGAACCGAAGGGAACTGCAGGAGTTCGGCTTGCGCGAGCGGATGAGGCGCCTCGGATTGCTGATTTTGAGTTTCAGTTGCAGGGAATTCGTCGAGAGAAGGATTACGCGTTTTTTCTGGAAAATCGGGTCGGCAGGTGGCGGGTCTGGGTGCGGGAAGACGAGAGTGGACGCATGCTTGGAGTTTTAGTTTCGAGCGATCATCCGGAATGGGGAATGCTTGGTCCCGGGGTTGGCCGAGATGCTGAAACGATGTTCGGCCTTATCTGGAGAGCACTGCAAAGCACTCGCGGTCAAACGCGCGTGGTTTTGGTGCCGGCTTCAGAAGGCGATTTGGTGGCGAGACTTTATGCACTTGGTGCGCGGAACGTGGAGTTGCACGTTTTGCAGACATTTGGGTCACAGGTTGAGGCCAGCGGGATTCCGATTCCGACATTTTTGCCGGAAAGCGCTTAGGCGTGGATGGGCTCCGCTTCATTGAGTGCGGTGTTGCCGTGATCAATGGAAATGGGATGAATGGGAATCGATTTGGAGTGAGAGTGGATTTTGAGACGACTTGGATGACTTTTGAATGACACTTTTGGGTCGGTTGTTAGGCTCCTGCGGTGCCGAGACGTTGGACAAAAAAGCTGCATTTGCTGTGGGTATGGACTCTCTTGATTTGGGGGCTGACTTCTGCGGTGTTTTCTCTGCAGTTGTCTCATGGTGAGGAGAGTGATTGGACGGCCACGATGTTGCACGTTGGTGGTTCCTGGATTGTATGGCCAATCATTGCCCCGCTTTTCTACGTGCTTGCGCAGATCTATCCTTTGGAAGGGGTCGGATGGTTGCGACGCCTTCCTATTCACATAGGGGCCGCGTTGATCGGACTGGTGAGTGCTATTTTTGCCCATGAGTGGATACACGAGCGGCTTCCGCGGGCTGAGCCGCAGCGCTTTGATCGTGGTGGGTATGACTTGCGTCAACCGATGGAACATCATGGCATGGGGCGGAGTAGCCACGGGTTTCGAGAGAGAAGCCGATGGGATGAGGATTTGGCAGGGAGGCGTGGAGAACGAGGGATGCGGGAGGAAGGATACGGGAAGTCAGGGCACTTGCATGAACCAGGTTTCTCGCGTCGGCAGTCGTTTGTGGTGTGGCAAAACGGATTGCTCTTGGTGGCCGTGATTGCGATCAGTCAGGCGCTCTATTTTTCGCGAAAGTCGGCGAGTCGTGCGCAGCAGGCGGCCGAGTTGGAATTGTCGCTGAATGAAGCGCGATTAAAGGCGCTGACGATGCAATTGCAGCCGCACTTTTTATTCAACGCACTCAACAGCATTGCGGCATTGATGCACGAGAGTGTGGAGAAAGCAGATGAGATGCTTGTGGCGCTTGCGGATTTTCTACGTTTGGTTCTCGTGGCTCCCCAAAGTGCATTGATCCCTTTGGATGATGAGATGCGGTATATCCGACAGTATCTGGCGATTGAAAAGGTTCGGTTCGGCGATCGGCTTGTGTTTGAGGAACAACTCTCTGGCGAGTGTCTAAATGTGAAGATTCCTTTTCTGCTGCTTCAGCCGATCGTTGAGAACGCATTCAAACATGCTTTCCAAAAAATGGAGACACCTTGCAAATTGATCATCCAATCCGAATGTGATGGAGCGTCTTTGATTTTACGGGTTCGCGACAATGGGGCAGGGAAGGATGCGGTTCGGTCTGAGCACACGGGTTTAGGAAATACGCGTGCGCGGCTGCGGTTGGTATATGGGGCGGCTGCAGGATTACGCATTTTTAACGAGGGCGGCTGCGTTGTGGAGATTCAGATTCCGATAAGATGATGAGTATGAGACTTGGAGTGTGGATCGTTGACGATGAGGCCTTAGCGCGGAAGCGGATGAGGCAGTTGCTCTCAGAGGAGCCTGGAATTGAGATTTTGGGAGAGTCTTCAAGTGGTGTGGAGGCCCTTTCCATTCTGAGTGAGCAGAAACCCGATCTTCTTTTCTTAGACGTCGAGATGCCCGGGCTAAACGGATTTGAGCTTCTTGAGAGGTTGGCGCTTTCTGGAAGAACTATTCCAGCGGTGGTCTTCGTGACCGCTCATCCGGAGTTCTCGCTAAAGGCGTTTGAGGCCGCGGCGCATGATTACTTGCTCAAGCCAACGTCCCGACAGCGCCTCCGAGCGTGCTTAGAGAGGGTGCGGAGCCGCTTGCCGGCATCGAATGCTCGATCTGCGTCGGAGAGCGAATTGCGAGGTGAAGAATCCGTGGAAGCAGCTCTTCGTCGAATTGCGGTGAGGCGTCATGAGAAGGTGGTTTACGTCGATGTGGCCGAGATCGACTGGGTTGAGGCAGCAGGGAATTACGTCGTAATTCATTGCGGAACGCATTCGGATATTCTTCGTGAGACGCTTGGGGACATCGAAAAACAACTGCCTTCGGATCGCTTTGTTCGTCTGAGTCGGTCTGCGCTGGTGAGGATCACGTTCATCCGCGAGATTAGCGGAGTTGGCACAGACGATCATGTTGCCATTGGTGCCACCGGATGCGAGTGGAAGGTGACCCGGAATCTGCGGGAGATTGATCGAATCCTACGCGGCGGTTCTTAAACGATCGAACTGGGGAAATCGCGGAGGATCGATGGTGGGTAAACGGGAAAGCCCCACCCGGAGGGGACTTCCGAATGGGGCTCTCCCTTACATCCCCAAAAACAGGGGCTAAGCGGAGTTGATCAGTGGCGATAGCCGTAGCCGTGGGGATGAGAATCGTGCCGATCTCTCCACCCAGAGCCTGACAGAGCGCGCTGGACATTGATGATGAGATTGCCGGCCGAGATATCCGCGATCATGGCGTCCCATTCTGTGGTGCTCAGGTCGCCGCTTTTGTCCGTGTCGTAGGATGAAAGTTCAGTTGGGAGGGTACTGCTCGGCCAAATCGTATTGGCGAGGCTGAGTTTTCCAGAGTCGATATCAGCTTTTACTAAGACCCATTCCATTGCATCCAGTCGACCGTCCGCGTTCAGGTCATAAGCTTTGAGGGAATCGGGGAGAGGGCCCGCGAGGCTCGTCCTTTTTGGCGGGGTAATTTTTCCTGATTTAATATCCGTTCTGACAGTGACCCATTCGGTTGGGCTGATTCTACCGTCGTGGTCCTTATCGTAGGGCTGTAGCCAGATGGGGAGCCAAGGAGTGAGATTGAGTGCGCCGGAGAGAAGGTCGGCTTGGACAGTGGACCATTCTGTGGGCGAAAGACGGCCATCACCGTCTGTGTCATAGGATTTTAATTTAGTTGGAATGGGGCCGTGCCAGGAATTCCAACCGCTACCGACGGCGATTTTGTGTTGTCTGCCCTCAGCAATTTTGAGGGAGAGCTTTCCAGAGGCGACATCGGTAAAAATGGCATCCCATTCAGAGAGGTCTAGGGTGCCGTTGGAATCTTTATCGTAGGCTTTCAGCAAAGCGGGAATGGAGCCGTCAGGCCAGATGCTGTTGGAAAGAGTGAGTTTGCCACTGGCGACGTCCGCTTTGACAGCCGACCACTCCGTAGGGCTGAGACGGTTGTCGGCATTGGTGTCGTAAACTTTAAGTTCCGCTGGGAGAGGCGATGCAAGGGTGACCCGCGTGGGAGGTGTCAATTTTCCGGAAGCGATGTCTGCCTTCACCGCAGCCCATTCGAGCGCGGACAAAGTGCCGTCATGATTTTTATCGTAGGACTGGAGCCATACGGGGAGTAAGGAGCTTAGATTAAGCGTTCCGCTGAAAATATCGGCTTGGATTTTGGCTATTTCGTCGGCTGAAAAGATGCCGTCGCCGTTGGCGTCGTAGGGGAGCAGAACAGCGGGAATGGTATCGGCTTCGAATAGCTTCGATCCAAAGGACTTTGAGTGTCGTTGCGGCGCAATGGGGGCATATCCTCCGAAAGGGGCGAAGGAAGAAAAGCGATACTCGTCGCCTCTTCCGCGAGGATCGGCGTGGGAAGAAACCTCTGATAGGCTGAGTGCGAGGCAGCACGAAATTGCGCTTGAAAGCAGCTGTGGGGCTTTGTGCAAAGTCACCATGAGGATGTAAGGGTTGTTGGATGAGTCTTGATTTGGACGTCCCTTTCGAGGGCATCGTCATTTGACTTCCAAATTGCAGCGGAGTGCGGGGCTTTGGAAGGCGTCTGGGATGAACGTAGGACAAAATGGAGTGAGATCAGCATAGATCGCGTCGAATGCGATCCTCGCTGGGCTCGCTTTTTGCGCTAGCCAGAGGCGCGCTTGGTCCGCTTTTGTGATGATTGGTTCAACCCATCCCGCGTCCAATTCGCCGTGAAAGATATTGTCTTTGAGAGAGTGCCGTTTTGGGTGCTCATCGTGTCCTCCCTGCTAATTCCCGTGTGGATGTGCTGGACGATGCTTTCCATAAAATACACCTCAAGAAGGCGTGCTCTCACGTTTGGTGTTTCCCTGCTGCTACTATCGGGGCTGGATCTGATTCTCCTGCCTGTTCTTTACAACGAAGCGAAGCAAAGTCTGTCGACCAGCGACGATGTGGTATTTGCCTCGAGTTACTCCGTTGCTCTGTACTTGCTCCCGCTCATTTCTGCTGGCCTTGGAATTAATCTCGTCGGTCACTGCCTCCGTTCCCGTTTGAAATTCGCTGAAATCACTGAGGAGTCCCGAAATGAGGTGTGAGAGATAGTACCGGTGCGAGTGGCTCTATTTTTTGGGTCCGGTTTTGAATCAGCGGGTGAGGGCCCGCTACCCTCGCGTTTGGGGTTCATTCGAGTTTTGAAGGGGGACTATTTGGTTTTTGGCTCGAGTTTCTTTTTGATCGTTTCCAGATCCTTTTCGAAATCCTGTTCTCTCTTTTGGAGTTTCTGAATTTCGTCTCTCAAGGCCTTGATCTCTTCGGAGGGACGGCGTGCGGCTCTGATTTTTTCCAGAGCCTTGTCAGCGGGATCTTTTTCGGGTCGATCGGGGCTCATTTGGGAGAAGGTTTCTAGGGCGGGAATGGACCTTGGGTTTTCGAGGCTGCCGAGGGCATTGATGGCTGCTGTTCGGAGTCGTTCTTTGGGATGGTTCAGGAAGGCAGCGAGTCGCTCTCTGGCGGGTTCGCGGTTGCCCTCGTTGCGGTGAAGGTATCCCAAGGTTTCGAGGGCGGAGGCTGAGACGGCGGTGGGCCAGTGGTCAATGGACTTGAGGAGAGCGTCTTCGATCGCCGGATAGAAAGTGGGGTCGTCCTGACGACGCATGGTGTTCAAAGATGCTTCCGCGAGGCGATCTCGGTAGCACGGGGTGCTCAGAAACTTCACAAGAACCTCGCGGGTTTCGGGATTTTGATGGGGGCCTAATGAGCGGAGAGCGGAGGCTGTGATGCCCGGGTTTTTCTCTGAGCGGATAATTTGCAGGAGGCCCTGCGAGGCAGCGGCATCGAGATAGCCCCCGAGTGCATTGGCGACTGCGTTTCGGACTCGCGGGTCGTGTTGTTCTGGGCCACGAAGGAGGGCCTCGAGAGCCTGACGTGATCTGGATTGTTTGAGGACTTCGGCGGCTCGTTCGCGAACCCCATAAAAAGGAGCGCTCTGGAGGGAGGATTCGATTTTGGCGACAGCCTCTTGGTCTGGTTTTTCGGCGAGTTCGTTGAGGGCGAGGATCTGTCCGATCGGATCGGAACGGTCTGCGAGCATGGCGAAGGCCATTGGCCGCGGAATTTTGAACTGAATTTTTGCGAGCAAACTCACCAGAGGGTCGATGCGCACGATTTCTGGAGCGGCGTCTAGGGGGAAGTAAAACTCTTCCTCTTTTTGACTGATTTGAACGGTTCGATCCTGATTTTGCCCCTTGGATTGGAATCTGACGGTGAGAGGAAACTGAAAAAGAGGCGCTTCCTCGGTGATTTTCTGGGTTTGTTTAACGGAGAGTTTTCCAAGTCGGGTTTTTTCGTCCCAGTGAAAGGCGACGTCTAGGACGGGAGCCCCGACGCCGTAGACCCATTGATCGAAGAAGCGCTCGAGACTGCGTCCAGAGACTTGTTCGAGGGCGTTGCGGAGTTGGTCCGTGGTGACGGAGCCGAAAGCGTGGCTTTCCAAGTAGGAGCGAACGGCCTTTTGAAATAGGGCTGGACCGAGTTCGCTCCGGAGCATGTGGAGGACCCAAGCTCCTTTCGGATAAGCGAGGTAGTTGAACATTTCCGAGGGCTGCGAAAACTTTCTCCAAACGATTCCACGAGTTTCGTTGGTGTTACTGAGGATTCCTTTTGCGGAGTTGAGTAGCGTGAGTCGGAAGTCGTCGTTTCCGCGATCGTGAGCGGTCCACAGCCAGTCGTAGTAGGTGGCGAATCCTTCGTTTAACCAGGTGTGGCTCCAGTCTTTGCAAGTGACCAAGTCTCCGAACCACTGATGGGCGAGTTCGTGAGCGACGAGTCCGTCGCTAGAAAAGAGGTTTTCGGTTTCTTCTGAGAACAGGGTGTTGGCGTTCAGCGTGGTGAGGCTGGTGTTTTCCATTCCGCCCCAGTGGTAGTCGCGCACGGCTACCTGACCATATTTTGCCCATGGATAGGGTACCCCGATTTCCTTTTCAAAAAACTCCATCATTCTGCGGGTGTTTCGAAACGAGTTTTTTGCCTGCGTTAGATCGGATTTTGGAGTCCAAAACTCCAAGGGGATGTCCCGGTGTCGGTCTTCGATTTTGGCGAGTTCGCCAGCGACGAGGGAGATCAGGTATGCTGCGTGTGGTTTGTCTTGGATCCAATGAAAGGTGGTGAGTCCGTTGGCTTGGGGCGTGACGGAGACTTGTTTGCCGTTGGAGAGCGCGATCATTCCTGTTGGGAGATGGCAAATCACCTCCGAGGTGAGTTTTTCGATGGGATGATCGAAGCAGGGAAACCAGTGGCGTGATTCGATGGATTCGCCTTGGGTCCAGAGATGGGAGTCGCGGTAACCCATTTCTTTAGTTCTGAAATAGAGCCCTTGGAGGGGTTCGGCGGAATAGTGAATCGTAATTTCGGAAGTTTTTCCCGGTGGGAGAGCAGGGGAGAAGTTTAGAACAATTTCTTTCGCGGTGATCTGATGAGACACTTCGCCAGCTGAGAGACTGACGCGTGATACCGTGAGGTTAATGGCATCGAGTCGGAGCTCTTCCAAAGGAGCTACGAGGGGAGTGAATTTTAATTTTGCGGAGCCACGAATGGTTCGGTTTTGAAAATTGGGGGTGAGATCGAGGGTGATGTGCTGGAAGTCCACCTTGCGGTCGGGAGCGTACTTTCGGTAGTCAGGTGAATCGACTGGAGTGGGGAGGGACGGGCTTCTGGAGAGGGAGGCGTTGAAGGCGCCGTGGAGATGGGCGCAAGCGTTGGAGTGTTCAGCGCTGGAGACTTGTTCTGAGGCGGTGAGCTGAATCGCGCTGAGGCAGAGAAGGAGAAGGGTGGAAACGAGAAGGGTCGTCTGCCGAGGGCGGAATTTTGGCAAAAACATGGGTGGACTGGAGGGTGGGGAGGGCTTGAGGGGCTGTTTCTTGTACTTTTCATGGTTTGTGGCAAGCTCCTTGCTCCCCAGTCATCTGCTGGTTCCTATGCGCGCCTTCCCTTATACATTCCTTCTGATTGGATTAATCGGGCTTAACTCTGTTGTTCACTCTGTTGTTTTTGCAGGGGGCGGGGCGGCTGGGGACGGTTTGAGTGGTTCAAAGTCGAAATCTTCGGTGCAAGGAAAGGAAGCTGGCGCCAAGGGAGCGGAGAGGAGTGCTGGGCCGTCTGTGAGTCCGGTGATGGCTCCTCAAGGAACGTCTGTAGTGGGAGTGTCTGGAGATTCTCCGATTGTCTATCGGCAGATGGGTTACCTTGGGACGATTGGCCCTGCGCCGATGCGTTTTGGTCCTGCAACTCCCGGTTGTAATGAGAGAACGCCTCCGAGAGTGGCAGCAAACTCAAAGAAGTCCTCGTCCGTTTCTGCATCGGCTACTTTTGCACCTCCTCCAATGTCTGCAGTTTCGAGTTCGGCAGAAGGATTAGGATTAGGGTCTGGGGTGGCTACTCCCGCGGACTCTCGTATGGGTCGCGCAGAGGAGGTTTTAAGTTTTTTCTCGGAAACGGAAAATGTGGACGCCGAGACCCAAAGGCGGAAGTTGAGGTTTCTGTTTGATCCGGTGCCCAGTTTTCAGTCTGCAACCCCGCCGCCGCTTTCGCCCGCCCCCACTAACCTTCCTCCTAGCAGTGCAACTTTCCGTCAAAACTAAGTTTGTTTCCTTGTTCGGTTGGATGGTTGTTCCGCTGGTGACTTTCCAAGTCTCTGCGGCTGAATCCGCTGGGACTTTAAAGCCTGCTGTTTCATCGACTGGGAAGTCCGGCGAGAGGCAGGCGAAGGGTGGAAAGTCTCCGCAGGGAAGTTCCAAGGAAGGGGTTGCGGGGGAATCCAATGACGAGCCTGTATCTGGGGAGGGATCGGTAAAACCGAAGTCCAGCGGTGGATCCTCTGAGGTGGACCCCGGAATGACCGAGGTCAGGATTTTCATGAATCTCACCAAGAAGGCGATTGACGCTGGGGATTTTGATTTGGCGGACAAGTATTTGGGAGCGATTGCGGGAGTTGAATTGCCGGATCCTCAGAAAAAAGTTGCGATGACTGAAATCGCGGAGGCTTTCGAGAAAAAGGGGGAAAAGGTAAAGGCCGCCGCCATTTACGAGAAGCTTTGCTATCTGATGGAGAACGACCTAGCGGCATCGGGTTGGTTTATGAAACTCGGATTTCTGTATAGGGAGATGGGGTCATACCAGTTGGCTGTGGCGCGGTTTTACTCAGTGATCAATCTGGCGATCCGGTCGGGAGGTAAGAATTTGGACGATAATCAGACTCTTTCTCGCGCGGCCCAGCGTGAGATTGCTGACACGCATTTTCAGAAGGGGGATTTTGAGCAGGCGCAAAAGTTTTATAACATGGCGTTGCGCTCCTCTCTGAATCCAGAAGAGCGGGCCTTGGTTTTGTTCCGCGCTGGGCAGTGTACGATGATGCGGAGCGATCCGGGTGGTGCGGCGACGATTTTTGAGCGGTTTTTGAAGGATTACCCAGAGCATCCCAATGCAGCGGAAGTGCGTTACAGCCTTTCCCAAGCATTCCGGGCGCAGGGACGCCCCAAAGAGGCGCTCGAAACCGTGATGGAGTTTTTAAGCTCTGCGAGCGCTTTAAAGCAAAAGGACCCCAAGTCTTGGGTTTACTGGCAGAAGCGGGCGGGAAACGATTTTGCGAATGATTTCTACCAGCACGGGGATTTCATCAATGCCCTGACTATTTATCAAAAATTAGCGCTGATTTCTAAAGGGCAGCCCGATTGGCATTGGCCGGTTGTTTATCAGATGGGGCTTTGCTTTGAGCGGTTGCGATTAGAGTCCCGCGCGAGGGAAACGTATAATTATTTGGTGGAGCAGTCGAATTCGCCTGAGGTGAAGGGGAAAAAACTGCCTGATAGCCTTGAGACAACGGTTCAAATGGCGGTTTGGCGTTCCGAACAGCTGCAGTGGGAACGCGGGTCTAGCGATGCTCTGCGAGGAATCTCGGGTCCAGAAATTCGGCAACTGCCGAAGGTGCGGTGAGTGGATAATTTGAGTGGATATTAAAAGGAGGCTTGTTTCTATATGCCTGAAAGCCAGTCATTAAACTCTGATTCGGTTGAATTTATCCGGGTGCATGGGGAGTTGTGCGAGGAGGTTTATGACTTCCTCCTGGAGGAAAATCGGATGTATCGAAAGCTCGGGAAGCCCCTCAGTGGCGCTTTGATTCAGAAGAAACAGTCTCTGCTTTCGGCGCTGACTCAGTCCTTGGATCGGTTGCGAGGGATTGGGAAAGCTGGAGGGGTGGCAAAATCCTCCATATTGAAGAAGGTGGTGGCGAAGACTCAGAGGATCCTCCTCCGGACCATGCTGTTAGATAAGGAGAACGAGCAGCTTTTTTTGAAGCATGCGCTGTCTTCCTCTTCTGGGCCTTTCCAAATTATTCCCAAGCCGACTGCCAAACAGATCAAAAGGAAGTATCTCGCGCAGGATTGAACATGACTTTTTTGCCTATTTGGTGCATGTGGAGGAAGCACCCTCCGTCATCACCCCATGGCTGTAGACAAAATTCTAATTATTGACGACGAGCCTTTCATCCGGCGGACCTTCGAGGAGGTGCTGAGGGGAAAGCGGTATGGGGTGAGCAGTGCGGGGACTTTAGCGGAGGCGGAGCGCTTGCTTAAGAAGGATCATTTCGATGTGGTCTTTTTGGATGTGCGTCTTCCTGACGGGGAGGGAACCCCGTTTTTAGAGCGAGTTTCCAAGATCCAGCACCCGCCATTGGTGGTGATGATGAGTGGGTTTGGGACGGTGGAATCAGCCGTGGAATGTATGCGGGCTGGGGCATTTGACTATTTATTGAAGCCGTTTTCGGTGAGCCAGATTGAGGTTCTGGTGAAGAAGGCTGAGGGGTATAAGCAAATGCTGCAGGTCAATGAGTACATGACGGCGGAGTTGACCGGTTCAAAGGATTTGGTGGGGGAGAGTGAGGCCATGCAGCGTTTGAAGGAGATGCTTAAGAAGGTGGCACCCACGGAGGCCACGGTGCTGATTCAGGGGGAGAATGGAACGGGGAAGGAGCTGGTGGCGCATGCGATTTATCACTGCAGTTCGCGTTCCCAGGCCCCCTATGTGAGGGTGAACTGTGCGGCTCTTTCGGAGAGTCTGATGGAGAGTGAATTTTTTGGTCACGAAAAGGGATCGTTCACTGGGGCCACGGAGCGCCGCGAGGGAAGGTTTGAGCTCGCGAATGGAGGGACACTGTTATTGGACGAAATCAGTGAGATTTCCCCAAGATTGCAGGCGAAACTCTTGAGGGTTTTGCAGGAGCGCGAATTTGAAAGGGTGGGTGGCAGTAAAACTATTCAAGTGGACGTTCGCGTGTTGGCGACAACCAACCGTGATTTGAAGAAGTCTGTGGAGAAGGGAGATTTTAGGGAGGATTTGTTTTACCGATTGAACGTGTTTCCGGTGGAGGTTCCTCCGCTTCGTGAAAGAGCGGGGGACATTTCCATTTTGGCCGAGCATTTTCTGCAACGGTTTGGACGCCAGCATGGCCGATCTGGGCTGAAATTTTCCGCAGAAGGTTTGCGTTCTCTGGATGCCCATCTCTGGCCGGGAAATGTGCGTGAATTGCAAAACACCATCGAACGCTCTGTGATTCTTTCGGATCCAGGGGCGCCGATTAATTCGACGGTGTTGGGGTTGCCTCCAGTTCACGGGGATTATGCAGAGGAGGATGCACCTCTTCCCTCGGGCAAGGTGCGCGAAGCTGTGGAGTCTCCAAATGCGAAGGAGGGGGAATTGGTGCCGCTTGCTGAAGTTGAGAAGGAGTACATTTTGCGCACTCTGGATGCGTGCGATGGAAACCGGACGAAGGCGGCGGCGGTTCTGGACATCAGCATTCGGACGCTGAGGAACAAGCTGAACGAGTATCGGGTCGCGTTGACTTGATGCTGAGATGGTGTGCTGAGGAAGACGGGCTCTCTAGGTCTGGATGAGAAACAAAAGGGAAGGTTCTTCCATTTAAACGATGCGCTGGATCGCCCCTGCTAAAATTAATTTATCGCTTCGGGTGCTCGGAAAAAGAGCTGATGGGTTTCATGAACTGGAGAGTCTCATGGTTCCAATATCTGTTTGCGACACGCTGGAAATTGAGGAGCGGGCGGGACAAGGATTGCAGTTTGAATGTAGCGATCCATCCGTTCCCTCTGACGATGGAAACTTAGCGGTTCAGGCTGCCAGACTTTTTTGTGATCGGACCAGCCATTGTTCGGGACTGCGGATCTATCTGCAGAAGGAGGTTCCGCATGGCGCGGGATTGGGCGGTGGGAGCAGCGATGCGGGAGCGGTTCTGTTGGCGCTCAATCGTCTTCTTGGGAAGGGCCTTTCGGTGGATGAATTGGCGGCTTTGGGGGCAGAGATTGGATCGGATGTGCCGTTTTTTTTGTATCAAAGTGCGGCTTGGATTCGTGGCCGAGGGGAGCGGGTGGAGCCGGTTGGAGATTTGGAGTCGGCGTCGTTGTTGTTGGTGAAGCCTCCTTTTGGAGTTCCGACGCCTTGGGCTTACAGGCAGTGGAAGGACTCGGTAGAGATTCCTGGAATTGTTTACGGGGAACAGGATTTAGGCTGGGCCACGTTGTTGAACGATTTGGAGCGTCCGGTTTTTGAAAAGTATCTGCTGCTGGCGGATCTTAAGCAGTGGTTGTTGGATCAACCGGAGGTTTCTGGTGCGTTGATGTCTGGGTCGGGTGCGACCGTGTTTGCCGTGTTGCGGAAAAAAGAGGAGGGTCCGGGATTGAAGGCGCGTGTGGTTGAGGAATTTGGTCCCGGAATGTGGACGGCGCTTTGCGCGACGCTGTCGCGTTGAGAAATTTCCATCTCGAAGCAGACCAAGCTCAAGGTCGCTTGGATCCCTTCCGTTCTTGAAGGAGGGATTTGGCGAGGGCGAGGGCGGAGTCGGATTTTCCTCCCAGCATCCGAGCGATTTCGGCTTCTCGGGCTGAGGTGCGTACTTCTTGCAGATCCGAAATGGTGCGGGAGTCTTCGTATGTTTTGGTGACTACGAAATGGTGGTCGGCCTTTGATGCAACTTGGGGAAGGTGAGAGATACTTAACACCTGGCGTACAGAGCCGAGGCTGCTCATTTTTTCTCCGACCGCATGCGCGATTTCACCGCCGACGTTTGCGTCGATTTCGTCAAAAACGAGGAGAGCAACGGGGTCCTGCTCAGAGAGCGCCGATTTGACGGCCAACATGATTCTGGAGGTTTCGCCGCTGGATGCGATGGCTCGCAAGGGTTTTGGAGGTTCTCCGGGATTAGGTGCGAAGAGGAACTCGATGGATTCAAGCCCATGGGGACCTGGGCGGGGCAGTGGCACTAGAGAGACGCTGAACTTTGCTTTTCCTAGGCCAAGATCGGCTAGGTGCTGGGCGACTTTAACGGCGAGTAAGGGTGCGCTTTTTTCACGGGCTTGGCTGAGGATTTTGCCCGTGCTTGCCAAGTCTTGTTCCACTGCGGAGATCTGTTTTTGGATACGTGTTCTTTCCTCACTTCGCGAGCTGAGTTTGCGATGACGTTCAGCCGCTTCATTTCCGAAAGAAATAACGGCTTCGATAGAAGCTCCGTATTTTCTTTTGAGGGTTTCGAGAAGGTTCACTCGGTCTTCGAGTTCTTGTAGACGCTGCGGGTCGAGGTCGACCGCGTCAGCGTATCGTTGTAATTCCGATACGAGTTCCTCGAGCTCTGCGACAGCTCTGCTGTGGGTTTCGGAAAGTGCAGTTGCGTTCGGGTCGATCCGTTCTAACTCGCGCAGAGGGCGAGAGAGTTCTGCAATTTTTGGCAATGCAGCATCCTCAGAGTCGAGGAGGCGCATTTGCAGTTGAGAAACAACTTCGAGAATTCGGCGTCCTTGTGATGCGCGCTGATAGCGGGCATGGAGCGTCGCTTCTTCGTCTACTTGAAGGTTTGCTGTCTCAATTTCTTGGACTTGATGGGCTAGCAGCGCGCATTCGCGTTCGAAGGCGGCATCGTCGCCACAGAGAGACTCCAGTTCGCGTTGGAGGGAGGTCCGTTTGAAGAACGCGCTGGAGTATTCATACCGAGCCTGATCGGCTTGTGCAAATGCGTCTAAGAGGGATCTTTGGAGATCCGTGGAGAGGAGGGATTGGTGGTCGTGAGGACCGTGTAGATCGACGAGGGAAGCGCCGATTGATTTTAGAACGTTGAGGGTCGTGGGGGAACCGTTGACGAACTGTCGGTTGGTGCCTGCGGCGGTGAGGACGCGTTTGAGTAAAAGTTGTCCGTCTTCGCAGGGTTCGACGCCCCATTCCAGAAGTTGGCTGTTGAGAGTGTGGGTGGCCTCGGGTTTTGCTTCGAACACGGCTTCGACGGTGCACGAGTCGGTTCCGTTTCGGATGAGAGACTTATCGGCTCTTTCGCCAACGAGCAGTTTGAGGGCTCCTAGAATCATGGATTTTCCTGAGCCGGTTTCGCCGGTGACGCAGGTGAATCCGATTTTGAGGGACCACGTGAGGTCTTCGACTAAGGCGAGGTTTCGGATGCGGAGGGTGGAGAGAATCATTGCGGTGTCGAGACCTCAAAACTCAGCCAGTTTAGCAGAATGTTCCGCAAGCGGCGGCATTAGATTTTGATCCGGACACCAAGTTCCACGACGCGCCCTTCTGGGAGGCGGAAGAAGCTGCCGGGAGGTTCTGCAATACGGGAAAGGAATGTGAACAGATGCTCTCTCCAGATGGCCATGCCGGGTTCCTCGGACGGGACGATGGTTTCGCGTCCTAGAAAGAAGGTGACGTCCTGAGGGTTGTATTCGAAGCCGAAGTGGTTTTTGGCGCGCCGTAGCAGTTGAGGGACGTCCGGTTCCTGAAGGTAGCCGTAGTGGCCGCTCATGCGCCAAAAGCCAGGTGCGAGTTCCCGAAGTTCGGCCTGTTTGCTTGGGGGGACGATGGGGTGGTCTTCGGTGACGATGGTGAGGAATACAACGCGTTCATGCAGCACCTTGTTGTGTTTTAAGTTGTGCATGATGGCATTTGGCGCACGGCCGGAGTTGCTGGCCATGAAAACAGCGGTGCCCGGTACGCGGATGGTCCGTTGGCTGAGTTGGAGACTCTCCACGAGCATTTCTTGGGGAAGCGTGCCCATTTCTAATCGTTCTGCGACGAGACGTCTGCCGGTACGCCACGTGGTCATCACGATGAAGAGAGCGGCTCCTACGACGAGTGGGAACCAACCGCCGTCGAGAATTTTGGTGGCGTTCGCCGCGAAGAAAGTGAGTTCGACCGCAAAACAGAGTCCCATGATGGGGAGGGCTTTCCACAGGCTCCATCCCCACTGATATCGCGCGGCGATGTAGAATAGGACGGTGGTCACTAGCATGGTCAGGGTGACCGCAATTCCATACGCAGCGGCTAGAGCATCGGCAGAGCGGAAGGATTCAACCAGCGCGATGCAGGCGAACATCAACATCCAGTTGATGACGGAGATATAGATTTGCCCGCGTGTGTGGGCGGAGGTGTGACGGACGGCCAAACGGGGTAGGTAGCCCAATTGGATCGCCTGCAAAGTCAGTGAGTAAGTTCCGGTAATGAGGGCCTGACTCGCAATCACCGTGGCGGCCCCGGCTAGCGCGACCATCGGGATCAGAGCCCAGCTCGGAAAGAGCTGGAAGAACGGGTTAAAGTGTTCGTCTTCGAGAAGGGATGGATTTTGACGCAGCAGAGCGCCTTGCCCCAGATAGTTCAGGAAGAGCGAGGGGAACACCACGGTGAACCAAGCGATTCGAATCGGACGCGCGCCGAAATGCCCCATGTCGGCGTAAAGAGCCTCCCCTCCAGTGACGACAAGGAACACGCCTCCGAGCACAAAAAAGGCTTTCCATCCTCCGTTGAGAAGGAGGTGGACGGCGTGAAGAGGATTCACGCAGGAGAAAATCCCTGGGTCATTTACGATGGATGAAACACCGGCCAGTCCAAGCGCCGCAAACCAAATGACCGTGATTGGTCCGAACCAGTGTCCCATCTTTTCTGTGCCTGCCCTCTGAACCACGAAAAGGCTAATCAGGATCCCGATCGTGATGGGGACGACGTACTTTTCGAAAACAGGCGTAATGAGGTTGAGCCCCTCGACAGCGCTCAGAACCGAAATGGCTGGAGTGATAATCCCATCTCCAAACAGCAACGCGGCTCCGCCAACCCCGACGAGCAGTAAGACGGTGCGCTTTCGATTCGGAGGCAGTTTCTCTACCGCGAGAGCGAGGAGGGCGAGAATGCCTCCTTCACCGTTTCGATCGGCTCGCATCACGTAGGCGAGGTATTTGACGCTGACGATTAACGTTAGGGTCCAGAAAATGAGCGAGAGGACCCCGAGCACATTCTCGGCGGTGGGAGGAACCCCGTGATGACCTTTGAAACACTCTCGGAGGGAGTAGAGAGGGCTTGTTCCGATATCTCCGAAGACGACGCCGAGAGATCCGAGAACAAGAGCCCGGGTGGAAGGGCGAGGCCCTCCAGAATGATTTTGACTCATTTGAAGCGAAACATTGCAGAGCGGGGGGGCACTCCGAGTAGGAATGAGGGATTCTCCTAACCGAAATCTAACAAATCCAGTGTAAACTTATGGTTAGCGAGCGGTTTAATGAACGACAATCCAGAGAGATGACGACGAGAAGCTAAGTTTTGCGCGCAATTTCGCCAAGGATCGAGCAATGTGACTAAGTTGTTGCCGTGAGTTCTGAACCCCTTTCCCCAGCCACCTTGAGTCATCGCGAGAAGGTTCTTGCCCACGCGGAGCAGGATTTGCTTTCGCGGGCTTCGCTGCAACCCGAGGAGCTGCTGAAGCTGTATCAGAAGTTTATCAAGCTGGAGAATCATCGCATCCGACTCCGGCATGCGAGTGGAGGTGGCGGGCGTGAGATTTGCGCGCAGCGAGCCACTGTGGTGGATATTGTCCTCCGACATCTTTTAGAATGTGCTCGCCGATTGGAGGGGGGAAAAAAGGAGGCGAAGCTGAAAGTCGCCCTCGTGGCGCTAGGGGGGTATGGCCGAGGGGAGCTCAATCCATTTAGCGATATCGATCTGATGTTTTTGTACGACGGCACCAGTGGGGCAAAAGCGGAGGCCGAGTTGGCATGGATTGTTGAGAAGGTTTTGTACACGCTTTGGGATGTTGGGTTTAAGGTTGGGCACAGCGTTCGTTCGATTCGTCAGGCGGTGGAGCAGGCAAATGACGATATGCTGTCGAAAACGGCGATGTTGGATGCTCGTTTGGTGACGGGGGATCAGACGTTGTTTGAAGCATTCCAGCGCCAATTTTTGGCCCAGTGCGTGGAGACACATACGGAGGAGTACATTGGGCAGCGGGTGACTGATCAGGCGGATCGTCACTCAAAGCACGGCAAGAGCGTTTACATGCAGGAGCCGAACATCAAAAACGGATGCGGCGGGCTTCGTGATTACCAAAATCTCCTCTGGATTAGTTTTTTTAAGGAGCGCATCCGATCTACCGCGGGGTTGGTGGATCGAAAGCTGATCAACGAAACGGAGCGCCGCCAGCTGGATCGCGCCTATGATTTTTTGCTGAGGGTCCGGAATGAACTGCACTACCAGAATAACCGTCCCGCGGACGTAATTCATCTTAATCAGCAACTGCGCTTGGCGAACTCTTTGGAGTATACGCAGAAGAGTATTTTGCGGCGGACCGAAGCATTTATGCGGGACTACTACCAGCATGCCCGAGCGATTTTTAATGTGACGGAGTTGCTATCGGAGCGTCTGTCGGTGATCACGCCGAAGCCAGCGCGTCGGGCGAAGTTGCTGAAACTGCTCCGGTTAAGTAAGCCGCCGAAGCAGGAGCATTTTGACGGATTTTACAGTGAGAACGGTCGGATTTACCCCGAGAGTCGGGTGGTTTTAAATCAGGATCCGCCGCGATTGATGCGAGTGTTTCACTATTTGCAGAAGCGACAGGAAAGGCTGAGTCCGGAGTTGCAGCAGTTGGTTCGTCGTCGGTTGCATTTGGTGGATCGGACTTTTCAGTACGCGAAGGCAAACCGGGAAAGTTTTCTTGCGATTTTGACACAGAAGGGGGATGTCGGGTGGGTACTCCGTGCGATGCACCAAGTGGACTTTTTGGGACGTTACATTCCGGAGTTTGGAGAGCTCACGTGTCTGGTTCAGCATGAGTTTTTCCATCGCTACACAGCGGATGAGCACACTCTGGTGTGTATTGAAAAATTGGATGCGTTGGTGGACACGACGGAGGTTCGTTTTCAGGCTTACCGGAAACTTTTCCAGAGGTTGGAGGATCCGGAGGTTCTTTACCTCGCGCTGTTGCTTCATGATACGGGGAAGGCGGCAAATGTTCGCAGCCACTCAGATGCAAGTGCGGTGGCGGCTCAGCGGGTGGCCATTCGCCTTCAATTGCCTCCCGATCAGCGCAAAAGACTGATCTTTCTGGTGGATCATCACTCGACATTGTCGACCACCGCGCAGCATCGGAATTTAGAGGATCCTGCGACGGTTAAAGAATTTGCTGGGATCGTGGGTAGTCAGGCAAATCTGGATGCGCTGATGTTGTTGACGTTAGCGGATGGTCAGGGGGTTGGGGATGACGAACGGTGGTCGGATTGGAAAGAGTCTTTGGTTTGGCAGCTCTACCGAAGCACGGCTCTATTTTTGGCTGATGATGTGGAGTTTTTTCGGAAACGGCGGGCGGAGCGGGATGAGTTACAGGAGCAGGTGCGGAAGTTGGTGAAACCAGAACTGCAGGAGGAGGTAAATTCGCAGTTTGTTGCGATGCCGGAGCGGTATTTCATGGCGTATCCTGCGGATTCCATTGCTGGGCACATCGAATTGCTGCGGGAATTTTTGGAGAATCGGGAGCGTGATCCGAAGTTGGCGCTGATGCCGGCGATTCGCTGGCGGGCCCACCCAGCAAAGGGGCACACGGAGTTGTGGTTCTGCGGCTGGGATCGACATGCTTTACTGTCCAAGATCGCAGGGTCGCTCTCCGTGGCCGGATTTAACATCCTTGGGGCTGACGTTTACACGAGGATCGACAGCTTAGTGTTGGATGTCTTCAAAGTTTGTACCCGTGAATTTGAGGCGGTGACGGATCCGGAGTCGATCAAAGCGGCGGAGAAGTTGTTGTCGCAGGCGCTGGAGGTGGAGGAGTTTGATTTTGCGACCAAGCTGTCTCGGTCCATTGGAAAAAAGGGTTTTCAGTTGAGTGAATCGATGGATTTTCCAACGAAGATCGCGATCGATAATGGAGCGCACCCGGACTACACGCTGATCGATGTTCAAACACCGGATCGGCTTGGGCTGTTGTATGCCTTGCTGAAGGCGGTGGGGGATGAGGGTGTGGAGATTGCTCTGTCTCGTGTGAGTACGGAAAAAGGGGCTGCGGTGGATACGTTTTACGTGACGGATGAGTTGGGTGCGAAGATCCGAGACTCGGAGAGGCTTGGTCATTTGCAGAGGGCGCTGCAAAGGGCAACGGAAGTTCCGAAGGTTTAAAAAGGCAATGGCTTCGCTTCTGCTGTTTTTTGTGTTAAGTAAGAAACGGGGAGTGTGTTGGGTGGCTGTTTGAGTGAATTTGAACCGCTGCGAGAAGCGCTCCAACTCAACGTCGAGAACACATGGGCATCGCATTTCTGATTATCTTTGTTTTTGTGCTGGGGATTTGCGCGCTGCTTTTGTGGCTTTTGAGTTTGCACAACCGGTTGGGAGGCGCCCGGGCTGCCGCGCAGTTGGCGCTTTCTCGTTTGGAGACGGAGTCGATGAGACGGGGCGAATCGATTGGGCGGTTGGTGGATGCGGCCCGTATTTTTATGCACTCGCAGAAGGAAGTTTTGGAGGGGGTTTTAGTTTGCCGGAATACGCTGGCCACTGCGATCGGAAGTGCTGTGGCGAGTGCTTCGCAAGCGAAGTGGTTTTTCCTTTGGTTTGAAGCGGAGCTTGAGTTGGAAAGATCTTTGAAGCGGTTTCAGATTGCGGCTGCTGATTTTTCAGAGTTTCGAAGTGCGCGAAATATCCTTCAGCTCGGGGGCGAATTAGACTTGGTTTCTGAGCGGGTTGAGCTTTTTCGAAATGCTTACAACGAGGCTTCTAGAAGTTTCAACCAGCTCTGGAATGGGGTTGTCTCCGGATTGTTTGCTCGGTTTTTAGGTTATGATGCGCTTCCGCTGTTGGAATCGGAGAAGAAGATCCAGCCCAGTTCGGTGTCGTACCCGAGTTCTGATGGTTCTGAGGCGACTAGAGGAGCGCGTTTTGAGCCTTCTCAGGATGTTAAGGAATCTCAGGAGGAACCGAAGTCTTCGGGTTCTCGAGTGTTTTACGGCTAATGCTCCAATTTCTATGGGGTTAAGTGGAGTTTCTGTGATTGGTGAGGATTTTGCGCGGGCGGTGGGCGCCGTTGACACCGGAGTGCGCCTCTCCTAGGGTTAGAGAAGATGAGAGGCTGCTTGTTTTCTCTGTTCTCGCTGGTGATCGCGACGGCTGCGTTTGGGGCTCCCAACGACGTGGTGTCTGTGGCTGTTTCCGAGGTTTTGCCCTTGGCGCTCGAGGACGCATTTCAAGTCGTGAAGGTGTTTTCTCAGACAATTGATCCAAAGTTGAATCATAAAGTGGTGAGTCCGATGCAGAAGGCGGAGATTGATCGGCGTTATTTCGGTGCAATCAACAAGTTTGAGCGCCAACAACGGGAGGGCAATTATTACACAGTCCACTGGAAGGCTCCGAAGGGAGGTGCTTTGGCAGTTCGCTTGGAATATCGGCAGCAAAAGCTCGGGACGCATGTGCAGGCTCTGGAGACTCAGATTTCCACAGCCGGCGGTTCTGGAAGTACCGAATTTTCGATTCTTGGCGACGATTATTATCAGGATGGTGCGGTGGTGGCGTGGAGGGTTTTGTTAATCCAACAAGGACGCATTGTGGGGCTCCAGCAGAGCTTCCTTTGGTAGCTAAGTTTTTTGGATCCGTTTCCACCCCGTGAACGCAGAGACATCCATTCGAGTTGGAATAGCGCAAGGGGCGGTGTGGGTGCGTGTGGAAGGGAAGGGTAATTTCCAAAACAGCACAGCGCTCAAAGATTTTGCTCGGGAAATGTTGGCGAGGGGGCACTCCCGATTTGTTTTTGATCTTCTGTCCTGTCCGATGATGGACTCCACGTTTATGGGAACGCTGGCTGGGATTGCGTTAAAGTTGCAGGCTCAATCTTCGGAAGGGAAGGTGGAGGTCGTGAATTTGAATGATCGGACAAGGTCGCTGCTTTCGAATTTGGGTTTAGATCAGCTTTTAGACTTACAGGCCACGGGTCAGGTTGGAGTGGAGGTTTCATTGGCCAGCGATGCGCTGCTTCTTAAAAAGGAGGATAAGAAAGAGCAGGCTCAGACAATGCTGGATGCGCATCAGGCAGTCGTGGATGCCAATCCTCTGAACGAGGCGAAGTTTAAAGACGTCCTTGAGTATCTTCGTCAGGATTTGGAGGCAAAGCCGTAAGGGCTTCGTTAGGAGCGGTCGGATTGCAAATTTCGATGGGTGTGTTTTTGTAAAAAAGGCTGATGTTCATGCGCTCTCGCTGGTGGATTTTGGTGTTGGCGTTGCTGGCTCTTTTCTTTCGTTTGCACAATCTCTCGGACGTTTTGGTGCAGGGCAGGTTTTTTTTTGTGGATGCTGACTGCTATTCACGAATGACGCGGGTTGAGATGATTTCCCGCGAACC
>CANFNA010000033.1 GCA_947448395.1 Chthoniobacteraceae bacterium
CCCAAACTTTTCCAAAGAAAGGGGGCTCATCAAGGGTGCGCTCACTCCGAACCACCTGAGTGCTCTCAGCTGGGGGGAATCGAGCGTCAAGCGAAGGTCTAGCTCGGGATGGAGAGTGTTCCTGAGCTGTCGCCGTGGCGCTCCACCGATGCCCCGAGTCCTCTGAGCAAGGTCAGCCAGAGGTTGCACAGCGGCGTGTTGCTTTTGAGAACGTGGTGTTGTCCGAGCGGGATTCCGCCTCCGCCGCCGGCTACCAGAGTCGGGCAGTTTTCGAGATTATGGACATTCCTCAGATTGCTCCCGAACACGACACATGAGTGATCGAGCAGTGTGGAGCCATCGGGTTCCCGAATGGATTGTAGCTTGTCCAAAAGGCCGGCCATGAGTTCGCTGTAGGCAAGATCGCGCTTCTTAGAGGCCTCCATGCGGTCGCCTGGTGCGTAGTGGCTGATGTCATGGGCGGAAAGGCGCAGACCAAGACTCTTGACCATGGTTTCAACCGGAAGGCGGTAAGTAAATACTCGCGTGCTGTCGGTTTGAAACGCCGCAGCCATCATGTCGTACATGAGCTTCACTTCTTCGCGACCTTGCAGACTTTCTGCGGGAGCGCTGATAGGGGATGCGGGCTTTGGCACTTCCATCCAAGCTTCCTCTTTGGCGATCCGGGTTTCGATTTCGCGGATGCTTTGGAAATATTCGTTTAGCTTATCGACGTCGTTTTTAGTGAGGCCGCGCTGGAGCTGTTTTGCATCGGAGACGACTGCGTCCAAAACGCTCCGGTCTTGAGCCATCATCGCCTGACGTTCTGCGAGGGACATTTTTTCTTCGGAAAAGAGGCGGTGGAAAAGCACTGCCGGGGAATTGAGTCCCGCTATCGGTTTACCGCCTGCGTTCCACGAGAGCGAAAGGCCTGGGCCATGGCCGATGTGATGTGCTTCCAAATTATTTTCGCCGCCGTTTAGAGAGATGGAAGCAAAGCGGGATCCTTCGCCGATGGCATTAGCGGCGACTTGGTCGAATGAAATAGTGTTGTGGAAGCTTTGCCCGGCCTCCGCGTAGCGGTTGGCGCCTGTAAGCCAGAAGGTGCTGCCCCAATGGGCGTCTTGGGTGTATTTGTTGGTGAGACCCTGAAAGAGGGTGAAGTGGTCCTTGTGCCTCGCCAAAGGCGCCAGGCCTTCCGAGAGGGGATAGTTTTTCCCAGTTTGGTTTACGTCTGGAAACCAAGTCTCTTGGGTGACGCCAAATCCCATTCCGATACAGATGAGTCGCTTTGGGCGCGCCCCAGTTGGTTTTTCGGCTGCAAAGGCGCGGAATCCGATCGATTCCAAAGCGGGCAGTGCAATGAGTGAACCGGCAGCTCGCAGGAAGTGGCGGCGTGAAAGATGGGTATTCATGGGAGCAAAAGTGGGCGATGCAGGAGTGTACGGCGGCGGTTATTTCGTGTTGAAGGCTTGAGTGTTAACTAGAGCGAGTAGGAATTCCGGGATGGAGAAATTCTTTTCCGAGGCTTGGCTGACAATCTGCCGAGCGAGATCTTCATCCGAGAATCCGAAGGGGCGTCCCAGAGCGTATTCGATGAGCGCTTCGGTGAAGCCTCGGGCGAAACGTTCAGGTTGCGAGGCGATCACGTCGCGCATTTCGAAGTAATCTTTGAAAGCCTTTCCTTTGTAAAAGGCGCCTGCGGGATGAATCGTGTTGTTGTTTTTGGGCACGCCAGGACGGGAATCCTCGGTTCGCCATTTTCCAACTGCATCAAAGTTTTCGAGGCCGAAGCCGATGGGATCAATCTTGCGATGGCACTGGGTGCATTGCGGATCTTCCTGATGCAAGGCGATCCGTTCTGGAGTGGTGAGCTCCTTGGTGGAAAGGCGATTGAGTTGGGGGACGTTGGCTGGGGCTGGAGGAGGCGGATCGTGCAAGAGTTTGCGTAACACCCAAGCACCCCGTTCCACTGGGCTGGTTTGCTCGCCATTGCCTCCCATTGCAAGGATCGCGGCCATTCCCAGCAGCCCCCCGCGGGGCGAGCCGGCTGGGAGCAAGACTTCACGGAATTCGTCGCCCGCCACGTTCGGAAGTTGGTAGTAGGAAGCAAGGAGTGCGTTGACGACGACGGAATCTGATTTGAGCAGGTTTGAGAGGCTGCTTCGTTTTTTGATGAGGTGGCGGAAGGTTTCGAACACTTCCTCCTTGGCTGCCGCCTTGGTGGGCAGATCGAAATGAGGATGGAGCCTTTCGTTGACCTGAAAAAAATCCAGACGAGGCATTCCGAGCCACTGGCTCACAAAAGATTGTGTGAACTCCTCGGAACGAGGGTCTGCTAAGAGACGCTCGAGTTGTGAGGAAAGTACTCCGGGTTTGGTTAGCTCTCCACGCTTGGCAAGCTCTAGCAACTGCGCATCCGGCGGCGCGCTCCAAATGAAAAAGGAGAGGCGGGTGGCTAGTTCGAGAGGAGTGAGGGGGCGTGGTTGGTTTTCGTTTGCGGGTTCGGCTAGGTAGAGAAAGCTGGGGGAGGAAAGTAATACAGACAGAGGCTCCTTAATCGCAGCGAGAGGTTCATCCCCAGCCTTGCGGCGCATTTCGTAAAGCCGGACAAATCGATCCATGACCTCTGGGTTGAGCGTACGACCGCGCAGGCTGCGTTCTGCAAAGTAAGAAAGGATGGGGCGTGCGTCAGCAGGTTGCTTTTGGAACTGCTGAAGTTGTTCTCGCAATTGAGCTTGTATCGGGGCTGCCGAGGCCCTCGGGAAAGGGCCCTCCGCTTCCACCCAATCAACCCACAGGGCATATTCCGGACCGATCTGGGATTGTCTATAACCCCGTGCGAAGACCTGATTGGCGGTGCCTTTCCCATCGGGATTTCCTAAAATTCCTTTCTCCGCAAACTGGAAGGCGCGTGCACCGTCCTTATCGAGAGTGATTGGAATTTCAATGATTTGGGGCTTTTCCATGGTGCCCGAAACCTGATGGGTGCTGATGACGTAGCTGTTGGGATGAGAGGCTAAAAAGTCGACAAAGCGGCGTTCTGGATCTGCCTCATTGGTTGCCGCGATGCAGACCCGCACTTTGTAATCACCAGCAGGCCATTCTTTTGGGATGCGCAAAGTGACCCAGCGGTGGGGAAGGTGAGCGATGCCAAGGAAAGTCCCGGTTTTCGATTTTGGCGTCGTGAGGTATGCAACGCCTTGGGGGACGTAACTATCCCACCGATTCTTCATCATGTTAGCGTCGATCGCGTCCGGAAAACCAAATTCCATCGGAGAGGGGGCCCCCTTTAGTTTTTCCCATTGAAGATAAAAGTTGTCGGAGAATTTCTGAGGGTCGTCCTTTGTTTTGGCACGGATTTCTGCGGCAGCTGCGGCGTTCTCAGGTTTGCGCGCCGCCTCTTCTACGGCTACCGCCCACTGCTGGTGGCGTTTTCGGATGCTGACGAATTCCGCGAGGCTCCGTTCCATTGCGGGCAGGGTTTCAGCTTCCGCTTCGCTATGAAATTTTCGGGACTCCCGTGGGGTGAGGGCTTGGTCAAAGCTTAAATCCAATGCTTTCTTTCCCAGTTGGCGGTAGAGCTGGAATTGGTCTGGGGACATGAACAGAGCGGATCCCACGGTATCGAAGGTTTCTAGGCTGCCATCGGCGGGAAGCGCGGAGACCTCGACATCGACCCCCAACAGTTCGCGAAGGGTATTCTGATATTCGCGCCGGTTG
Source organism: Chthoniobacteraceae bacterium (assembly GCA_947448395.1). Taxonomy (GTDB): domain Bacteria; phylum Verrucomicrobiota; class Verrucomicrobiia; order Chthoniobacterales; family Chthoniobacteraceae; genus Chth-196. The sequence continues at coordinate 3,703 of CANFNA010000033.1, forward strand.
AGACGCCGCATGGTGATTTTGCCGCCTTGATCTGTGAGCGTCTTCCGAGCGATCACCATCGTGTTGGAGAGCACCTCCAGGAAGTCAGCCTTGGCGCTTTTTTCCGGCTGTTTCGGGTGGTCTTCTGGGGGCATATCGCCCGAGTTGATGGCTGCCAGAACTTTCCTCCAGTGTTCTGCGGTTTCGATCGAGTCGATATGGAAGGAGAGGGTGTCCAATCGGACTTTGCCTTTTTGTTTGTCTGGCCCGTGGCACTCGATGCAGTGGCTTTCGAGGAAGGGTTTGTACTGCTGCGGAATTTCGGCCCGTGGCGGGTTGCTGCTTTCGGCGGACTCACAAAGGCGGGGCACGGTGCAGAGCAGAAAGATTACAGCTTTTGCAAGCGATGCTCTGGAGAGCTGTTTCAAGCGGGTTAGAGGAATAAACTGACGAAGTGACATGGAGAATAAGGGAGCCGCGCGGTTCCGGAGGAAGCACGAGCGTAATAGGCTTTTGGGCGCCTCACAATGTTCATGAAAGGCTTCAAATCGAGACGTGACGGCGCTGTCTTATTTCACGGGAGCGGCCTTCAGCTTTGCGATGAGGTAGTCGGCAATGCGTGCATGAACGACCCCTGTTGCACCTGGATACTCCAATTCGCAATTCACCCCTACCGCCTTGCATCGATCGAGAAGACCGACGCCGAAGTTTGCCGAATGGGTTGGGTCTTTCTCCTCCTTTCCGACAGCGGGTGGCGTCGAGTAGGAGAGGTATACGGGAGGGTCGCCGGCGTTCACCAGAGCGTAAGGCGAGTACTCCGCAATCCACGGGAGGATCGTATCCCGCTTGGCGAGGTACTCAGCGAAGGGGGTCGTCTTTTTCTCGGCATTTCCGACGATCCCAAAGGCATGGGCGCCGTACCGGCTGTTGGGTGTCCATTCCACCATTTGGGCGGGATCCAAGGTTGTCTGCGCTCCTTTGACTGCAGCGCACAATAGGCGTGTGGATTCTCTAGCAACAGGATCCGTGCTCTTCGGGTCCGCGAGATCATCGTGAAAGGCTAGCCATAACGAGGAACAAGCCCCCGCCGATCCACCGCTCGCGGCGATCCGGTTTTTGTCCACGTTCCATTCCGTCGCCTTGCTGCGCACAAACTGCAGGGCGCGTGCGGCATCGTGAAGCGGGCCTTTTACCGGTGGCACCACCCCGTCCGCGGTGGATTCCGAAATAAAACGGTACTCGACCGACACCACCGAAACGCCGGCCTCCAGCATTTCCTTTAGTAGTTCGGGATAAAGCCCGCTGCCCCGGTGGCCTCCCTGCCAACCCCCTCCGTGGATAAACAATAAAAGCGGCGCCGGTCCCTCGGTTTGCGCCTTCCAAAAGTGAAGCACCTGCTTGGGGTGCGCTCCATACGCGACATTCGCGAAGGTTGGAGCGGGTTGATAGTGGGGTTCCTCCGGCGGCGCCTTGGGTGCGGGTGTGGTTGCCGATTTCGCGGGAGTTGGCGGTTGCGCCTCTTTCTCTTTGGGCGCATCCGCGGCGGAGAGCACAAAAGGTGAGGGTAAGAGTGGGGCTACGAGAAGGGCGGCAAGCCACCGGCAGCGGCGCATTTTCATCCCAAGGATAACCCCAGAGCGTCTGAGCTAATTAGTTCTGAATCGTCAGCTTGAAAATTTCATCCCCGGGAAATGATTTAACCGGCACGCAGTCCCAGTCTTGGAGGTGTTGCACTGGCTTGGTTGCCCTCAGTCTGGGTAGAATGTGGGCCATGTTGGATGATCCAGTCAGAGTCGTTGCCTCGGTCATTGGGCGTGGCGATCGTTATCTTGTTTGTCGGCGCCCGGTTCACAAGCGACATGGAGGATTGTGGGAGTTTCCAGGCGGGAAATGTGAACCTGGAGAATCCGATGCGGACGCGGTGAGGCGTGAACTTGCTGAGGAACTGGGAGTGGAAACAACGCGGGTCGGAGACTTGATTTTTGAAGTCAGAGATAGCGACTCGGTGTTTTTGATTGTTTTTGTACCTGTGCAGATTGACGGAGAGCCGGTTTGTTTGGAGCACACGGAGTTACGTTGGTGCACTCGTAAAGAACTAGTCGGTTTGTCGCTGGCCCCGAGTGACCGCCGATTCGTTGATTTTCTATCCCAAACTGAATGAGACTTTCTCCTCTTCTCCATTCTCTCATTCAAAGGAACGTAAATAGCAGTCGGAATATCACTGCCTAATCGCACCGAGGATCGGACAACTAAGGTGGACGCAAAAACTTTTGGTGCGGCGGTCGCCCCGCTTTAGAAACTCAAGCGGAATTTCGAGCGTGGGGTCGAGATATTGTAAAAATCGTGGGGCACCCCCGCATTTGTCCTACCCCATGTGCAAAAGATGGCTCTATGAGCGCGCACCTTTTCTCCCTTACTTGCCGGATAAACTTTGAGTTCGACGGTCTAGGACTTCGCAGCAGGTTTTGGTGTCAGATAAATTAGAAAGATCGTGTCGATAAAATTGGGTTTTTGAACCGCGACCGGCTCAAGATGACCCACTTCCAACCCGAGGGTTGGCTCTCAAAGGTTACGCTCAACTTGTTTTGCTCATGCTTCGCATCTTTCACACTGCAGACTGGCACTTGGGGCAGTCTTTCCACGATTTTGACCGGGACTACGAGCATACGTGTTTCTTTGAATGGCTCCTAGATCGGATCGCCGATCGTAAGCCTGACGTTCTTTTGGTTTCGGGTGATGTTTTTGATCACATCAACCCTCCAGCTTCTGCGCAGAAGCGTTACTACGATTTCTTGAACACGGCGCTCGCGTCTCATCCCGTTCTGCAAATCATTCTGACGGCGGGAAACCATGATGCCGCCGCTCGGTTGGAGGCACCCGCCTCGATTTTAGGGGGTATCCGAGCGCACGTAATTGGGACTGTTGAGCGTGATGCCGAATCGCGGATTCAGTATTCCAAGTTTCTCATTCCGTTACGGGACCAAAGTGGCGAGGTGAGGGCGCTGGCGCTTGCGGTTCCGTTCTTGCGTGTGAGCGACGTCCCTTTTGTTTCGGACTCCAGTGAGGGGGCAATGGCGGGGGTGCGTGAGTTTTACCGCGAATTGACGCAGCAAGCGATTCACGTGCGGGACCGTGACTACCCAAAAGCGGTTCTCGTGGCGATGGGGCATTGCCACATGCAGGACGGTGCCGTTTCACCGGAGTCTGAACGAAATCTGGTTGTGGGAGGTCTCGAGTTCTTGAGGGCCGATATGTTTGCGCCGGAGATCGCGTATGTGGCGCTTGGGCACTTGCATAAGCCGCAGGCGCTGGATGGGGGGCGGATTCGTTACAGCGGGAGCCCGATTCCGCTTTCGCTTTCTGAGCGAGGCTACCGGCATCAGATTTTGGAACTGGATTTCGATGGTGAGGGCTTGCAATCCGTGACGGCATTGGAGATTCCGCGTTCGGTGGCGATGATGCGGATCCCCATCGGAAGGGTGGTGCCGCTGCCCGAGTTGGTTCAGATGCTCAAACAAGCGGATTTTGGAACAGGCCTCAAAAAGGAGGAGTATCCGTTTCTTGAGGTGCGTTTTTTGGACGACGGTCCAGATCCGACGAGAAGGCACCAAGTGGAGATGGCGTTGGAAGGGAAGCAGGTTCGTCTCGCTTCGACCAAATTTGAACGGACAGCAGAGGGTGAGGGGGATGCCCAGTGGATCGGAATGAGTGGATTGGCCGATTTGAGCACGATTGATCCGGTGACGGTTTTGCGAGGTGCATTTTTAGAGAAGCATGGGGCGGAGCCAGATGTGGAGGTGTTGGCTGCCTTTGATCAAATTTTGGCGGAGGTGACGCCATGAAGATTCTTCGAATTTCAGTCCGCAACATCGCATCACTCTTTGGGGAGCATACGGTTGATTTCACGAAGCCGCCGTTGCTTGGAACTGCATTGTATTCGATTAGTGGCCCGACCGGTTCTGGGAAGAGCACACTGTTGGATGCCCTATGCTTGGCTTTGTACAGCGAGACTCCGAGGTTAAATGCGGTAGAAGGGGCTGTCGCGGTGGATGAGAAAGGCAAAAGCGTGGCGCAGAACGATCCTCGCAATTTACTTCGGCGCGGCTGTGCGGATGGATTCGCGGAGGTGGCGTTTGTTGGGGTTGATGGCGCGATTTATACGGCACAATGGAAGGTGTGGCGTGCGCGAAATAAGGCGGATGGGCCTTTGCAGCCAGTGCAGATGACCTTGCTGCAGGGGAATGTACAAACGAATGGAGGGGGAGTCGTTGTTTCAGGAGCGAAGATCTCAGAGGTAAAGGCCGCGATCGTTGGGAAGATCGGTCTCACCTTTGACCAGTTTCGGCGCGCAATCCTGCTCGCACAGGGTGACTTTGCGACTTTCTTGAAAGCCAACGATCACGAGCGCGCGGAGATCCTCCAAGCATTAACGGGGACCGTTCGTTTCGCGCGCATTTCGCAGGCAGTGTTTGAACGCAATCGGGCTGAAAAGCGGGCGCTTGAAGAACTCGAATCACGACTTCAAGGAAGCAAGCCCATGAGCCAAGAAGAGAGGGCTTTTGCCGAGGCTGAGTTAGCGGTCGCTTCGTCTGCTTGTCAAAAGATGGATGAAGAGCTGAAACGCCTCCAAAAGGACGCTCAGTGGTTTGTGGATTATCATAGGCTGCAAAAGGAACTTCAAGAGGCCGAGGCTCGCAGTGAGGAAGCTCAGAGAGCTTCTTCAGCCGCTGAAACTCGCCGTCTGGAGCTTCAAGATACCGAGGTAGTGCTCCATGAGGCTGGCGGATTGCGCGCGGAGGAACTTCGGGTGCATGGGGAATTCGCAAAAGCCACAGCGGAGTGTGAGAGAACTAAGACCGTGTTTGAGGTTTTGACGGAGGAGGTTCGTAAAGCGGATGAGTCCCAGCGAACGTCGGAGGCCGCGTATCAGGCGACGCTCAAAAAGCGGGCGGATTCCAGCGCCGTGATTCAAAAAGCGCGGGCTTTGGATGCAAAATTAGGACCGTTGGGCATCCAGCTTGTGAACGCGAACAGTGCGTTAGATGAGGCGCTCAATGCGAAGGATGCTGCCGACAAAGAATGCCTGCAGGTTCAGCAGTCCATCAAAGACGCAACGGAGACTATGTTGGGTCTCGAGAAAGAGCGGGAGAAAGTCGAGCAGGTGGGCGCCTTCGCAGGTGACCTCGCTGCATGGATGGATCGGTTCGGTCGTGAGTCTGAGAAAAGAAAGGAGGTTCAGGACGCACAAAAGGCAATCGGGAAGGCAGAGGCTTCGGTCCTCGAGACTTCACGGAATGTTCAGTTGGGACGATCGGGTGAGGCGCAAATTCGAAGTGCAGCGGAAGGGGCGGCTCTTGATTTTGATCAGGCACAGATCGAGGAAGGCAAGTGGGATGCCAGTCAAATTGCGACGGACCGCCGTGGCAATGAGGCGGCGCAAAAGAGCCTTGCCGAGGTTCAGGTGAAGGCGAAGGAGTTGGCGGATCTGGAACACCAACTGGAAGCTTTGGAATCAGAGTGGAGCGGTCTCAGTGCGGAGTCCGCATCCCAGACGCAGCGGCGACAGATTTTGGAGGCTTCGGAGATTCCACGAGCCGTTTTGGAGGTTGAAGCAGCGCGAAGCGCTTGGAGTTTGGCAGAGGCGGCAGTTTCAGACGCTGCGATCGCATTGAGGGAAGGTTTGGTTGAGGGCGAGCCGTGTCCGGTTTGCGGTGGTCATGAGCATCCTTTCGCTGAGCGCGAGCATGCCTTCGAAGTGGCCTCGCTCAGGAGTCTCAAAAAAAACTTTCAAGGGAAGGTCGAGCGCCTTGCTCAATTGCGGGCGGAACTTGAGGGGTTGACGCAGAGTTTTAAAGGGCTTTCGGCGCAGATTTCCGCAAAGCAAAAGCAAAAGGTGGAGTGCGAACAAAAGCGTGTGGCAGTGCTTCAATTTACCCCAAACGAGTCAGAGGCGAAGGGCATCTGGGCGATGAGCCCCGAGCAGAGGCATCTGCATCTCGAGAGGCGCTTAAAGGAACTCGAGACGCAAAAATTGGAAATTGAGCATCGTGAAAAGAATCAGATCGCCGCACACACCGCGTTGACTCGGGCGCGCGCTCTAAAGGAAGCGGCTTTGGAGACGTTGCGGAAATGGACGGATGAAGTGGCGGATGCGGAGCGGAAGCTTGAGAATGCGAATCGTGTGAAGACCGAGGCTGGTGCCGTTCTCCAATCTGCGGAAACCCAGTGGAATGAAGCTTGGAGGATCGTGTTGCCGGTGGTGTCTGGGGTGTCGTTTGCTGGGTTGGGGTACGAGCAAGATCCGGAAATTTACAAAAGCCGATTTCACGCGGCGGTGAAAACGTTCTTAGAACTCCGCGAGGAGGTTCGGTGTACGCAAGAGCGCATTGGAAGGGCGAACGATTCGCTTCGTCCGTTGGGTATCGCTGTAAACCAAGCGGAGAGTCTTTTGAAAACGCGAGCGAAGGCGCACGGCGATGCAAAAGCGGAATTTGAGATAGTCCAGCAGCAGCGGTTGGAGCTTTTGGGAGGTCGTTCGGCTGAGGATGTGGAGTCGGAATTGGAACATGCGGTGGCGGCTACGGAGAAGGAGCGAAGCGGTGCGTTGGAAATCAGAGCGAAGGCGGAGATTGAGTCTGCCAAAGCGAAGCAGATCGTTTTGGCAGCCGAAGAGGCGGCGGTGAAGGCGAGCTTGCGATTGTCACAATGTGGTGAGTCGCTGGAAACTTGGCTGTTGAATTTTGCGAGGCAGTCTGGGCGTGCCATTGATAGAGTGATGCTGGATGGTTGGCTCACGCGCGGACCAGCATGGCTGAATCAGGAACGCCTGTATTTGAAGGGATTGGACGATGCAGTTAGTTCTGCAAAGGGTGCCGTTTGGGTCCGCAAAGTCACTTTGGAGAGTCATGAACAGGCCCGCAAAACAGTCGATGATTGGGAGAGCGTGAGCGGTGCTTTAGAGGCGTGTAAGAGGAATCTTGAGGGGGCGGTCGCCGAGGTTGAGGTGAAGCGTGCGGTTGTTGTGAATGATGATCTGCGGCGAAATAGCGCTGGGGAGATTTTGAATGCGCTTGAGGAAAAATCTCGGAAGGCCGCTCCGTGGGGGCGTCTGAATGAGTTGATTGGGTCGGCAGACGGCGCGGCATTTCGCAATATTGCCCAGCAGTGGACGCTGGATGTTTTGTTGCGCTACGCGAATGCGCAACTCGAACAACTGGCGACGCGGTATCGTCTAGAGCGGCTGAAGGGGTCGTTGAACCTGATCGTGGTGGACAGGCACATGTCGGATCAGGTTCGCTCGGTGCATTCCTTGTCTGGGGGAGAGTCTTTTTTAGTGTCGCTTGGGTTAGCGCTTGGGTTGGCGGCGCTCACCTCTAACCGGCTGCGGATCGAGTCGCTGTTTATTGATGAAGGGTTCGGCAGTTTGGATGGGGAGACTCTACGCTGCGCGATGAATGCGCTTGGACAGCTGGAGGCGCAGGGGAGAAAGGTTGGCGTGATTTCGCATGTGAGTGAAATGACGGATGCGATTCCGGTTCAAATTCGGGTGGAGAAAGGGCCTGGTGGGGCTTCGCGAGTAGTGGTTCCAGGGGGCGCTGGGGTTGCTTGATGCTGTGAGACGTGGGGCGTGGGATCGAATGCGGTTGTGGGATCGGTGCGCGTCGGAGCGATCCGTTGTTGGGTGGGGAATGAGAGGTTGAAGGAGGGTCTGTGCGGCTTATACTCGAATGTCCTTTTTCAAATTAGTGGATTAGGTCAGCACCCTTCCCACCCCAATGAGCGTCAAAGCACGGCAGCAAACCCCCGTTACTCAGTCCGACGATTTATGTCAGCGGTTGCTCGTGAGGCATCCTTGGATCAAATGGCTAGATCTTCTCTTCCTGATTTTAGTTTTAGCGGGAGGTTGGTATGCAATTTTCAAGCTGCCGTATCAGTATCCCCCCGAACCCTTCGTATGGTCGACTTCGTATCGGGTTGGATTCAACAACCGGGTCAGTATTTTAGCGACGGTTGCGGTGTTGGGATTGCTTTCATTCAGACTTTTTTTCTTCCGATCCTTTGAGTCGCGTAAAGCTGACACGGTTTTGGGGGTGGTGCGGTCTCAATGGCAGGGAAGCTTTGGGGCGATGCCAAGGTCTCTATTATGGCTGAGCGTCGGGATTACCATCGCGAGCACTTTATTTTTGTACCGCTGTATTCCGGATCTGAGCAGTTATTTTGAGGCCCACGTGACTCTCCCAAAAGCGGAACTTGCTGTGGAGTATCACCTCAAGCCGTACACGGACTCGTGGTGGCCCTATGGCCCCATTTTGTTTTATTTGCCGGTTTGTTTTATGCAGCTCTTTGACGTCTTTGGATTGTCAAGAGAATGGGCCTATATGGCGGCGGTGTGTGTTTTTCTGAGCGGCGGTGTGGGTGTCCTGTTCTACTTGGTGAACGAGATTCGGGTTTCCGTAGTTTTGCGCTCGGTGCTGTTTGTGATCATGGCTTTTGCGATGCACATTTGGTCCCTTGGGGCGCAGACGGCGGCGCGATTTTTACTGCCATACGCACTGCTTTTGCTGGTGCATCGGTTTGGCAAGCGGCTTGAGGCCAGCGGCGATCCGTTGGTGCAGCGGAAGCTCAGCGCAGCTTGTGTTGGTGGGGTCATGCTCATGATGGGAATCTCGCCTGAGATAGGACTCGTTTTGATGCTGAGTTTTGCCTGCTACTTTCTTCACCGGATCGTGACAGAGCGCGAAAATTTGTGGCTGCCTCTGGCTGGGGGGCCGATTGGTTTTGGGCTTTGGTTACTTCTCTTCCCGGAATGCTTTTCCTTTGCGGGTCACTTTTCTGCGGGCGCTGGGTGTAATCCTGTGGTTCCGGCGCCTCACATCCTTTTGTATTTGGCTGGGTTGTTTGGGGTCATGCCGGTGGTGTTACGTTCTGTGCTTGCCAGGCCGAAGGATGAGATGTCGGCGGTTCTGATGGGTTGGATGTTGTTAGTGATGGCAACGCTGCCGCCGTCATTCAGTCGTTGTGATCCCTCGCATGTGGTATGGAACGGGGCAGGTATTTTCATTCTTTGCTTTGGCGTCACTGCACGGCGGTGGCCGAGGTTATTGCCCGTGTTGGCTTCTGTGATGTTGTTGATTCTGTCCTTTGCGCAACATCTGGGCCTCTCGATGGGCCTTCGGTTTTTTTTAGATGGGGTGCGGTTGGCTTTGGCAGGCAAAGAGGTTCGTCCTAAAGAGACGGTTAGTCCTTTAATTGAGGCGCTGGGTTTGGACTCTTTGAAGCGTGTGGCGGCTCCGTTTGACTTAGACTCCACAACGCGACGTTATCTGATTGCGACGCGCCGACTTTATCCGCTTTACCAGGCTGACATCCCCTGCATGGTTGCTCCTGCCGAGGTGGAGAAGCATATGGCAGATTTGCGGAAGGCGTCTTATGTTTTGGTTCCTGAGGGCATTCTTGGTTTTCGGAATGCTGGGGAGAGTGAGATTACCAAATTTAGGGAGACTCGGCAGGTGCAGAAGGATGAGGAAGAGAGTATTCAACTGGGGAGTATTTATTGTTACCCAAGCCCGATTCACTCGATTCGGCTTGGGTTTGACCCAGACGTGGAAATCGCTTCCCGGGTGTCCAAAGAGTTTGCGTTTGTGAAGAAGGCGAACGGTTGGGCTTTATTAAAAAATCCCCTCATGGACCTTCCCTGACCGAACGCGGTTTTCGGTCGCTCAGTCTGGGGATTGAGAAGAGCGCTCTTTGGCTATGGGGTTGAAAAAAGCCAAGATTAGCCGGAAAAACCGATCTGGTTTGAGTGGAGTCAGATGGCGGAACTCCATCATCATATAAGGGTTGTGAGATCTCCCCAAAACTCGATGTCTGCCGTAAGAACGAACGATTTCGCGTTTGGAAGTCTGAGGGTGGACTGTGGCGCTGGGGAGGGGACTGAGCTTCTCAGGAGCGGACTGAGATTTGTCCTGTGTGTTTTGTCGCTCTGGATTGGGACTGGGAACGCGCTCGGTGCTGGAGACGGCGAAGGGTCCGTGAATTTCGTGAATGACATTCAGCCCATTCTGACCAAGGCGAGCTGTAACTCCGGAGGGTGTCACGCGAAAGCGGGAGTCGGGCAACGCGGATTTCGTCTTTCGGTTTTGGGGTTTGAGCCTGAGGAAGACTACGAGCACATCGTGAAAGAAGGCAAAGGGCGTCGGGTATTTCCGGCGGCACCAGAGCAGAGTCTTTTGGTTTTGAAAGCGGCTAACATTGTGCCGCATGGAGGTGGGAGAAAAATTGAGCTCGGTTCCGACGAGTATCGGGTGCTGACGCGATGGATTGGAGAGGGGATGCCGTATGGGAAGCCGACGGATCCAAAGGTGACTTCGTTGGAGGTCCAACCGGGGCGGGTTGCGTTGAAGCCCGGAGTGCATCAGCAGTTGAAAGTTTTGGCTCACTATTCCGACGGCAGTGTTCGTGATGTCACTCGGACGGCGCTGTACGAGGCGAACGAGAAGAGTATGGCGGAGACCACGGAGGAAGGGTTGGTGGGCATTCGAGATTTGCCCGGCAACGTGGCTGTGATGGTGCGTTATTCGGGGTTGGTTTCCGTATGCAGCATTTCGATTCCGTTGGGCGCGCCGGTTGAAAAACACCCGCCGGTGAAAAACTTCATTGATGAGTTGGTGTTCGCGAATTTGAAACGGATTGGAATTCCTCCGTCGGAATTGTGTGATGATGCGACGTTTTTACGGCGTGCATCGTTGGATATCGCCGGTCATCTGCCAACGGTGGAAGAGGCGAGGACGTTTCTAGAGAGCAAGGACGCGAATAAGCGGGATTTATTGGTTGAGGCGCTGCTTAGTAGTTCTGGGTATGCGGACTACTTCGCTGGGAAATGGACGATGCTTTTGCATAACAAACGCGACGCGGCCGACGACATCACCGCGAACTTTGCGTTTCATTCTTGGGTTCGGGATAACTTGAGATCCAACACACCATACGACCAAATGGCGCGTGAACTCTTGGCGGCCAGTGGGCGTATTTTGGCAAATCCTTCCGTGGCTTGGTACAAGCGGGTAAAGGAACCGCAGCAGCAAGTGGAGGATGTGGCGCAGCTGTTTTTGGGAGTTCGAATGCAATGTGCGCAGTGCCACCACCATCCTTTCGAGCGCTGGAGTCAGCGTGACTATTATGGTTTCGCGGCGTTCTTCAGTCAGGTCGGTCGTAAACCCACAGGGACCCCTGGCGAGGACGTTATTTTTCACAAGCGAGGCATTGCGCAGTCAGAGAACAAGAAGACGAAGTTGCCCGTTAAACCAGCGGTCCTCGGTGGCGCTTCGCTCGAGATTTCTCCGGATGATGATCCGCGTCTATTTCTCGCGGATTGGTTGAGTGACTCGACAAATCCGTTTTTTGCAAAGGCGTTGGTGAATCGCTATTGGAAGCACTTTTTCAAGCGGGGATTGATTGATCCCGAAGACGATATTCGTGACAGCAACCCGGCTACGAACCCCGAGCTATTGGAGGCGCTCGCGGCACAATTTATTCAAGGCGGATTTGATCTAAAATCCGTGGTGCGAGTGATCACCCAGTCGAGTGTGTATCAACTCAGTTCGGTCCCGAACGAATATAACGGAGTCGATCGCCAGAATTTCTCACATTATTATCCGAAGCATCTGACGGCCGAGGTGCTTTTGGATTCGATCGACCAGTTCACGGGATCTCCTACGAATTTTTCGGACCTGCCGGCCGGTACACGAGCGATTTCGCTCCCGGATAATAGCTACAACAAGACGGCGACATTTTTAAAGGTGTTTGGTCGGCCCGAGGGGGCGAGTGTTTGCGAGTGTGAACGGGTTCAGGCGGCGAGTCTTTCGCAGAGCCTCCATTTGATGAATGCCGCGGACTTGAAGGCGAAGTTGACTGCGGCGCAGGGGCGTGTGGATCGGTTGGCGAAATCCACTGAAGTGGATTCGGAGAAGATTCGCGAATTGTATCTCGCGTCTTTTTCAAGACAACCCACGGCGGATGAGTTGCAAACGGCGGAAGCGTTTTTGGGAAGGACTGTTTTGGATGATAAAGGGGATCGATTGGACCCGCAGAAGGCTAGGCGTGAAGCTTTGGAGGATTTGCTGTGGGCGCTGATGAATGCAAAAGAGTTTCTCTATAATCATTGAGCTATGTTTGATCGCATCTTTCCGGCTTTTTCAGTCGTTGTTGTTTGGAGTGTCGTCGGCCTTCTTTGGGGTGAAGGTGTGAGGGCCGTTGCACAGGAGGTGGGCTTGCCTGCTCCGCGTCTTTTGACGCTGATGCCTATGGGGGGGGAAGTTGGGTCGGAGTTTGAGGTTGCGATTACGGGCGATTATATTGATGCGGAGCAACAGCAGTTGGTGTTTTCGAATCCGAAACTGTCAGCACGCGCGAAGACGGGGGCGGATGGGAAGCGTGTGGCGAATCAGTACATCGTAACGATTGCCGCCGATGCGCCGACGGGCTTGCATGAGGCGCGGATGGTGACCCGGTTGGGAGTTTCGGCGTCGCGCGCATTCGTAGTGGGAACGCATGCAGAAGTCCTTCGGAAGAAGCCAAACACGACAATGGAGACGGCTCTGAGTCTGCCGGTGAATTCGGTTTGCAGCGCGTCAGTTACGGCGAAGTCGGTGGACTATTTTCGTTTTGAAGCCACCAAAGGGCAGCGATTTGTGATTGATTGCTCGGCATCCAAAATCGACTCAAAGCTCACTCCGGTCGTCATTGTGGCAGATGCCAAAGGGGCGGAGTTGATCGCAAATCGAACGGGGGGATCGGTTGAATTTACGGCTCCCGCAGATGGCGCCTACTTTGTCAAAGTTCACGGGCTCACGTTTCAAGGCGGCGCGGAACACTTCTATCGGCTGGCACTTCTGGAGGCTGTGGCAGGACAGTCGGTTGGAGAACAACCGGCAGTGCGGACGGTGAGTTCCGTTTCATGGAACGGGGTGACGGGCTTGTCGAAAGAGGCGAAGAGTTTCCATGCGGCATCTCATGACGAAAAGAGGCCTGCGCCGGTATCGGTATCTTTGCCATGCCGGATTGAGGGACGGTTTTTCCCGGCCGCGCGTGTGGATACTTATGAGTTTGAGGCGAAGAAAGGAGAGGTGTGGTGGGTGGAGGTGGCGTCCGAAAGATTGGGGTATGCGACGGATGCATTTTTAGTGGTGCAGCGGCGCGTTCAGGAAAATGCGGGGGATAAGTGGGTGGATGTGGTGGAGATGAACGATATTCCGTCCCCGATGAAACCTTCTACCAACGGGTACTCGTATGACGGACCTCCTTATGATGCAGGTTCGGCTGATCCGCATGGGAAGATCGAGGTGAAAGAGGATGGGCTGTATCGGTTGCAGATTCGGGATTTATTTGGGGGAACCAAAGCGAATGCGAAGCACGTGTATACGATGGTGATTCGGCAAGCGGCACCTGACTATGCGCTTGTTGCCTGGGGATTGCACATGACGCTTCGAAACGGGGATCGTAATGCGCTTTCCAAGCCCATGGCTTTGCGTGCAGGGGCAACGATGGCGATGGAAGTTGTGGTTGTTCGCAAAGATGGTTTTTCTGGAGAGGTTGAGTTGTCTGTGGAGGGCCTTCCGGAAGGAGTGAGTGCCGAGGGTTTAAAAATCCCAGCAGGGAAGAGTCGGGGAATGATTCTTTTGTCGGCTCGGGAGGATGCAAAACCGGGTCTTTCCAGTGCGAAGTTTTCAGGAAAGGCCACCATAAATGGTGCAAGCGTGGTGCGTCCGTGTGCGGTGGCTTCTATGGCGTGGCCCGTGAAAGATTCAACGCAGGAGATTCCAAAACCAAGGTTGGTTGCGGATGCGCCTGTGTCAGTGACCTCTGCGGAGTTAGCGCCGGTCACTCTGATCCCGACGGAGAAGAAAGTGTTGGAGGTGGTACAGGGTGAAAAACTCACTGTTCCGCTGAAGGTTACTTGGAGGAGCGAGTTTTCCGGGACGTCGCTGAAATTAAAAACCATGGGTGATGGATTCGATAGCGCGAAGGAGATCGATGTCCCGTTGAAGGCCGAGCAAACGGACGCAGTGCTGGATCTTGCCGCTCTGAAGACCGTACCAGGGGAATACACGATAGCGTTTTATGGTCCGGGTGTTGTGAAATATCGGGATAATCCAGATGCGGTGAAGGCAGCGGAAGAGGATCAGAAGAAGGCTCAATTGGAGGCAGCTTCCGCATCCGAAACCGCAAAAAAACTCGCAGCCGAGATGAGTCAGGCGCCTGTCGATAAAAAGGAGGCTGTGGCCCAGGCGGTCAGGGAGGCGGCAGAAAAGCAGAAGGCCGCTGAGACTGCAAAACTTGAGGCGGAAAAGCGGATGAAGGCGGTTTCAGACAAGGCGGCTCCGAAGGATACCGCCGATATTGTGGTTTCAGAGCCGATTCGGCTGATTGTGAAGGCGGCTGAGAAGAAATGAGCGCTAACGCCTCCAGAGTTTTTTTGCGGGGAGTTTGGTTGTGTGAGGGGCGCTGACTCAGAGGCAGTGAATTCGACGTTTTAGATTCTAAATAATCCGCTTCAGAAGACTTAAGAAACTTTACATCCATTTTTCATTCCATCCCCACTTGGAGTTCCCCATGCCTGAGATGAATCCTCAATCGCCTTTTTTTCGCTGCAGCGGCCCAATCAGTCGTCGAGGCTTCATGCAGGCCGGTTTGGCTGGGTTTGCGAGTTTAAGTTTGCCGGGTGTTTTGCGTTTGCAGGCAGAGAGCGCGCTGAAGACGAAGGGTGAAAAAACCGCGGTGATCATGGTGTGGCTCCCGGGCGGTCTCTCGCACATTGATTCTTACGATCCGAAACCGGAGATCGGCACGGAGTATCGGGGGCCCTTTAAAACAATTGGGACGAGTGTGCCCGGGACCCGCATTACGGAGTTGTTACCGATGCAGGCCAAGATTGCGGATAAGTTTACGATTCTGCGTTCGATGAATCAGAAGGCGGGAGGGCATCCTGCAGGATCGATGCAGATGCTTTCGGGTGATTCAGACGAGAGAGACAAGCCGAAGGCGAAATATCCTGAGTGGATGGCGGTAGCGCATTATCTTCGCTCCAAAGAGGGGAAGCGCGACAATCCGTTGCCCAACTATGTCGGTGTAAATCCGCCCTCGGAATATGGCGGTCCTGCGTACTTGAGTGATGCTTACTCTGCGTTTTCGGTGACGGATGATCCCAATCGGCCGAACTTCGAGGTGCCCAATATTGGATTGTCTGATCCCGCGGAGAGTCGGCGATTGAGTGGGCGCGTGGCGTTGCGTCAGAGTTTGGATCGGTTGGAGCGTTCTTTTGATCGAGAAGGAGAGTTGGGATCGCTGGATCAGTTTGAAGCGCAGGCAATGAGTTTGTTGACCAACCCGAAGGCTAGGGATGCGTTTGATTTGAGTAAGGAGGATGCGCGCACACGTGATCGGTATGGCCGGAACCGGTGGGGGCAACAGTTGTTATTGGCACGCCGGCTCGTGGAGGCTGGGGTGGAGATTGTGACGAGTAGCCTGAGTGGTCCGTTGTGTGGGCGTGTTGGGAACTGGGATGATCACGCGGTGAATCATCATGTGTTTGATGCGATGAGGTTCCGCGCGCAGAATTATGATCAGGCCGTTTCGGCGTTGATCGAGGACATCTATGCGAGGGGACTGGATAAGCGGGTGCTCGTTGTGGTGACCGGCGAGTTCGGGCGCACGCCAAAGATTAGTTTTGATCGAAGCACCGGCGCTGGTGATGCAAGTGGCCCGACTGGCACCCTGCAACCGGGTCGTGATCACTGGCCTCGCGCTTTCTCCAATATTTGGGCGGGAGGCGGGATTCAGACGGGTGGAATCATTGGTGCCACGGATAAGCGTGGGGAAGATGTGATTGAGCGGGCTTGCTGGCCCGGCGATTTCCTATCCACACTCTATCATCATCTCGGAATTGATTCTTCAAAGGTCACCATAGACGACTTCAACGGAAGGCCGACCGCGATCGTGAATGAGGGGCGTCCGATTCCGGAGTTGATCCGAGCCTGAGGAGTCCTCCTGGATGGTTTTGCTGGGCTCTTTTTGCAGGGGCTTATGACTATAAGCCCTCCCAGAGTTTGAGGTCGTCGATTTCGCATTTTCCGAAATCCACGGCCTTGAAGTCGATCTGATGTTGGCCGGTCATATCGATGTTCGAACTTTCGAAGAGGTGTTTCTTTCCGTCGATCGTGAGAAGCAGCGAACCTTTTTTGACCTCGATGGCAACGTCGTGCCACTGGTTGAGGGAGAATAGAGGGAGTTCGACGGGGAGGGTTTCTACGTTTTTCTTGATGGTCAGCGTGGTCTTTTTCTCGTCGAAGATGATCGTGTGGATGTGGTGTCCTAGATCGAGCAGAGGGAACCCCTTTTGGTAGGCCTCGGCGCTGTAACGCAGGCGCATGGTGCAGATGAAGTTTTCCGGCACCTGTTTGAGCCAGATGACGGGTTTGAAGCCAGCATGCGACGGGTCGTTGCTCGCCTTTTTCTGTTCCTGGAATTGCTTTGAAGATGGACTGCCGGTGAGCACGCCTTCTTTGATTTCCCATGTGGTGCTCTGGCGAACCTCCCAGAATTCCTTGTTGAGCGGACCGTCAAAGGTATCGGAGTAAACGAGCTTGGTGTTTTTGAAGAGGACCGGTTCGTAGTCGGTTCCTGTGGCGTGAGTCAGAGAGAGCGCTGAAAGGGTGAAAGCAACGAGAAGGAGGGGAAATGCGGGGAACTGAACTGGAGGATTCATGGGGGATGGTTTTAGAAAGAATGGGTTAATCGAGGAGTGAAATCGCGCATAAGAGTATCCGATAAGTAGTTGCTTCGATACTGCATGAGAATTCCAGGGAGGATGCTCGGTTCGAGCGGAGCCAATTCGGGTTTGTTCTTTTTTCAACGGAAACGAAGGTATCGCTGTGTTGGAGGCACTTCTCATTTCATTCTTTGTTTCGTTGGCAGGATTGGCGGCATTGTCGTGGCAAGTATTGTGGCAGTTGGATCTCTCTCTTTGTCTTGGAGTTTCTGCAAAAGGGGCCGCTTTGACGCTTGCCACAGTGATGATGGGGATGAGTTCTGGGGCGTGGGTGGCCTCGCGGTTTTGGTCGAAGGCGATCCTTCGGCGTCCACTCGTAGTGTATGGCCTTTTGGAGATTGGCATCGGAATCCTAGGTTGGCTCCCCAAAGCGCTTGCGCCGCTCATCCAGTCTCTTGACTCTGTCGTTTACGCAGCTGCGTCTTCTCTGGCCACGCCGTTCTCAACGCTCGCGCTAGCGCTGAGTTTGGGGCCGGCCACTTTTCTGATGGGAGCGACTTTTCCCGTCATCGGTTCGATTGCGCATACGAGGGGACAGCTTCTGTCTCGTCTCTACAGCCTGTCGACTTTTGGGGCGGCGGTGGGCGTGCTGAGTGTGTCGCTGCTATTGCTTCCGGCACTCGGGCAGACGGGTTCGTGCGCTGTTGCGTCGATGGTCAATGTGATGGTGGGCCTTCTAGCGTTTCTTGTTGGCCGGATCCTAACGAAGACGCCCGTTGAGTTGGTGGTGGCGAGCGAAGGGACCGAGGGTTCTGTTGCGGAGGGTTTGAGCAATCGGCAACGGGTGTTGGTAGCCATGGTGACTGGGGCCGCGGCTTTCATTCTTGAGGTGGCGTGGTTTCGTTTGTTGCGAGCTGCTTGGTTAAGCACAGCGGACTCCTTTGCGATGATGCTGTTTTCTTTCCTCGCCGGAATTGCGCTGGGAGGAATCCTTTCCAAACGAGTCTCGCATCTCGGATCTAAACTGCCGCTTTTCCTTTGTTACGCTGCTGCGGCTGTATGGTTGGGGACGCCTGTGCTGGAGCGCTTCGATCTGTGGACTCATTCCGCATGGCCGCATCATTGGCGCATGGTTGCACGGATCCTTGGCTCTTTCGTGTGTCTTGGGCCTGCAACCACGCTGATTGGAATGTGTCTCCCGGCTCTGTTGGATCGGTGCACGACGCCTAAACAGTTTGCGTCGCTTTACTCCTTCAATACGTTTGGGGCGGTTTTGGGGAGTCTGTTGGGAGGTTGGTGTCTGATGGGCTTCTTTGGACCCGTTCACACCGCTTGGCTTGTGGGCGGTCTGCTTTTCTGTGTTGGATTTCCACTGCTAAAGTCCGCGCAGAACCGAGAGCCGATTCTTGTACTCGGCTGCATTTGTCTCGGAATAAGCGTTCAGTTCAGCTCAGGAATTGGGACGACTCGCGTTCAGGGTCCCGCTCCACAGCTGTACAAAAAGCATGTCGTGTTAGCGCACGAAAACGGTCCTGATGTGACGACATCGGTCGTTCAAACAAAGAGCCGTGAGAATATGCTCTTTATCGATGGTTACCTTGCCACGGGCGAAGCGGGGCGTTTGTCGGTTTACATGCAATCCATGGGACGGCTTCCCATGTTGCTACACGCTAAACCCAAAGACGCATTGGTGATCTGTTTCGGAACAGGGCAAACTGTGCGTGCGGTTTTAGATGAGAATCCAGAAGGCGTGACCGTGGTAGATCTGAATCCGGCGGTTTTTCGATTTGCGCACTGGTTTTCGAGTAATGAGCAGGCGTTGCAGGATCCGAGGGTGAGCGCTTTGGAGATGGATGGCAGAGCGTGGCTTCGACGGAGTTCGGCGTTGTATGACGTGGTGACCCTGGAGCCGATGCCTCCGTTTTTTTCGGGCAGTAATTCACTCTATTCACAAGAGTTTTACGGCTCTGTAGAAGCACGACTCCGCGAGGGTGGTTGTTTTGCTCAGTGGTTCCCCATCCACCTGCTCACTCCTTCACAAGCACGAGCGGTTGCTTCCGCTTTCGTGAAGGTTTTTCCCCAATCGATTCTCTGGTTCGACCCAGCAAGCGCCGATGGCGCTGGGCATCTTCAACAAGGGATTCTCCTTGGTTGGAAAGGGAACGGAGCGTGGCCGGATTGGCCTGGATTCGAACGTTCAAGTCGGGGCGCGGGATTTTACTCCAAAGCGGAAGTTCAAGCGGCAGTCTTTTTGAGCACGCGACAACTGCTTGAGTTCGCTCGGAATGGGCGTGCTGTGACAGATGACAATCAGCAGCTGTCGTTTGGCCGAGACGCATTGCAATATCAGGATTTAGCACGTTACTCGGCTGCCGCGGCGACGATGGGAGAGCTCATGAGAGCGAAAGGGGA
>CANFNA010000034.1 GCA_947448395.1 Chthoniobacteraceae bacterium
ATCTCAAGCGCATGGCAGATTTGATCGCAAGCAAGGGGCTTGCGGTGGGGTCTCTCGTCGCGCCGGTCTGGCCTGGGACGGTGGGCGATTCTTCGATGGGGGCACCCGATCAGCGTGCGAAGTTTGTGTTGGCCGTGAAAAAGGCGTGCCGAGTTGCCAAGATATTAAATGAGCATGGAGTGCGCCGTTATGGCATCATCAGGATTGATTCTGCGGATAATCCAACTCACTGGGCGGCGGATCCGGTTGGGAATAACAAGAAGATTGCGCAGACCTTTCGGGAGGCTGGTGTCGTCGCTGCTGCTCACGGGGAACGTCTGGCTGCTGAGGGAGAGATTTGCTGGGGGGGGATGCATTCCTGGCAGAATATGGTGCATCTTCTTGAGGAGGTGGGGATGCCTGGAACGGTGGGTTTCCAAGCGGATTTGGCGCACACTTATCTCTACCTTTTGGGGTATAATGCCCCTGAGCATGCGTTGTTGAAGACCGGCCATTCGTCGGAAGAGTTTCATGCCGCCTACACCCAGATGACCGACGCATTACGCCCGTGGACGATTGATTTCCATGTGGCTCAGAACGACGGATCGGTTCATGGCACAGGATCCCATGACAAAACTGGGCGCCATTGTGCTGCGGATGATCCTAATGGGAAATTGGATATCGCGGAGTGCTCAGGCTACTGGCTGAAGGGCGCGGCGGAACGTGGAATCCGGCACATTTGTTGGGATGGATGCATGTTCTCGAATGCTACTCTGGAGAACCCACAGACATGGAACACCATCCTTGCTGCGATGCTGAAGGTGCGTGATGCACACGGCTGGACTGCCTAAGCCTAAGACAGGCATCTGCGAAATGTGATGAATTGCCCCTATTTAAAATCCTCAAAATCAACCCCCTCTTATTTAATATGTCCAAGAAAACTCTGAATGTCGGTATCGTTGGTTACGGTTTCATGGGTCGCACCCATGCGAACGCTTTCCGTAAGGTGAGCAACTTCTTTGACCTCCCTATGACGCCTGTTTTGAAGGCGGCTTGTGGACGGGATGAAGCGAAGCTGAAGGCTTATTGCGACCGTTGGGGATGGGAAACGGCTGAGACCGACTGGCGCAAGTTGATTGATCGTAAAGATATTGATGTGATTGATATTTGCACCCCGAACGATTCACACGCGGAGATTGCGATCGCAGCTGCCCGAGCGGGGAAGATGGTGCTTTGTGAAAAACCGCTCTCCATGGATGGGCCCCAAGGCGAGGAGATGGTGCGTGAGATCGAAAAGGCAGGGGTGGCCAACATGGTGTGGTACAACTATCGGAGGGTGCCTGCCGTCACCTTTGCCAAGCAGCTGATCGATGAGGGTCGGCTTGGAAGAATTTTCCACTACCGTGCAAAGTTTTTACAGGACTGGACCATTAGCTCGGACTTGCCGCAGGGAGGGGCTGGACTCTGGCGCTTAGATGCGGCGGCAGCGGGTTCGGGAGTGACTGGCGACCTTCTTGCGCATTGCATCGACACTGCTCTCTGGTTGAACGGGAGCATTGGATCCGTGAGCGCGATGACGGAGACCTTCATCAAGCAGCGTAAGCACACGGCGACGAATGAGGTTCAGGAAGTGAAGATTGATGACGCCTGTGCATTTCTTGCCCGGTTTACCAATGGTTCGCTCGCGACGTTTGAGTCGACCCGTTATGCACGTGGGCACAAAGCCCTCTACACATTGGAGATCAATGGTGAGAATGCGTCGATCGCATGGGATTTGCATGATCTGCATCGTTTGCAATTCTTTGACTATCGCGATCAGGGTTCATTGCGTGGATGGCGCTCGATTCATGTTACAGACGGGGATCATCCATACATGAGCAAGTGGTGGGTTCCCGGATTGCAGATTGGCTACGAACACACCTTTGTACATCAAGTGGCGGACTTCATTGAGGGAGCTGCCAGCGGCAAGCTAGCGTCCCCAACGTTCCGAGATGCGCTGGAAACGCAGTACGTTTGTGATGCGGTGCTGAGTTCCGCGCAGAGTGGTCAATGGCAAAACGTGAAGTCGTTGGGCCACTAGGATAGCCTCAGACTGGGGGCGATTGAGATTTCAATCGGACCGGTCGTGAGCTCAGACTGGTTTAAGAAGGTAGGTTGTCGACGCTATGGGCAGCCTGCCTTCTGTTTTTTCGGGTGGAATGAGTGCCTGATTTTTTGGGTAGCGATTTCACCTCTGCCAACGTGTTTCACCGTAATAGGCTTGAGTTGGCTTCTGGTTGAGTGGGGGCCTGAGAGAGACTAACTTTTTTTTGTATGAGTAATGTGTACGGCGGTTCGCCGGATCCCCTTGGAGACTTGTGGCGAATGATTCCCAAGAAGGCGGTCCTCTTGTTGGTTCTTGCAGGCGTGGCGCTTTCCGCGTTCAGCACTATTTTTTACACGGTGGGTGCGGAGTCGGAGGGGGTCGTGCTTCGGTTCGGGAAGTTTTTAAAAACGGTGGAGCCAGGGCTTCACTTCAAATTGCCGCTGGGCATTGATGAGTTGTTTGTTTTGCCAACGAGACGGCAGTTGAAATTGGAGTTTGGGTTTTCGACCTCGGGGCGGACGAATCTGGCACAAGCGGGGCTGGCGCCGTTGGAAGAGAAGTCGATGGTGACGGGTGATTTGAATGCGGCTTTGGTGGAGTGGGTGGTGCAGTATCGGATCGAGAATCCGCGGGAGTTTCTCTTTGATGTACGGCATCCTGATTTGACGTTGAGGGATCTTTCGGAGAGCGCGATGCGAGAGGTGATTGGTGATCGGACGGTTGATGAAGTGATCACGATCGGCCGTCAGGAGATTGAGATTTCAGCGCTGGCACGGATGCAGGATTTGGTGAAATTGTATCAGTTGGGGATTCGGGTGGATCAAGTTCAGCTAAAGGATGTGAATCCCCCGAAGCAGGTGGAGGCCTCGTTTAACGAGGTGAACAAAGCGCAACAGGATCGAGAGAATGCGATCAATGTGGCCAATGGAGAGTACAACAAGTCGGTGCCGAGAGCGAAGGGAGAGGCAGATCAAATGATTCGTGGGGCTGAGGGGTATCGCTTCAAGCGGGTGAATGAAGCGGAGGGGGACGTGGCTGCATTTCGGTTGATGTTGGAGCAGTATCGGAAGGCGCCGGAGGTGACTCGGACTCGGATTTATTTGGAGACTCTGGGGACGGTAATACCGAGTGCGGGACAGAAAGTCATTGTGGATGAGGGTTTGAAGCAGGTGTTACCGATCCTGCCGATGGGATCGCTGGAGATGATCAGAAATGCGAAGCCTGTGGAGGTGCGTCGATGAATGCTGTGATTAAATCTTTGATGTGGCTTCTGGTGGCAGCCGTTTTGCTGGTGGCGTATTCTTCCGTATTCACGGTGAACGAGACGGAGTTTGCGATTGTGACGCAGTTTGGAAAGCCGGTCGGGGAGCCCATTAGAACGCCCGGGTTGCACTGGAAGACTCCGTTTGTGCAGGAGGTGAACCGTTTAGATAAACGGTTTTTGGAGTGGGATGGGGCGCCTGTTGCTATTCCAACAAAAGACAAAACTTATATCCGCGTGGCGATGTTTGCTCGGTGGCGGATATTGGATCCGAAAACGTATTTTGTAAGGTTGCGCGATGAGCGGAGTGCCCAGTCGCGGTTGGAGGATATTTTGGGAAGTGAAACGCGGAACGCGGTGGCCCGCCACGAGTTGATTGAGATAGTCCGGACGGATCGCGATCGGAAGCCGTTAACGGATGAGGTGCTGCGTAAGGATGGTTTGGGAACGATCGGCGTGCTTCCTCCGATTCACTACGGTCGGCGTCAGGTGGAAGGCGATATTCAGAAGGCCGCTGCGAAAAAATTGGCTGAGTTTGGGATTGAGTTATTGGATCTTCGCTTGAAGCGGGTGAACTACAATCCAGAGGTGTTGGATCGGATTTATCAACGGATGATGAGCGAGCGTAGTCAGATTGCGCAGCGGTTTAGATCGGAGGGGGAGGGAGAGGCTGCAAAGATTGCGGGACAGAAGGAGAGAGACTTAAATGAGATTCAGTCGGAGGCATATCGGAAGGTCCAGGAACTGCGAGGAGAGGCGGATGCGAAGGCTTCTGAGATTTATGCGAAGGCGTACAACCAAAGCCCGGATGCAGCGGAGTTTTATGCGTTCGTGAAGGGGATGGAGACGTATCAGAAAATTTTCGGCAAAGACTCGGTGCTGCTGCTTTCGACAGAGTCGTCGTTGTTTAAATTTTTGAAGACAGCGAACCCGACCTCCGCTGCGAGTTCGCCGTCAAAATAGGCTCCGCGGTTTCATCGCGTAAGTTTCAAAGTTTTGTGCCCCAAGAGGTGCGTTTCGCTGCAGTTCCTTGCAGCAGGATGCCGTTTTACGCAGGGCTGCTTTTTGCTCTTAAAAACGTAGAATCGAGTGATTTACGTGGATTTTTGGGGAGTGGGTTGGGACGGACTCGAACCGTCAACCAACGCCTTAAAAGGGCGCTGCTCTACCATTGAGCTACCAACCCATCGCCTAATGAAGCGAGCGGTAAAGTGTACTAGACCCTCAGCGGTTCGTGCAAGGCCGAAAGTAGGAGTAAGTTTAAACTAACAAAGTCTCGGCCTCCATGATCCTCCGGCAGCAGCCTCCTTGCCCTCGAACTCCCATTTTTATTCAGCTGGAAGGCGTTTTTGCTAATTGAAACAGGGGTTCTTACCGATCGCTATTTGATGGACCTTTTCATTTCTCAAGAAGACGCCCGCCAAAGAACTGGCGGTCTGGTGTCGCTTCTTGTGTTGGTGATTTTTGGGGTGGTGTTTGTGCTTCACTGCATCGGTGTTTTTCTGAGTGGGGGGGCGATTGGTTCTGTGGAGGATCACTGGAGGGTGGCTCCCATTACGTTTCCCTTGGCGGTTGGATTGGTGGCGATTGGAGTCATTGCGCGGGTTTATGCGCTTCGCGAGGGCGGTGCTTCGATTGCCGCCGAACTGGGGGGATACCGAGTCCACCCTTCGACGTTGGATCCCAGAGAGAGGCGACTTCTTTCGCTCGTAGAAAATTTGGCGATGGCATCGGGGATTCCGGTTCCCGAGGTTTGGATTCTTCAGGATGAGCAGTGCATCAATGCTTTTGTTGCGGGCAACGACCCGAGTCGAGCGGTCTTGGGTATTACCTTGGGTGCGTTGGAGCGATTGACTCGGGACGAATTGCAGGCGGTGCTTGCCCACGAATTCAGTCATATTTTGTCTGGGGAGATGAGTTTGAACTTTAGCCTATTGGCTTGGGTTCAAGGGATCCTGTTTCTGACTTCTTTGGGAAGCAGTATGATCCGGACAGGCTTTGACTCGGAGAATCCCGAGCACAAGGCCAAGAACCCGCAGTCGAAGAGGGTGGAGACGCGGCAGGGAACTAATACGGAAGGGGAAAGTCTCCCGATTTTGGGTCTGATTTTGGTGATGATTGGGTCGATTTTTTCGATCTTTGGCCGAGTTTTTCAGGGGGCGATTTGCAGAGAGCGTGAGGTTTATGCGGACGCCTCAGCCGTTGGGTTCACCAATAATGCGCCAGCCATGGTCCGTGCGCTCAAGAAAATGGCGGGCATGGAGAATGGATCTCTGTTGATGAGTCCGAACGCATCGCAGGTCGGACATTTGTTTTTTGGCCAAGCGGCGGTGGGGATTTTCTCGTGGCTGTTTCCAACTCATCCTGCGGTGGAGGATCGGATTCGGTTGTTGGAGCCTGATTGGAGCGGGGATTTTTTGAAGAGCGCCATGGAGTTTAGACTAGAGGATGGAGATGTCTCGGAGGTGGTCGTGGATTCTGGTTTCCCGAGGATAGTTCAGCCGTTGACGTATCGGATAGCGGTGGCGGATCAATTAGGGGCGAGTTTTGGGCCGACGCAGCTCATTCAGGCAGGGATGGCGTTGCATTCGCTTCGCAAGGAATGGAAAGGTCTGACTCTGACGAAGGTGGGGGTGAGGAAGCTGGCCTTGGAGCTGTGCAAGCCACCGAAGATGGCGGAGTTGGAGCTTGGGCAAGCGACTCCATCGCAGTCGCTCCTTCTGCTGGATATGGCGATGCCGCTTTTGCGACGCATGTCGCCGGAGGATTACTGGTCTTTGATCAAGCAGTGTCGAAGGGAAGTGCATCGAGGTGAAGAGGTGGATGTTTTCCGCTTTATGATTGCCCATGTGATTTCTCAGCGACTTGGGATTGCGCTAGGGCTTAGGGACCCGCTCCCGGTGTGTTACGAAGAACTTCCATCGGTATGGGAGGATGTGAGAGTTCTCTTTTCGCTGATGGCTCAGATTGGATCTCCGACTCCATCGTCGCGAATGATTGGGTACTCCAATGCATGGTCAAGGCTTCCGGTGAACATGGAGTCATTACCGCCGCAAATTGACGAGGTGACGCTTTCTCAGTTGGTGGGCGCGTTGCGGAATTTTGAACAGGCTTCACCAACGCTTAAAGGGGTCATCCTAGGAGCCTTGGTGCTCGGTGGGAGTTACAGTGAGGAAATTCGAGAAAGGGAATTGGTTTTAGTGCGGTTACTTGGGGATGCCATGGGGGCCCCAACTCCTCCGGTTTTGAGGCCGAACGCTGCGTAGTTTCCTGAGGTCCTCTAGAGGTTGAGGGAACATCGCTTTTGACGTGTGTGCCAATGCGCCGTTTTAGGATATAGAAAGGGAGACTAAGATTTTATGATGGTCGGTATCCAAGAAGTCGCGGCGGCATTTCCCATTATCCTCTCGCTGATCCTGATTGAGGGACTGCTTTCAGTGGACAATGCGCTCGCGATTGCGGCAATGGCTTCCCATCTTCCTGAGAAGCAGCAGCGATTGGCTCTCCGGTTTGGGCTGATTGGAGCCTATGTTTTTCGCGGAATTTGCCTCGGATTGGCTGGTTGGATCATGGGTAATCCGTGGGTCAAAGTTTTTGGTGCGCTGTATCTCGTTTACCTCATGAGTTCTCATCTGACGGAGGATGAGAATGAGGAGATTCAGGAAACCAAGAAGCCGCGCGGTCTTTGGATGACCGTTCTGCAGATTGAGCTGATGGATCTCAGTCTTTCGGTGGACAATGTCGTGGCTGCTGTGGCGCTTTCACCGCATCTTTGGGTGGTCTGCACAGGGGTCTTTATCGGTATTTTGATGCTGCGAATTCTTGCCGGTTATTGTATCCGACTGCTTCAGAAGTTTCCAATTTTCGCTAGAACCGCCTTTGTTCTAGTGGGTTTTGTGGGTGGGATTCTGATTTGGGAGATGGCGACTGGAGCAAGATTTGGACACGTTGCGAAATTTGGGAGCATCTGTGGTATCCTCATTCTTTCTTGGGCCTACGGGCGATTTTCTGGGTTCAAAGCGCTGGTGTCGCCTTTGTTGAGACCTGCGTTTTTGGGCATGCGTCTGTTTTCAAAGCTGTGTGAGGGGATCTTTTGGCCTCTCAAGGTTTTGCACACTGCGGTTCGACGTGTTTTCCGCAAGCGGCGGGCTTTTCCGCCGATTGAAACTGAGTTTTGAGGTTCTCAGATCAATAACACTAGATTCGAGACTCCCACTGCGCGAGGACGGCGCCTTAGGATTTTCAACAGAGATGAATAGGGGGCGAGATCTCCATGGATTTCTATGAACGGAATAGGTCCATAGGCCTGGATTCATGCGGCATCGATGACGAACACAATTTCTCCCTTGGGCGGGTGGACGGAATAGTGAGCTAGTAAATCTGCAGCATCTCCCTTTCGGTATTCCTCAAACTGCTTCGTGAGTTCTCGGGCTACGCAGACCTGTCTTGTTGGGAGAAGGCGTTTGGCGGCTTCAAGGGTTTTGAGGATGCGGTGGGGCGATTCAAAAAATATGGAGGTTTCTGGTCGTTCTGCCGCCGCAGTCAGTTCTCTTTCGCGTTGGCCGCTTTTGACGGGTAAAAAACCGCCGAAGAAGAAGCGTTCGGCATCGAACCCCGAGCCAATCAAAGCGGTTAGGACGGCGCTGGCGCCCGGAATGATGGTGTAGGGGAATTTTTTTTCGATGCACAGTCGCAGCAATCGATGGCCTGGGTCTGAGATGCCTGGCATTCCAGCATCCGTAATGAGCGCGACATGTTTTCCTTCTTGGAGATCCTGAATGAGTTCCGAAGTTCTCCGTGCTTCATTGTGAGCGTGGTAGGAGACTAACGGTTTCTGGATTCCGTAGTGGCGCAGCAGAATGAGAGAATGACGGGTATCCTCTGCGGCTATGATATCCGCGGACTTCAGCGTTTCGAGGGCTCGAAGAGAGATGTCTCCGAGGTTGCCAATCGGGGTGGCGACTAGAGACAGCATGGGTGGGAATGTTTACCAGCCCTCGCTAAGATAGCTCACCGCTTGGGTGGCGAGATCTGCGGCTGCCCTTGGAATGGCTTGGCGCTCATCGGCATTGACATCCGCTGTTCTCAAATCGGATCCACTGACGAGGAATGTTGTTTTCCCTGTCAACTCGCGGTTCAGGAGAATGGCGCCTGTGGAGCGTTCGACGACTTTGATCTCGGCTACTAGACTGAGGGAATATTCCGAGGTTTGGTAGTAGTCTGTTCTAGAACCGCGCATTGGATTTCTCAGAAGTTTCTTAATGGTACCTTGGACAATTGCGTCTGAGTCAGATTCCGCAGTAACCCGATAGGTGCCGTCCTGCTGAATTTGTTTAACAAGTGCATTCGCAACCATGGACTCCAAGCGGGGCTCGAGAGTGGTATTCCGGAGGTTGGGAACCGCGAGACGAGCAATGGCGGCCATTTGGGTGGGTTTGACCGGCCCCACGTGATAGCCGGCGCATCCGCAAAGCAAGAGGCCGGAGGTTAGCATAAACAGAAGGGAACGCATGGGCGAAGGAGACCGCTGTTAGTTTTTGGCAGGGCCTTTCTCGGATTTGGATTCGTTAGGAGCAGGATTGACGATCGGATCGGTGAGAGGAACAGGCAGGGGAGGTTCAAGATCCGAGGGGGAGAGGCGCAGATTTGGTCCTTTTTCGGCTCTGTACACGGTGTCTGATTTCAGCTGAGGGCCGACGTAATCTTGACGGGAAACGGTGTTGATGGCGGCTTCCATGCGTTTTTTTGAGGCGAGGGTGTTAGCATTTTCGGCGGGTTCATTGCGAAGGCTCACAGCGTCTGTTCCAAATTGACGGGTCAGGGAGTCTATTCGTTCTCGTGCGAATTTGGCTTCTGGGGAGGATCCGGATTCGCGAACAACATCCTGATAGTAAAGGACGGCAGCCTTAATTTTGCCGGACTTTTCGTAGAATTTCGCCACATCGATGATGGACTTGAGATGACCTTTTTCGAGTGCTTGAAGGTTGTTTCGGGCTTGTGCGCTTTTCTCAGTCGAAGGGGATCGGGATAAGAAGTCCTCGAAGGCTTCTTGGGCTCGGACTCGGTCGACTCGGTCGTAGGAGCCTTCGCGCACATTGCGCATTCGGATGAAACCGATTTGATATTGCGCTTCATCTGCAACGGTATCTCCAGGGAACCTTTCGATGACTTGCTGATACGTGGCGATTGCTTCTGGATCTTTTCCCTGACGTTCCATCACGAGACCACGGAAGAGTAACACCTGAGCGGCACTCTTTGAGTAGGGGGCCCTCTTCACGATGGTATCGAACATTTGCTCGGCCCTCTGGTTTGAGGCGAATAATTTAAATCCGAAGAGGCGCCGCTTTTCGCCATCCATGAACTTTTTCGCAATTTGGAACATCCCATTGAGGGCGGCATTGAAATCTTTGCCATCTGGGTGTTTCGCCAGATAGGCGTCATAGGAGTCGAAGGCCGGTTCGTAGTCCCCCAATTTTTCGAGGACTTGAGCCAGACGGAAGCGGGCTGATGCGGCTCTGTCGGATAAGCTGAAGACTTTAATCAGCCTGCGATAGGCATCCGCAGCAGCCGCAAGATCCCCTTTTTTCTCGAAATCTTCAGCGAGTTGGAGTTGGAGCTCGGCTGTTTTCGCCACTGGGGCGGATGAGCCGAATAGGCCACCCGTCTTGGACCATCCCTCACCGGGACGATAAACGAATTCGGCCTTTGAGGTTGTTGCGGAAAGGAGCATGGCAACCGTGGTGAGGGCAGCCAATGGAGAAAAAGCGCGGGCAGTCACAGGGAGAGGTTAATTTGAGACGGGAAGGGCGTCAAGGAGCCCCCCGAGGCGTAAGTTGATGAATTGGATTGCTCAGGAGAGGCTGTGTTTGGATGGGGTGCGGTGAGATGTTAAAGAGAGGTGTGCTCAGTGGCTCTGGTAAAAACGGGGACGATTTGTCCGAAATGTGTGTGGTGAACGGCTTTGTGAAACTAGCCGATGCGAGGGAGTTTGCGTTGGTACTTGCTGCTAAGGGGATTCCATATGCGATTGAGAGAGAGGGTCATGCTTGGATTTTGAAGGTTGAGGCAAACTGTTTGGATCGAGCAGTAGCCGAGGTGACGGAATACGAGAGTGAGAGCCAGAAGGTGAGGGAGGCGGCAGGTGGAAAACTGAATGAGGGATCGGTTCAATACTGGTCTCTTTCAGTGGTGGCTCTGAGTTTTGTCATATTTGGGGTTTTGCAGGCCGAAGGGGGGGAGAAATGGAGGGATGCAGGGCTTTTTATTTCAACTCGCATCCTTGAGGGAGAATGGTGGAGGGCGCTCACCGCGCTAACTTTACACGGTGATTTGCCCCATCTTCTGGCCAATCTAGCCAGCGGACTGTTGTTTGGGGGGATGCTGATTCCGCGATTTGGGCAGGGGGCTGGATGGTGTTTGGTGTTGGTCAGTGGTTTTGCCGGGAATCTCACCAATGCTTGGTTTCATTCAGGATTGGAGCATCGAAGTCTTGGGGCATCGACCGCCGTGTTCGGGGCACTCGGGTTGTTGACAGGTGCGGCGGTAATTCAGGCGTTTGGGCATGGGATGCGCCCTTCATGGTGGCGATGGGTTCTACCGTTGGGGGCAGGTTTGGGGTTGCTTGCGACATTTGGAGGCGGCGGCCATGGGCAAGTCCCCAGAGTGGATGTCCTCGCGCATTTAAGTGGGTTTGGGATCGGGGTGATTTTGGGAGCGACTTTCGAGCGAGTCAGTCCGCCGGTCCGGGTTGGCGGAATTGCGCAGATGGTTTGCGGGGTGCTTTCAGTTGGGGCACTGGTAGCGGCATGGGGTTTCGCGCATCGCTGCTAGCGACTATGCGCTCCCCTCTAACTCTCCGCGCTATCGAAGCAGCCATTGGAAAATAACCGCAATCCTTGGAAGGGTCATGGAGCTTGAAGCTGGAGGCGGGGGCGGGAATCGAACCCGCGATAGAGCTTTTGCAGAGCTCGGCCTTACCACTTGGCGACCCCGCCGCTTCAGCGAAGCGAAGGAAACTAGCGGCGAAAAAGGGGGGAGTCAATCGTGCTCCCGCGGTCTGGCTCAGATGAGAAATGAAAGAGGGGGAGTGTTCTTTGCGGGCATTCACCGGAACCCGTCGACAGCGCGTTTTTGAGCGTTAGATTTACGGGATGGATCGTTTGCGGATCACGTTTTTGGGCACTGGGACCTCGCAGGGGATTCCTCAACTCGGATGTGAATGTGCGGTTTGCACTTCTGAGGATCCCAGGGATCAGCGGACGCGGTGTTCGGTGTATGTTGAGACTTCGGAAATGAGCTGGGTGATCGATACCGGTGCTGATTTTCGAACCCAGTGTTTGAGGGAAAAAATCCGGCGAGTGGATGGCGTCCTATATACGCATGCACATACGGACCACATCATGGGTTTTGATGATCTGCGCGCGTTTTCAAAACTGGGGCAGCGGTTTCCGGTGTATGGTTCTTCCGACACTTTGGAGCGCTTAAAAGGATCATTCTCTTTCGCTTTTGACGGTGAACGGCGGTTTCCGGGCTATTTGCATCCAGAGCCTTTTTTGGCTGAGGCACCGTTTTTTCTCGGAGGATTGGAGTGGGAGCCTTTGCCTTTGCCGCATGGGCATATCACTTCTTCTGGGTATTTGATTCGTCGTCGTGGGGAACCCCTTTTTGCGTATTTAACAGATTGTAAGTCGGTTCCAGATTCGGTTGTGGAGCGTGTGGCAGGGGTTCGGCACGTAGTTTTGGACGCCTTGCGGGAGCGTCCTCATCCAACGCACATGAGTGTGGAGGAGGCACTTGATGCGGTGGTTCGGATTCGTCCTGAGCATGCGTGGCTGACCCATCTTTGCCATGAGCATACGCATCAGGAAGTGGAGGCAAGGTTGCCTGAGGGGGTGAGGGTGGCATTTGACGGACTGAAACTGGAGATTTAAGGAATCGATTTTGTCCGCGGTGGACAGGTCGGGGCTTTGACTTTTGGGTCTGCAACCGCATATTGGGGGCCGACAGTTTTCTCCCCGGATGATTGGCGCCCTCTTGGGAGGGGGTGTGCCGAAGCCATGGGTGAAGCTGGGAACCTAGTTCATTCAAGTGATTGCCAATCAAGATTTTCTACTCGAAGTGCTTCAGGACAGTGGTCTGGCTACTCGCTTCCAGATTGAGGCGGCCCGTGAGGAAGCCCATGCGGGGATGGTTGTAGAAAAGTTGATCGAGCATGGGGTTCTGACTGAGGAGGATGCGACGCGTGCTCTAGCGGCCCATGCCGCGATGGAATTTGTTGACCTCTCGACCATGGAAGTTCCTGGGGATGTGATCGCTCAATTGCCTGCGGAAGTGGCGGATCGTTTCAAGGTGGTCCCTGTGGCGGACAATGACGGCAGCTTGGTGATCGCGGTCTCCAACCCGTTGGATTTTGATACGTTTGACGCTCTGACGCACATGCTAGGCCGGCCGGTTGAGTTTGTGTGCGGAACGGAAGGGGCCGTACGAGCCGCGCTTCTCAAGTACTACGACATCGGGGGACAGGATTCCGAGAGCGACTTGCCGGACCCGTTTGGAACGGACCAAATTTTAGCCGAGGGCGAAACTGGTGACGCTCCGATCATCAAGATGGTGACCTCGTTGCTAATGGAGTCTTACCGTCTTCGAGCGAGTGACATCCATCTGGAACCGATGGAGAAAACCTTCCGAGTTCGCCTGCGTGTGGATGGAGTTTTGCAGGAGATGCAGAATCCTCCGAAG
Source organism: Chthoniobacteraceae bacterium (assembly GCA_947448395.1). Taxonomy (GTDB): domain Bacteria; phylum Verrucomicrobiota; class Verrucomicrobiia; order Chthoniobacterales; family Chthoniobacteraceae; genus Chth-196. The sequence continues at coordinate 13,065 of CANFNA010000034.1, forward strand.
CGACTGCAATCGGCGATTATTTCGCGTCTGAAAATCATGACGGGAACGATGTCGATTGTCGAGAAACGCTTGCCACAGGACGGTCGTATTCAGGTTCAGGTGGGGCAGAAGCAGGTTGATTTGCGTGTTTCGACGGTTCCGACGACGCAGGGCGAAAGCATTGTCATGCGTATTTTGGATAAGTCGGCGCTTCAATTGGGGTTGCCTCAGCTTGGATTTCTTTCGGATGACCAAGCTTTGTGGGAGCGTCTGATTACGTTGCCGGACGGGATTGTACTGGTTACGGGTCCGACGGGTTCGGGGAAGACAACGACGCTGTATGCGTGTCTCAATTACATTAACAAGCCGGATCGTAAGCTGATTACCGTGGAAGATCCTGTGGAATACCAGATGGCTGGGATTAATCAGGTCCAGGTGAATGCGGAGATTGGTATGACCTTCCCTGCCGCGTTGAGATCCATGCTTCGTCAGGCACCGAATATCATCATGGTTGGAGAAATTCGAGACGAGGACACAGCGAATATCGCGGTGAACGCGGCTCTAACTGGCCATATGGTATTCTCCACATTGCACACGAACGATGCTCCGGGAGCGGTGGCTCGTTTGGTGGATATCGGCGTGCAGCCTTTCCTCGTGGCCTCGGCTGTGCGGGGGATGCTGGCTCAACGTCTGATTCGGAAGATCTGTCCGAAATGCAAACAACCCGCGGAACTCCTGCCTTCCGACATGCGAACGCTAGGCGTGAACGAGGGGCAGGTTGCCGCGTCGTCGGTCTCGAAAGGGGCTGGGTGCGAGAATTGCCGGCATGGCGGGTATCGGGGCCGGGCGGGGATTTTTGAGATCTTTGTGATCGATGATGAAATCCGACACATGATCAACGATCGAGCGACGACTTTGCAACTGCGCAAACGTGCGCGTGAATCGGGGATGCGTACGATGCGGGAGGATGGCATCCGCAAAGTGCTTTCCGGGATGTCGACCGCCGAGGAGGTGATCTCGGTGACCATGGCGGATAGCGACTAACTGGAACGGGACAGAGAACCGCAGCTGCAGAAAACAGACAAAGACGGGAAAAGAAAGAGCCAACCGAGATGAACCACTTTCAAGTATTGGAACTGCTTGCGGAGCAGAATTTAATTAGCGAGGAGGTCATTGATGACGCCGCTTTCGAGGTAACCCAGTCGGGGCGCCCTTTGGCGAAGGTTCTCGAGCATCAGGGCGTGATGAGTGAGGGACAGTTTTATCAAACCCTCGCGCAGATGCTCGGGACGGAGGTTGTGGAGTTGGCAGGCTTTGAGCCGGATGAATCGTTGATCGGGATTGTCCCAATGGCGCAAGCGCAGTTACATCGTGCGTTTCCAGTCGGTTGGGATGGGCACTGTCTCCAGGTTGTGTTGGAGGACCCTCTGAATCATCAGGCGATTGAAGATTTGAGGTTTTCGATTGGTGTAGATGTACAAATGATGATCGGAGCGGTTGATCATGTGACGGAGTTGATCCGGAAGCACTACAGCCGGGGGGCGGGCGAATTAAAGGATGCGCTCTTAGAGATGGGATCCGTGATTGACGAGTCGCAGGCGAATTCGGATGCGGCGGCGAATGCCGCGCCGATTGTTCGCTACGTGGATCTTGTGTTGCAGCAGGCGGTCCGTGACCGTGCATCCGACATTCACTTTGAACCGTTTGAGCACGACTTTAAAATCCGCTACCGAGTGGACGGTGCTTTGTATGAATTGGCGCCTCCGCCGAGGCATTTGGCGGGCCCAGTGTTGTCGCGTGTGAAAGTGATGGCGAATCTGAACATTGCCGAGCGTCGGTTGCCGCAGGATGGGCGTATTCAGCGTGAGGTAGGCGGACGACAGGTGGATCTTCGTGTTTCGACACTTCCGACTCAGTTTGGAGAGAGCGTGGTGCTACGTGTGTTGGATCGTTCGTCGGTGAATCTGAGTTTGGAAGCGATCGGGATGCCTCCGAGTATTTACGAGTATCTCTTGCGGACGATTGAACTGCCGAACGGGATTTTCATTGTGACGGGCCCGACGGGTTCTGGAAAGACGACGACGCTTTATGCGTGTCTGGACAAGATGAACACCATTGATGCGAAGGTGCTGACAGCGGAAGACCCCGTGGAATTTGATATTGAGGGGATTGTGCAGGTGCCCGTGAACGAAGGGATCGGCCTTACCTTTGCTAAGGTTCTTAAAGCGTTTTTGCGTCAAGATCCTGACCGCATCATGGTGGGGGAGACTCGCGATCAGGAGACCGCTCAGATTGCGATTCAGGCCTCGCTGACCGGACACTTGGTGTTGACGACTTTGCACACCAACGATGCCCCTGGAGCGGTGACTCGTTTGATTGATATGGGGGTGGAGCCGTTCATGATTTCCGCTTCTTTGGAGGGGGTTCTGGGTCAGCGGCTGATTCGAAAAGTCTGTCAGCAATGTCTGACGGCTTACGAGCCTACGGAGGCTGTTTTGAACCAGCTTGGATTGAGCCCGCATGAAATTGGGGATAAGTGCTTCTATTACGGATCTGGTTGCGCGAACTGCAACAGCACTGGATACCGTGGCCGGAAAGGGATCTACGAGCTTTTCAATGTGACGGAGCCCATTCGCGAGCTGATCAACCAAAGGGCTCCCGGCATCGTGCTTAAGCAGAAGGCGATTGAGTTGGGGATGTCGACCCTGCGTGAAGATGGTTTGAGGTGTATTTACTCCGGAGAAACGAGTATTGAAGAAATTCTGAAGTATACCTAGCGCTCAGATGTTGCGGTTGGTTTTCGCTCTCTCAATCCAAACGTTGTTCCCCCTAAGAACCCATGGCCCATTTTGAATACGTAGCGATCGACTCTCAAGGTCAGGAAACCTCTGGAACCATGGAGGCGAGGTCCTCGAACGAGGTGGTGGCAGCCCTGCGTCAGCAGGGGATGTTTCCAACGGGGGTGTCAGAGATTGGCAAGGCGGTGGCGGTTCCGGTTGCGAGGGCGGTCTCGGCGGTGCCGACGGCCGTTGCTACTCCGGCGGCAAAAGTGGTCGCAGCCGGAGGAAAGAAGAAGTTTTCGCTGAAATTTCTCGAGAAAAAGACAGTCGACGGAAAGTTGATGATGATTTTCACGCGGCAGTTGGCGACGCTGATTGACGCTGGTCTCCCATTGTTGCGAGGCTTGGAGGTTCTTGGAAAGCAGGAGAAGGATCCGGTGCTGAAGAAGATCATTATGGATCTCTCAGAGGCAGTGCAGGGTGGAAGCACTTTTTCGGAGTCTTTGGGTCAGCATCCGGCGACGTTTAATCGCCTGTTTGTGAACATGGTGAAGGCGGGTGAATTGGGCGGGGTTTTGGAGGTGGTATTGAACCGTCTGGCGGAGTTCCAAGAAAAGGCTCAGAAGCTTCGTAATAAGGTGAAGTCAGCGATGACCTATCCTGTGATCGTGTTGAGCATCGCGATTTTGATTCTGATTTTCCTGCTCACCTTCATCGTTCCGAAATTCGAGCAGATCTTTAAGGATCTGCTCGGAAACAAGCCGCTTCCGTGGTTGACCATGACCGTTATGAATGCCAGCCGGACGGCGGTGGCAAATTGGTATATTTTGGTGATGCTTGTGATCGGTGCGGTGGTTGGCTGGAAGATGCTCACGCGATCGCCGAAGGGGCGTGCTTGGCTTGATCGAGCGAGTTTGAAGGCGCCTCTGTTTGGAGATCTAATGCAGAAGAGTTCGATTTCGCGATTCTCACGGACTCTTGGGACTTTGATTACAAGCGGGGTGCCGATTTTGCAGGCTTTGATGATTACGCGCGAGACGGCTGGAAACTCCGTGATCTACGAGGCGGTCACTAAGGTCCATGATGCGGTGAAAGAAGGGGAAACGATTGTGACTCCGTTGGAGGCTAGCAATGTGTTTCCGGCCATGGTGATTTCGATGGTGGACGTAGGCGAAGAGACGGGACAGTTACCTGATATGTTGTTGAAGGTGGCTGATGTATTCGATGACGAAGTGGATAACACGGTGGACGCGCTCACGTCGTTGCTTGAGCCGCTGATGATTGTGTTTCTGGCGGTGATCGTTGGGACAATCGTTATCGCGTTGTTCATGCCGATGGTAGAACTGCTCAAGAACATGAGCAATCCCGGGGCAGGATCGTAGGAGGCGCCTTTTTGCGAGGGCGATTCTGTAAATTTCGTATGAGAACAAATTCTAATTTCAAGCGGCGCGGGTTTACCTTGGTCGAGTTGATGACGGCGGTCTCGATCCTCGCGGTGTTGATGACGCTGTCGCTTGGAATCCAGCGGTTTGCCTCTGAGAAATCTTTGCGTTCCCGAGCGGAGGTGGAGATTCGTGCGATGGTTGCTGCTTGCGAGAATTACAAGACGGATCAAGCGGTCTACCCTCGCAACGAGATCACCGACAGTTTGAGCAGCACTTCCCTATCATACAGCGAGTACACGCCGGCCAATCTTGAGTTTTACAAGATGATCACGGGCGATGCTGATTTGAATGGGAAGTCGGATATTGCCGAGGGGAAGGAAGGGGCGACGCCTTGCTATCTCGATTTCAAGCCATCGCAATTGAGACTGTTGGGTGGGGTCGTGTCACACATTCGTGATCCATGGGACACGGAGGGGAGTCCGAAGCCGTATGGCTTTTCGACTCGGCGCGCAAGCCTGCCGGAAGATGCATCCGCCGGCTACAACATCACCTTTGATATTTGGACGATTGCGAATAAGCCTGAAAAGCCTGCGGCTTGGATCACAAATTGGTGAACAGGAGGCGCCGGAGGACTCCGCGTTTCGGGCGGGTGGTGATGCGTGCAATGCGATTCATGGAAATGCTTTAATCGCTTTCCAGACTCCGAATGCTCCATGAGTGGTGACCAAAAACCTGAGCTATTGTGCCCCAAAATTGGAATGTAGAGGGAGTCTAACGATTTAGAATCTGGCGTCAGATCCGCATCTACCGCCTCTATGAATCGCAGAGAATTTCTCCAAGGTCTCGGAGCATCCGCGCTCAGTTTTCCATGCTTTTCACCTGTTGCTCTCTATGGTGCAGAAGTCTCAAATGCTCCACGACGGTTGGTCTGTATTGGGCTGGATTTCGGGCTTCGTCCGGAATCGTTCTTTCCGAGTGGCGAGGGGAGGGAGTTTGAGTTAACGCCGTTGCTGAAGCCGTTGGAGCACTGGCAGAAGAAAATGACCGTATTCTCGCAGTTGGATCATCCAAATGTGCAGGGCGGTCACTATGGCGTACATGCCTTTCTAAGTGGCGTACGCCGCGAGCAAGGGGCGAATTTTGCGGATGGTTGTGTGTCAATAGATCAACTCATCAGCAATAAGCTCGGGGGATTAACCCGTTTTCCTTCGTTATGTCTTGGTGTTGCGAATGGTGATTCCATTTCATGGACGAGTGCGGGGATTGCGGTGCCGAAGATCGATGATCCGGGGGTTGTCTATGATCTACTTTTCAAGCCGATGAGTAGAGCGGCGATCGAGGCTCAGCGCCATCGGCTGGATGAGAATCAATCGGTGGCAGGAATTTTACAGCAGGACGCCAACCGGATTGGTCCTAAGTTAGACCGATGGGACCGGGAGAAGATGGACGAGTTCATCGGTGCAATGCGTGATTTTGAGAAATCGAACGAGAATCGCATCGAATGGATCGATAAACCGATTCCGACGGCACCTGGGGCAAAACCAAAATTCGATTCGGCAAGTTGTATGGATCGGGTGCGCGCGACCTTTGATGTTGCCGCTTTGGCGTTACAGTCGGATTCGACGCGTGTGATCACGATGAACATTGGGGGGAGTCTGCCGGTGAACAATCTCTCTGGGATTGATCGTGGATATCACGACTTATCCCATAGTGGGCAGGATCCGGAAAAATTGCGTCAACTCGGGTTGGTGGAGTCGGCATTGATGAGGGAGTTAGACCAGTTTTTGCAAAAGCTCGCTGCAATGAAGGATATTGGTGGGGGGAGCGTTTTTGATAACACCACGGTCATTTTTGGAAGCGGGATGGGGAACGCGAGTTCACATGCGAATACGAATCTTCCCGTGTTGCTTGCAGGCGGTGGTTTTCGGCACGGGCAACATTTGTTCTTCCCAAAGAACGGTCGGCAGCAGACCCCGCTGTGTAATCTTTTTGTGACGGTACTTCAGCAGATGGGCTTGGAGTGCGAGCGGTTTGGTGGCAGCACGGGAAACTTGAATCAGATGCTGCTCTGACGAGTGGCCGAGTCAGAGGGAGCGATACCGTGAAACTCGTGCCGTTAAATGGAATGATTGCTTTTAAAGCGAGTGTGCTAAGCGCGTTGGTTGCGACGTCGCTGTGGATGTTTTCAGGAATGCGCGCAAGCGCTCAGGAAGTAAAGAAGGGGGGGGATAATCCTCAGCTCTTTCTCCGGCAGTATTGTTTAAAGTGCCACGACGCGAAAGTGCAGAAAGGGGATCGGCGGTTGGACGATTTGCCTTTGAATATTGGAGAGAGCACTTTGATTGCCGAGCGCTGGCAGGAGGTGATGCATCAAATTCAGTTGGGAGAGATGCCTCCTCCCGAGAAGCCCCAACCCTCAGAGATGGAGCGTCAGGCATTGCTCGGGTGGATTGATGGGCAGATTCAATCCGCGAGGGCGTCAGGGAGTTTTAAGGGTGGGCGTGTTGTGCAGAGGCGCCTGAATCGGAGGGAGTATTTGAATACCATCCAAGATCTCTTTGGTTTTTCCGGAGACTTTGATCCAACGAAAGGGTTTCCGGCAGAGGAGGAGGTAGAGGGATTTAGGAATATCGGTGCTGCGTTACACACGTCCCAACATCATTTCGTGGAATACCTGAATGCAGCCGATGCGGTGCTAGATCACGCCTATGATTTGGCGGATGTAACAGGAGTTCCGCACGCCGATTTCTGGAAGGAGACGCCGGATACTTTTAAGGGTGGGAATATGGGTTTTGGAACAGGGGTCGTGGATGCAGAGAAGAGTGAGGGGCAGCCGTATATTTTCATCAGTTCTGGAATTCGGAGTTACAAGCAGATCTACGACGCGAAGCTCATGATGAGTGGGTTTCCAAAAATGGGCGTAGAGAGATCCGGGTGGTACGAAATCGAGATTGAGTCAAGTGCGGTGAACCGGCACCACGCATATGGGAGGGATTTGATGCAGGGTCTCGATATTCCAATCTATAAGGAGTTGAAACTATACTACGACGAATCGCAGCCCATGGTGCTGGGGATTGGCCGACAGAAGGCATCCGTAGATGGAAGCGAGTGGAAGCAAATTGCGCCGAATTTTGTGCATTTCACGGAGTTGGCGGACAACCAGTACCAAAAAGTTCGAGCGAGAATCTGGCTAGATCGTGGGATGCTTCCTTATTTGTCGTTTGTGAATGGACCTCCCAAAGGCACAAAAGGGCAGTTCGTTTCAACCAAGCTGGATCGCTTTGATAAGAGCGTCCCGAAGATAGACAGGAAGGTTTGGGAGAATTTGGCAGAGCGCGCAAAACGCGATGAGCAGTTCTACCATCTTTATAAGGGACCTGAGATTCATGTGAGGGAGTGGACTATTTCCGGGCCATTAGCGGATGGGCGTCCTGATGGGGCCAAACAGCTTTTGTTTGAGGGAATAAAGCCAGAAGCGACATGGGTGTCCGAGGAGATGTTGCGTTCTGAATTTCAACGGATGGCAAGCGCGTTGTTTCGTCGGAAGGTTCAGGGTGAAGAAGTGACGTTATTCGTGGAGATGGTGAAGAGACGTTTGGATGGCAAGATGACGTATGCAGCGGCGGCGCGTCCTGCTTTCAAGGCGCTGCTTTGTTCGAGTGAGTTTCTGTTCCTTACGGAACCGGAATCGGAGGCGAAAGTGATCAACCCGATTCTGTTCGTTACGCGGCTATCCTATTTCTTGAATTCGGGTCCACCGGATACGGTGTTAATGTCGCGGGCGGCGCAGGGCATTTCTTTTGAAAGCCTTCGTGCAGAGGTGGACCGGTTGCTAAATGGACCAAAGGCGGATCGGATGGTGCGGCAGTTTACGTCAGAATGGTTGGGGCTGAATAAGTTGGGGAGTATGCCGCCTGGGGAGCATGACTTTCCGATCTACCACATCCATCGGTTGGAGACCGCGATGAAGGATGAGACATTTTCTTTTGTTGGAGAGTTGATCCGAACTAACCGACCGGTCACGGATTTAGTGAATGCAGATTTCACGTATGTAAATGAGGGTTTGAGTCAGCTTTATGGTCTACCAGAAATATTCGGAGAGCAGATGCGCCGCATCGTACTTCCTGCGAAATTTCCGAGGGTAGGTCTTCTGCGTCATGGCAGCATCTTGACGGTGAGCGCAAATGGGGTGGAGACATCCCCAGTAAAGCGCGGGGTCTGGCTCCTAGAAAAAGTTTTTGGAACGCCACCGCCGTCACCGCCGCCAGATGTACCGCCTTTAGAGCCGGATATCCGAGGCGCGACGACGATTCGGGAGCAGTTAGAGAAACATCGATCAGTTGCAGCGTGTGCGGAATGCCACCAGAAAATTGACCCGCTGGGATTTGCCTTGGAAAGCTATGATCCCATCGGGCGCCTCCGTAACACTTACGCGAACGGGTTGAAAATCGATTCGAGTGGGGAATACCGTGGGACTGCTTTGCGGAGTGCGGAGGATATCCGTGATTATTTAATTAAGCATCCGGATCTAATGGCCCATAACGTTGCTGAACGCATGATGATGTTTGCGCTGGGACGGACGTTGAATATCCAAGATAAGCCGGAAATGCGGCGGATTGTGAACGAGTGGGGGAAACGGAAATACGGGATGCGGGAGTTGGTGCATTTGGTCGCTTCGAGTGAAGCGATGCGAAGTTTTTAAGGGTGCATGTATTTAGGGCTGGCTGCCTAGAATGGAGGGCGTGGATTCCAATGGTGCTTTTGGAGCGACGGAGAGGGGGACGTGCGGTGAAGCTTAGCGTCACTGTGTCGCCCGCTTTGGCGAAGGCTGGGTTGGCGTTGTTTGAGGCGATCGAAACGGGCGAGGGCGTCGGGGGCGTAAATCACCACCAGGAGGCAGCGAAATAACCGCCGTGTGATTATTACCAGTAGAGATCGAGGTCACCCCAGTCAGCCCCGCTGGCACGTCAGATTGAGCAGAGCCGTTATCGCCCCAAGCGACCGCAGTATCGTCGCTTTTGAGCGCCAGCGTATAATAGTCTCCTGCGGCGTTAGCGGAGAGCGTTGCCATCAAGAAAAGGATGACGCTTGCAAACCACAGCGTGTAGACGCGGAGCGCGGAGTCGAATTTGGTCTTCCGGTAGGCGCTCGCCCGATCCCAGTTTTTGAAAAGTCCCAAGGAACGTCTTTCTCCAACTCAAAGCGGTTTATCGAGTTTCCGTGCGGATTGAAGGAACTGCAGCCCAGTTGTTACGCCTCTGAGAGATTTGAGAGGACCCAGCGATATTCGGATGCGATGCTTTGGATGACGTCGCCAGGATGGACCTCTGGTGGCAGGACATCGAACGTGTAAGTCTCGATTTCCAGATGTGGGCAAATTCCTGAGCGGACAAGCCTCCAGAACGATTCGTCGAGGC